>NZ_JBEXPK010000001.1:0-446676 GCF_040612015.1 Streptomyces sp. NPDC006476 | reverse complement strand
CTGATCGTCGGGGACGTCGAGGGGCACAACGTCCCCGCCGCGGCCGCCAGGGGCCAACTGCGCAGCGCCATGCGGGCCTTCGCCACCGGGACCCGGGTCCCGGTGGCGCCCCTTTCGCCTGCCCCGGCCCGCTCTTGACGGCCCTCCCTCGCCCACCTAGATTGCTTCCAGATAGTAGAATTTACTTTCCGCTATACGGAAGAAGCTCACCGCAGGGCGCGACGGGAGTGCGAATCCGACAGCCGAGGCAGGAGTACTCGATGGCACGTATGACCGCTGCCCGTGCGGCAGTTGAGATCCTCAAGCGCGAGGGCGTCCGCGACGCGTTCGGGGTGCCGGGCGCGGCGATCAACCCCTTCTACGCGGCTCTCAAGGCCTCCGGCGGCATCACCCACACCCTCGCCCGCCATGTCGAGGGCGCCTCCCACATGGCCGAGGGCTACACGAGGACCCGCCCGGGCAACATCGGCGTCTGCGTCGGCACGTCCGGTCCGGCCGGCACCGACATGATCACCGGGCTCTACTCGGCCATCGGCGACTCCGTGCCGATCCTGTGCGTCACGGGCCAGGCGCCAACCGCCGTGATCCACAAGGAGGACTTCCAGGCCGTCGACATCGCCTCGATCGCGCGGCCGGTCACGAAGATGGCGGTCACCGTACTGGAGGCCGCGCAGGTCCCGGGCGTCTTCCAGCAGGCCTTCCACCTCATGCGCTCAGGCCGCCCGGGGCCGGTCCTGATCGACCTGCCGATCGACGTGCAGCTCACGGAGATCGAGTTCGACCCGGAGACGTACGAGCCGCTCCCGGCCCACAAGCCGGTCGCCACCCGCGCCCAGATCGAGAAGGCGATCGGCCTGCTGAACGCCTCCGAGCGCCCGCTGATCGTGGCGGGCGGCGGGGTGATCAACGCGGACGCCTGCGAACTGCTCGTCGAGTTCGCCGAGTTGACCGGGACCCCGGTCGTGCCGACGCTGATGGGCTGGGGCGTGCTGCCCGACGACCACGAGCTGAACGCGGGCATGGTCGGCCTGCAGACCTCGCACCGCTACGGCAACGCGACCTTCCTGGAGTCCGACTTCGTCCTCGGCATCGGCAACCGCTGGGCCAACCGCCACACCGGCAGGCTGGACGTCTACACGGCCGGCCGCACCTTCGTGCACGTCGACATCGAGCCGACGCAGATCGGCAGGATCTTCGCACCCGACTACGGCATCGCCTCCGACGCCAAGGCCGCGCTGGAGAAGTTCGTCGAGGTGGCACGGGAGTTGAGGGCGTCAGGCATGCTGCCGGACCGGAGCGCCTGGGCGGCCGCGGCCCAGGAGAGGAAGGCGACCCTCCAGCGCCGTACGCACTTCGACGACATCCCGATCAAGCCGCAGCGCGTCTACGAGGAGATGAACAAGGCCTTCGGCCCGGACACCCGGTACGTCTCCACGATCGGCCTCTCCCAGATCGCCGGCGCCCAGATGCTGCACGTCTACCGGCCCCGCCACTGGATCAACTGCGGCCAGGCGGGCCCCCTGGGCTGGACGATCCCGGCGGCGCTCGGCGTGGCCAAGGCCGACCCCGAGGCGCCCGTCGTGGCCCTCTCCGGCGACTACGACTTCCAGTTCATGATCGAGGAACTGGCGGTCGGGGCGCAGCACCGGATCCCCTACGTCCATGTCCTGGTGAACAACTCCTATCTGGGCCTGATCCGTCAGGCGCAGCGGGCGTTCGACATCGACTTCCAGGTGAAGCTGGAGTTCGAGAACATCAACTCGCCCGAACTGGGCGTCTACGGTGTCGACCACGTCAAGGTCGCCGAGGGCCTGGGCTGCAAGGCGATCCGGGTGACCGACCCGGCGGAGCTGGGCGCGGCCTTCGAGCAGGCCAAGAAGCTCGCCCAGGAGTACCAGGTCCCCGTGGTGGTCGAGGCGATCCTGGAGCGGGTCACCAACATCTCCATGTCCACCACCAACGACATCGGCAACGTCGTCGAGTTCGAGGAGATCGCGACCGAACCGGGGCACGCGCCGACCTCGATCAGGACGCTGAAGGTCTGATGCTGAAGGTCCGATGCTGAAGGCCCGATGCTGAAGGTCTGACGCTGAAGGTCAGAGGCGTCCGCGGAGACGGCGAAGGGCGGCTCACCCCACCGGGGTGAGCCGCCCTTCGCGGTGTCCGGGGCCCGCCGCCCCCGTGTCGGCGGGTCCCAGGCTTCGTGAATATGCCCTCGGGGACGGGCGGTTGAAGCCTGTTGACCCATGTTCAGAGCTGGATTTGAGGTTTGCGTAGACGTCCTACGTCCCCGGGTGTACGTGCGTGGTCACGCCAGTTCGTCGTGCTCGGACAGCCCCGGCCAGTCCTCGGGGCCGCCGCCCTGCCACTCGATGAGTTCGCTTCCCTCGACGTCCGTGACGTAGAGGTCGGCCAGCCGCAGGATCTCGGACACGTCGTCCAGGTGCGTGGCGATGCCGAGCGTCCTGTCGCCCTCCGTGACCCGCCGTGAGCCGTCCAGGGCCGGCGCGTGGACCACGACATGCGGATGTTCCGTCGAATGTGCCATGTCTTCAGACTCCTGCGGAAGCGAGGGCCGCGCACCCGGAACGGCGAGAGGCGCCGGATGCGGATCTCTTCCGCATCCGGCGCCTCTCGGATGGCCGGGACCGCGGTGGGCGCGACGGGGCCGGGGCTCCTTCCCTCAGGTCGTAGAAGGAGGTTCCGGTCCCTTCACCACCGCACTGGCTCGCACACCGCCGCGGTCCTCGCCGCGCCCGCGCCGCCGGCCGGCCACCCCTCATCCGGGCCGTCCGACGGTCGCGGGCCGTCCGTGATTCTCCTGATGTGCGTGGGTTTCCGGTCCGCGGCGGCGCCTGGGCGCGACAGGACTGATGTCGGCGCCGCAGCAGACCGGAAGTCGGGGGGTCAGACCGGGGCGCCGGAGAGGCGCTCCACGCCCCGCAGCAGGGCCGAGTGGTCCAGGCCGCCGTCGCCCTGGGCCCGCAGGCTCGCGACGAGTTGGGCGACCACGGCACCGACCGGGAGCGCGGCGCCGACGGTGCGGGCCGCGTCCGTGACGATGCCCATGTCCTTGTGGTGCAGGTCGATCCGGAAGCCCGGCCTGAAGTCGCGGCCGAGGAAGTTGCCCTTCTTCCGCGCCAGCACGGTCGACCCGGCGAGGCCGCCGCCGAGGACGTCCAGCGCGGCCCTCAGGTCCACGCCGGACTTCTCCAGGAAGACCACGGCCTCGGCGCACGCCTGGATGTTGACGGCGACGATCAGCTGGTTGGCGGCCTTCACCGTCTGGCCCGAGCCGTGCGGACCGCACAGCACGATGGTCTTCCCCAGCGCCTCGAAGACCGGCTTCGCCTCGTCGAAGTCCGCCTGTTCGCCGCCGACCATGATGGACAGCACGGCCTCCACGGCGCCGGCCTCACCGCCGGAGACGGGGGCGTCCAGCACGCGGACGCCCTTGTCCCGGGCGGCCTTCGCGAGGTCGACGGAGGTCTGCGGGGTGATCGAGGACATGTCGATCAGCAGGGCGCCGGGGCGGGCGTTGTCCAGGATGCCGTCGGGGCCGTACGAGACGGCCTCGACCTGCGGTGACGCGGGCACCATCGTGATGATCACGTCCGCCTCGCGGACGGCCTCGGCGACGGAGTGGGCCGCGGTGCCGCCGGCCGCGGTCAGGCGGTCCAGCTTGTCCTGCTCCAGGGTGAAGCCGGTGACGTCGTAACCCGCCTTGATCAGGTTCTCGGACATCGGGGAACCCATGATGCCGAGGCCTATCCAGGCGATCTTGGGGAGGTTGCTCATTCGGGTGCCTCTCAGTGCAGGGGGTCAGCGGGACAGCCAGTCGAAGGCCTCGGAGCTCGGACGGTCGCCCGGCTTGTACTCGAGGCCCACCCAGCCGTCGTAGCCGGCCTTCTTCAGCCGGCCGAGGAGGTCCTCCAGCGGCAGCGAACCCGTTCCGGGCGCACCGCGGCCGGGGTTGTCGGCGATCTGGACGTGGCCGGTCCGAGCGGCGAACTCCTCGATCACCGCCGGCAGGTCCTCGCCGTTCATGGACAGGTGGTAGAGGTCCATCAGGAAGCGCGCGTTGTCCAGGCCCGTCGCCCGGTTCACCTTGTCGACGATCCCGACCGCGGCCGGGGCCGACACCAGCGGATACCGCGGCGACTCGGGCTTGTTGAGCGCCTCGATCAGCAGGATCGCGCCGATCCGGTCGGCCGCCCGGGCCGCGAGGACGAGATTCTCAAGCGCCAGCGCGTCCTGCTCGGCGGGGTCGACGCCGTCGACGCGGTTGCCGTAGAGGGCGTTGAGCGTCGTGGCGCCGAGCGAGTGGGCGAAGTCGGCGGCCACGTCGATGTTGGCGCGGAACCGCTCCGACTCCTCGCCCGGGATCGACAGGGCGCCGCGGTCGGGGCCCGGCAGCCGTCCGGCGTAGAAGTTCAGACCGGTGAGCCGGACACCGGCGTCCTCGATCGCCTTCCGCAGGGCGTCCAGCTCGGACCGCTCGGGCGTGGGGGTCTCGACCCAGGGCCACCACAGCTCCACCGCGGTGAAGCCGGCCGCGGCGGCGGCCGCGGGGCGCTCCAGCAGCGGGAGTTCCGTGAAGAGGATCGACAGGTTGACGTTGAAGCGCTGGTCCGCGAAGCCCATGGGGGTCGGCGCTCCTTCCATTGAGCAGAATTCCATATTGTGGAAATTAAGTTTTGTCTAGTGGAAGACTGCCTCTCTTTCGGGAGCACTGTCAAGACCGCGGACACACGGCTGCCCCCGCACGTCGCGTGCGGGGGCAGAGCGAAGGGCCTGATCAGAGGGCGTCGACGGCGCTCACCTTCCAGCCTCCGGAAGCTCGGGTCATCGTCATGCGCACCCGGTTCAGGTCCAGCCGGGAGCCGGAGACCTGGGTGCTCTCGGTGACCTGGTTGACGAAGAGCAGCACGACGGCCTTGTCGGGCGAGGCCGAAACGACGGAGGCCGCCGAAACCGTCGCCTTCACCACCCCGTGGTACTTCGCGGCGGTCGGCCCGACGACCGTGCCGGTGGTCCTGCGGTACTCGTCCCGGAAGTTCCCGGTCAGCCGCTGACGCGCGCGGGTGAAGTCCCGGTCCAGATGCCGGTAGTCGTACGACAGCACGACCGGTGCCGCCTGCCGCGCGGCCGTGAGCGCCTCGCCCCGCGCGGCCTCCGCGCGCCTGTCCTCCCGGTACTGCCACCCGAGCATCGCGACCGCGACCAGGCCGAGGGCAAGGAGGCCGCCGAGCACCACGGTGAGCAGCCGCCGTCGGGAGGGACGCCCCGTCCCCCGGTCATCCGGGGATTCCAGGTCGTCCGGCGACGGCTCCGGCGGGTCGTCCCAGCCGTCGGGGACCTCGATCACCACCGTGCGCCCGGAGCCCGGTTCCTGCGGCTGAGGTGTCCGCTGCTTCAGCTGCTCCGCCCGCTTGGCGCGCTTGGCGGCCGCGCGGGCGGCCGCGGACATGGTCCGTCGGGCGGGGGAGGTCGTGTTCGCCATGGTCGTACTCCTCACTGAGGGGGGCGGGTCAGCCCACGAACTCGACGTCGGAGGTCAGCCAGCGCCCGCCCCGGTGGACCAGGTCGAGCTGCAGCCGGTATGTGCGCGCCTGACCCTCGGGTGCGGCGGTGTTGGTCACCTTGCTGTCGGCGACCACCAGAACGCGGGCCGAGCGGGCGTCGGAGCGGACGATGCCGGCGTCGAGGACCCGGCCCTCGGAGACGGACTTGTTCTGGGCGACAAGCTGGGTCAGCCGGCCGGTCTGCGCGGCGAACTGCTTCTTGAAGTCGCCGGTGGCGCCCTTGAGGACGTTCGCGCTGTCCCGGCCGTAGTGCCGGTAGTCGAGCGAGGTGAAGTTGAGCGCCGACTGGCGGGCCGCGGCCAGGATGTCCTGGCGGCGCTGCTCCGTCGCCTGCCGGTCGTGCAGGCGCAGGCCCAGCCAGAGTGCGGCGACCGCGGTCAGGACGGTGGCCGCGACGAGTCCGACCGTGAGTGCCCTGCCGTTCATGCCATGGGGCCGACGAGCAGCCATTGCCACGACTCCTTTCCGAACACCGTCTGCTGGCCGCCCGTCGAGCCGATCTCGACGGGCCTTCCGTCCGGGCCGGTGGCGGTACCGGTCTCCGGGTCGTAGGGCGTGACGTACGCCGCCTGGTCCGCGCCGCCGGACGCGGACCGCGCGCCCGGGGCGTTCTGCGCGCCCCGCACCGACGTCTTGCCGCCGCGCGGGGCGGTGCAGCGTGCGTCGGTGTTCGCCGCGCGCGTGCTGGTGTCGGAGGGGTCGCGCCGGGTGGTGTCGTAGCCCTGGGTGCAGGGCGGCGGGTCGTCGGCGTTGACCACCAGACCGAAGTGGGTGGTGCCGTCGCCGGGGACGACCGTGTAACTGCCCGCGACCAGCGCCGGGAAGGTCACCAGGGCCTGCTCCACGCCGGGCAGGTTGGCCAGGGTGACCTGCCCGCCACTGATCAGGTTGGCGAGCAGGACGGACAGGCGCGGCCCGGTCGACTTCAGCAGGGAGTCGACCTGCTGCGCGGCCGGTGTCGTGGTGCCGATCAGCCTCCGCACATCCCCGTCGCTCGACTTCAACTGCGCGGTGAGCAGCGCCAGATCGTGCGCGAAGGACTTGATCGATGACCCCTGGTCGGCCTGCGTCTTGAGGACCTTCCGGGAGTCCTCGATCAGCGAGACGGTCTGCGGGAGCGAGTCGGACGCCGACTCCACGAGCGCGTTGCCGGAGTCGACCAGCCGGCTCAGGTTCGGGCCCGTGCCGGCGAACGCCTTGCCCAACTCGTCGACGGTGACCCGCAGATCGTCCTTGCCGACCGAGTTCACCAGCCGGTCCAGGCTGAGCACCAGGTCCGTCGTGGGCAGCGGCACGCGCGTGTCCTCGCGCGGGATGGCGCTGCCGTCGAGGAGGTACGGGCCCTTCGACGACCGTGGCTGGAGGTCGACGTACTGCTCGCCCACCGCCGAACGGTCGGCGACGACGGCGAGGGTGTCCGCCGGGATGCGCGGCGCCCCGTCCTTGATGTCGAGGGCGACCGAGACCCCGTCGGAGCCGCTCAATCGCAACGCCCCGACCTTGCCCACCGGCACCCCGCGGTAGGTGACCTCGGCGCCGGTGAAGATTCCTCCGGAGTCGGCGAAGTCGGCCCGCACGGTGTAGCCGCGGTCCAGGACGTCGTCCACGAGGCCGGTGTAATCGGCGCCGACGTACGAGACACCGACGGCGGTGATGGTGGCGAAGGCCAGCAACTGGGCCTTGACCGTACGGGTGATCACGGCTGCACCCCCTTCAGCATCAGCTCGGCGAGCGCGAGGTCGATCCCCTCGGGCGCGCGGGCGTGCGAGGAGTAGGCGCTGGTGCACACGGGCGGGCACAGCACGCCGCCGCCACCGGAGGAGGCGGAGGGAGTCGGCAGGGCGGGTGTGCTCGGCAGCGCGGTCGGCGTCGGCACGCTCGGCAGGCTCGGGACGGACGGAACGTCGGGAAGGCCCGGCGTGCTCGGGGTGCCAGGCGCCTTCGAACCTCCCTTGCCCTCAATGGAGTTGCTACCCGTCAGGTTGCCGTAGAGGTCGGCGAAGTCGAGGTCCGCGGTGAGGTGGAGATTGACGTAGTCGCCCTTGATCGCGTCCACGACGTTGCGCGGGAAGGGGTAAGTGGTCAGCAGTTCGAGGGAGTTGGGGAGGTCGTTGCCCGACTTGTTCAGCTGGCGCAGGATCGGCCGGAGCTGCTCGAGGTCGGCGACGGTGTCGTCGTGGGAGGCGTTGACCACCTTGGTGCCCGTCCTGCCGAGCTTGGACAGGGCGGTGAGCATCCTGGTCAGCTTGCCTCGCTCGTCCGCCAGGACCTTCAGCGCGGGCGGCATGGTGTCGACGGCGTGGGCGATGGTCTTCTTCTCCTTGCCGAGCCGCCCCGCGAGCCGGTCGACGGCCTTGATGGCGCGGACGATGTCCGCCTTCTGGTCGTCCAGGCCGCCGATGAACGTGTTCAGCTCCTTGAGCAGCGACCGGACGCGGTTCTCGCGGCCGTCCAGCGCCTTGTTCAGCTCGACGGTGATCGTCTTGAGCTGGGCGACGCCACCGCCGTTGAGCAGGGCGGACAGCGCGGAGAGCACCTCCTCGACCTCGGGGTTGCGGCCGCTGCGGGACAGCGGGATGAGGGCGCCGTCGCGCAGCCGGCCCACGGCCGCGGTGCCGGTGGGCGGGGCGAGTGCCACGTACTTCTCGCCGAGCAGGCTGGTCTGGCGCAGTTCGGCGACCGCGTTGGCGGGCAGCTTCACCGAGTCGGCGACCCGCAGCCGTACGCGTGCGTGCCAGCCCTCGAGCTGGACCTTCTCCACCGCGCCCACGGTCACGTCATTGACCTTCACCGCCGACTGCGGCACCAGGTCGAGGACGTCCCGGAACTCGACGGTGACGTGGTACGCGTGTCCGTCGTCGGCGGCGCCGCCGGGCAGCGGGACGTCGTACCAGCCGTTGAACTCGCAGCCGGACAGCAGCAGTGAGCCGGCCGCCGCCCAGGCGAGGGCCCCTGCCGTGCGTCGTATGCTCATGCGCTCGCCCCCAGGATTCCGCCGAGCGTCCGGTCGACCGTGCCGCTGACCGCCGAGTCAGGCGATGCCTGCGGCAGCTTCGGCAGGGAGTCGAAGAGTTTCTTCAGCGCCTTGCAGTCGGGGTTCCTGCCGCCTTCGTCCCCCGTCGTCTTGAGGACCGAGCACAGCAATGAGCCTGGATCCTGGGCCTGTTCGGCGTTGTTGCGGGTGTCGAGGGTGCCGGAGGACGGGTTGTAGGTGTTGTTGAGGTTGGACAGGCCGGTGGGGGCGACCTCCAACAGCTCGTTCAGTGCGGCGCGTTCGGTGACGAGCACCTTGGTCACCTTGCTGAGGCCCTTCACGTCCGAGGTCAGCGTCTTCTTGTTGTTCTTCACGAAGGCGGACACGTCACCGAGGGCCGTCGCCAGGTTCGCGATCGCCGCCGCGAGGTCCTTGCGCTCGCCCGCGAGCTGCCCGGCCACGTCGCTGAGGCTGGTGTTGAACGACCGCACGCTCTTGTCGTCGGACGCGAGCGCCGCCGTGAACACCTGCAGGTTGCGCACCGTGCCGAACAGGTTCCCCCGGCCGTCGGACAGCGTGGTCACCGCCTGTGAGAGGTCCCGCACCGTCTGGTTGAGGTTCTCGCCCTGTCCGTTGAGGTTGTCGGCGCTGACGCCGAGCAGCCGGGACAGCGAGCCGTCCTTGTTGGCGCCCTTGGGGCCGAGCGCCTCGGCCGTGGTGTGCAGACTGTCGAAGATCCGGTCCAGCTCGACGGGTACGGCGGTGCGCGACTCGGGGATGACGGCACCGTCCCGCAGCACCGGCCCCTTCCGGTACACCGGCAGCAGCTGCACATAACGGTCGCTGACCACCGAGGAGTTGATGATCGCGGCCCGCGCTCCGGCGGGGACCTTGCGGTCGGCGTCGTACTCCAGCTCGACCCGCACCCGGTCGCCCTCCGGCGTGATCCGGTCGACCCTTCCGATCGGCACGCCGAGGACGCGGACGTCCGAGCCGGGGTAGATGCCGACGGTGCGCGGAAAGTACGCGGTGACATGGACCTTCTGAGGGCTGGGCCACAGCGCGTAGGTGAGCGCGGCGATCAGTGCCACGACGTTCACCAGGGCCAGTTTCCTCCTCACCGGGTGCCTCCCGTCCGCGGGACCACCGGAGCGGCGACCAGGTTCTGGACGTAGGAGTCGAACCAGCGGCCGTTGCCGAGGGTGTTGGTGAAGACCCGGACGTAGGGCGCGAGGAGCTCGACGCTGCGGTCGAGGCTCGCCTGGTTGCGTTCGAGCATCTGCACCACACCGTTCAGGCCCTTGAGGGCGGGCCCGATCTCCTTCTCGTTGTCGTCGACCAGGCCGGAGAGCTCGATGCCGAGCGCGGCGGAGGTCTTCAGCAGCTTGTGGATCGCCTCGCGCCGCCTGCTGATCTCCTTGAACAGCTTGTCGCCGTCTTCGACCAGCGCGGTGAAGTCCTTGGAGCGGTCGGCGAGTACGCCGGTGACGCCGTTCGCGTGGTCGAGGAGTTCACCGAGGGCCTGGTCGCGCGAGGCCACCGTCCGGGAGATCCGGGACAGGCCCTTGATGGAGGCGCGCACCTCGGCGGGGGAGTCCTGGAAGGTGGTGGAGATGGTGTCCAGCGCCTTCGCCAGCTGCTTGGTGTCCACCTTCTCCGTCGTGGTGGTCAGGTCGCTGAACGCCTGCACGACGTCATACGCCGACACGGTGCGCGCGAGCGGGATCTCGCTGCCGCTCCTCAACTGCCCCGGCCCCTTGGGGAGCAGGGCGAGATACTTCGCGCCCAGGATCGTCTTGACGCGGATCGCCGCGCCGGTCTGAGTCCCGAACTCCGGGTCGCCGTTGACCTTGAAGGTGACCTTCACATGGTCGCCGTCCAGATCGACGCTCTCGACCTTGCCGACCTTCACACCGGCGATGCGCACCTCGTCGCCGGGCTTGAGGCCGCCGGCCTCCGAGAAGGCCGCGCTGTACGTCTTGCCGTCGCCGATGAACGGCAGGCTCTCGGCGTTGAAGGCTGCCACCGTCAGCAGCGCGAGGACGGTGAGGCCGACGGCGCCGATGACGACCGGGTTCCGTTCACGGAACGGGATCAGACGCGGGCGGCGGATGCGTATCCGCGGAAGCCTCGGCGGGTCGATGCGGACCTTCATCAGCGGTTCGGGCTTGCGCGGGCGGGGCGCACGCCGGGGCAGCCGGAGCTTCGGCAGCTTCGGCGGGTCGATGCGGACCTTCATGAGGGGTTCCGGGCGCTTTGTGCGGCTCACGATCCGCACCTCGCCCTCGCCACGCGCAGGTCCGGCGTGAGGACCTGCCTGGTCTTCGGCAGCACGATCCGGCCGTCGAAGTCGCAGAGGTAGAAGTTGAACCACGAGCCATAGGAGGCGGTCCCCGTCAGGGCGTTGAGCTTGTTCGGCAGCCGCTTCAGGACGCCCTCCACGGTCGTCTCGTTGTCGTTCAGGGTTCCGGTCAGGTCGGCCAGCCCGGCGATGTCGTCCTTCAGCGGCGGCCGGGCGTCCGTCAGCAGTCCCGAGGTGGCGTCGGTGAGGTCGCCGATGTTCACCAGGGAGTCGGCGATGGGCTTGCGGTCGGCGGACAGCCCCGAGATCACCCGGCGCAGCTGCTTCAGCAGATCGGAGAAGCGGGAACCGCGCTTGTCCAGCGTCGCCAGCACGGTGTTGAGGTTGTCGATCACCGATCCGATCAGCCGGTCGCGGTCGGCGAGTGTGGTGGTGAGTGAAGCGGTGTGCACCAGAAGGCTGTTGACCGTGCCGCCCTCGCCCTGGAGCGTGCGGATGATCTCCGTGGCGAGCTGGTTGACGTCCTGCGGGCTGAGCGCGGCGAACAGCGGCTTGAAGCCGTTCAGCAGGGCGTTGAGGTCCAGGGCGGGCTGGGTGCGCTTCAGCGGGATGGTGGCGCCGGGCTTGAGCCGGGTGCCGTCGCCCGCGCCCTCGGTCAGGGCGACGTACCGCTGTCCGACCAGGTTGCGGTAGCGGATCACGGCGTGCGTGCTGGTGAGCAGCGACCGGTCGGCGCTGACGCTGAAGCTGACCTCGGCCAGCGTCCGGTCCTTGATCCGGATGCCTTCGACCTCGCCGACCCGCACCCCGGCGACGCGGATGTCGTCGCCCTTCTCCAGGCCGGTGACGTCGGTGAAGACGGCACGGTAGGTGTGCTTCGGGGTGAAGGAGACGTTGACGATGGTGGCGGCGAGCAGGGCCGTCGCCGCGATCGTCACCAGCGCGAAGAGGCTGAACTTGATGAGGGGCGCGGCGGTCTGCCGGGCGTGTGAGGTCGTCATGCCACACTCACCGCCGTCCCGCGTGCCATCGGCCCGAACAGCAGCGTCGCGACCGGCGGCACCTCGTCGGCGGGCACGCCCATGACCGGCGACACGAGCGAGCCGATGGCTTGCTGCTCGGCGCGGGTGGCGGAGACACCGGCGAGCGGCCCGGACGAACTGCCCCGCTTCGAACCGTCGTTGAGGTGGACACCGGGTGCGGGGACCGAAGGGTTCGGCAGATCACGGCAGTTCGGGCCCGAGTGGTCGCCGTAACGTGGTTCCTCGCCGGGCTCGTACGCCCCCTGCTGCCGTACGACTTCGAGCGTGATGTGCATCCTGCCGCCCCGGAAGGCCTGTTCGGACGCGTGCTCCTCGTGGACCAGGCCGGCCAGGAGGCAGGGGTACTCGGGGGAGTAGCGGGCGAACAGCTCCAGGGTCGGGCGGGAGACCCGGCCGAGGGTGATCAGGCGGTCGCCGTTCGTGGAGAGGAAGTCGTCGGCGGTGGCGGCGACACCGGCCGTCGCGGTGAGTGCCTGGGAGAGCCGGTCCCGCTGCTCGACCAGGGTGCGGCTGGTGGTGACGGTGTTGCGCAGGATGTCCATCAGGTCCGGTGCCGCGTCGCCGTACACCTCGGCCGCGTCGGCCAGGCGGGCGAAGTCCTCGGTGAGGGACGGCAGATGGGGGTTGAGGCGGTGCAGATAGGCCTCCACGCGCGTGAGGTTGTCGCCGATCCGGTCGCCGCGGCCTTCGAGGGCGTCGGCGAAGGCGGAGAGGGTGGCGTTGAGCCTGCCGGGCTGCACGGTGCGCAGCAGCGGGAGCAGGTCGTTCATGAGCTGCTGGAGTTCGATGCCGACGCGGGTGTGGTCCTGGGTGATGACGTCGCCGGCGCGGATGGGGCGAGCTGAGGAGGACGCGGTGCGGGCGGGTGCGACCAGGTCGACGTACTTCTCGCCGAACAGCGTCTTGGGCAGCAGGCGGGCGTGCACGTCCGAGGGGATGTCGGCCGCGTACTCGGGCTTGAGCGCGATGTCCAGGGTCGCCCTGGAACCGTCGGAGTGCACCGCGCGCACCTCCCCGACCAGCAATCCGCGCAGCTTGACGTCGGCACGCGGGTCGAGCTGGTTGCCCAGGCTGTCGGCCTCCAGCCTGATCCGCACGGCCGGGGTGAACGCCTGCTGGTAGACGGCGACGGACAGGGACAGCAGCAGGGTCAGCACGGCGAGGAACACCACGCCGTACAGCCGCAGTCTCAGCACCCTCATACGGTTCACCCCGCGATCCGCACGGTCGTGTTGGCGCCCCAGATCGCCAACGACAGGAAGAAGTCAAGGACGTTGATCGCCACGATCGAGGTCCGCACGGCCCGGCCCACCGCCACGCCGACGCCCGCTGGGCCGCCGCTCGCGTAGTAGCCGTAGAAGCAGTGCACGAGGATGATCAGGACGGCGAAGACCAGCACCTTGCCGAAGGACAACAGCACGTCGACCGGTGGCAGGTACTGGTGGAAATAGTGGTCGTAGGTGCCCGCCGACTGGCCGTAGTAGTCGGTGGTGATCGTGCGGGCGGCCAGGTAGGAGGACAGCAGGCCGATCACGTACAGCGGGATGACGGCCACGAACCCGGCGATCATCCGTGTGGTCACCAGGAACGGCAGCGAGGGCACCCCCATGACCTCCAGGGCGTCCGTCTCCTCGCTGATGCGCATGGCGCCGAGCTGGGCGGTGAAGCCCGCGCCGACCGTCGCCGAGAGCGCGAGGCCCGCCACCAGCGGGGCGATCTCCCGGGTGTTGAAGTACGCCGACAGGAACGCCACGAAGTTGGAGGTGCCGAGCTGGTTGAGGGCCGCGTAGCCCTGCAGGCCCACCTCCGTGCCCGTGAAGAACGAGAGGAAGGCGATCACACCGACCGTGCCGCCCACGACCGCGAGCGCGCCCCGTCCGAAGCTCACCTCGGCGAGCAGCCGCAGGATCTCCTTCTTGTAGCGGCGCACGGTGCGACCCGTCCACGCCAACGAGCGGCCGTAGAAGGAGAGTTGGGAGCCGAGCTGCTCCAGACGGTTCAACAGCGTCATGCTTCAGCCCCTCTGCGGGACGACCTGGAAGTACACCGCGGTCATCACGAAGTTCGTCACGAACAACAACATGAAGGTGATCACAACCGACTGGTTCACGGCGTCGCCCACACCCTTCGGGCCGCCCTTCGCCGTAAGTCCCTTGTAGGAGGCGACGATCGCCGCGATCGCCCCGAACACCAGCGCCTTGATCTCGGCCGCCCACAGGTCGGAGAGCTGGGCGAGCGTGGTGAAGGAGGCCAGGTAGGCGCCCGGAGTGCCGTTCTGCAGCACGACGTTGAAGAAGTAGCCGCCGGCCACGCCGACCACCGACACCAGGCCGTTGAGCAGCACCGCCACCACCATCGACGCAAGCACGCGCGGCACCACCAGGCGATGGATCGGGTCGATGCCGAGGACCTGCATCGCGTCGATCTCCTCCCGGATCTTCCGCGCCCCGAGATCCGCGCAGATCGCCGTGCCGCCCGCGCCCGCGATCAGCAGCGCGGTCACGATCGGCGAGGCCTCCCGCAGTACCGCCAGCACCGAGGCGGCCCCGGAGAAGGACTGGGCGCCGAGCTGTCGGGTCAGGCTGCCGATCTGCAGCGCGATCACCGCGCCGAAGGGGATGGAGACCAGGGCCGTCGGCAGGATGGTCACGCTCGCCACGAACCACGCCTGCTGGATGAACTCCCTTGCCTGGAACGGCCGTCGGGGAATGGTCCGCACGACGTCCAGCGCCATCGCGAACAGGTTCCCGGAGTGCCGCAGCGCTCCGGTCGGTGACAGGCTCATGCGTCCGCCACCGCCTTCCGGTCCCGCAGCTCGGCCTCCCGTCGGGCGATCGCCTCCCACCGGGGCGGTCGGGTGATGCCCGGCCCCGGCAGCAGGCGGGGAGTCAGGGCCTGGCTGCCGGGAGTCCGCGTGCCGTCACCCAGTTGGGCCAGCTCCTGCTCCACCTGCGCGGCGTCCTTCTCCTCCGCCATGCCGATCGGACCCTGCATCCGGCCGTTCAGGAACTGCCGCACGACCGGCTCGTCACTGGCCAGCAGCTCCTCGCGCGGCCCGAACATGACGAGCTCGCGGCGGAACAACAGGCCGATGTTGTCCGGGACCTGGCGGGCCGAGGCGATGTCGTGGGTGACGATCAGGAAAGTCGCGTCGATCTGGGCGCTGAGGTCGACAATGAGCTGGTTGAGGTAGGCGACCCGGACCGGGTCGAGGCCCGAGTCCGGCTCGTCGAAGAGGATGATCTCGGGGTCGAGGACGAGCGCCCGGGCCAGCCCGGCCCGTTTCCGCATACCGCCGGAGATCTCGCCGGGCAGCTTCCGCTCCGACCCGATCAGCCCGACCATGTCCATCTTCTCCAGCACGATGCGCCGGATCTCGCTCTCGGACTTGCGGGTGTGCTCGCGCAGCGGGAAGGCGATGTTGTCGTACAGGTTCATCGAGCCGAACAGGGCGCCGTCCTGGAACAGCACGCCGAAGAGCTTCCGCACCTCGTAGAGGTCGCGTTCGCGGAGCTTCGTGATGTCCCGGCCCTGGATGATGATCGAGCCGCGGTCCGGCTTCAGCAGACCGACGAGCGTCTTGAGGAACACCGACTTGCCCGTGCCCGATGGGCCGAGCAGGACCGAGACCTCCCCGGCGGGCAGCGTCAGCGAGACGTCCTCCCAGATGACCTGGTGGCCGAAGGACTTGGTCAGCCCTTCCACACAGATCTCGACACCCATCCGGTCCACCTCTCGGCCCGTGGAGCAGCTCCGACATCTGCTCTACGGGGAGGGGCGGGGCGTCCGTCGCGAAGGGGGCGAACTTTTTTCGCGCGGATCTACGGGACCGACGGAAGGGCGGTGAGGGAGGGGGCCGGGGCGGTGAGCGAGGGGGTCGGCAGTGACGGTTCGGGGAGGTCCGGCACGCTCGGCAGGGCGGATACCGCCGGGACCTCGGGGACATGCGGGACGTCCGGGACGGCCGACAGGGACGCCTTCGGCAGGGGTGGCACGGACAGCGGCAGCAGGGAGCGGGCGTCGGCGGAGGGGCTCGGCCCGGGTGCCGTCGAGGCGGCCGGGAGGGCGCGGGCGTGCGGGGCGGCGGTCGGCCGACCCGCGCTGTAGGGCCGTACGGACTCGACCCGCTGCCCCGACGCGGGGGAGGCCGCCGGCCGGGGAGCCGGGCCCGGCCTGCCCCCGTCCAGCGTGTACGGCAGCACGAACCCCGCCACCACCAGCGTCGCCGCAGTCGACGCGACCGCCACCGCCTGGGCCTTACCGGTCGCCTTGAGGCGGCCCTTGCCGAACAGGAACAGCGCGAAACCGAGCGTCGCCGCCAGCGAGTTGCGCAGGGTCCGGCGGGCGCGGGCGAGGAGGGACTCGACGGTGCGGTAGCTCAGGCCCATCCGCACGGCGACCTGGCTCACGTCCAGGTCCTGCGACTTCAGCCGCAGCGCCTCCGCCTGCCGGGCGGGCAGCTCCCCGCTGCGCACCGCCAGCCACTTGGCCTCGGCCCGGTCGCACACCGCCTCCTCGACGGGCACCGGACCGGGCGCGATCAGCGTCGGGCTGGTGCGGACCTCGGCCTCCCGATTGACCTGCCGGTACCGGTCGACGCACAGCCGCATCGTCACCGTCGTCAGCCACGCGCCGAGCCGCTCGTCGTCCAGGTCCGGCCGCTCCGCCGCCCGCAGCATCGCCTCGTGCACCGCGTCCTCGGCGTCCTCCGGGCTCATCGACCGGCGCCGGGCCACCTTGAGCAACTGCTCCCGGTGACTCCACATGCGCCGCCAACGCTCGTCGGCGGACTCCGTCTCCGCAGGCATGTCCGTCGCCATGAGGGCCCCTTCGCGCTCTCCCACCGGGCTGTCCCGACCCGGCGGGTGGCGACATTACCGCCCGGTAGCCGCGGTTGTGGAGGGGGTGGAGGCCATCGAGTCCGCGCTGTTACTGGTCAGCGGGCCGGTGGCGGGGAGCAGGCTGCCGGTGGGGAGGGGGAGGGTGGGGACGACGGGGTCCGGCGTACTCCCGGTCGCCGGGCGGGAGTTGGCCGGGCTCGGCGAGGCGGGAGCGGACGGTGTCGGTGACGGGGTGGCCCTCGGGCGCGGGGACGGTTTCGGCTTCGGCGTGGGCTTCGGGTGCGTCGGCTCGGGGCGGGTCGAGGATTGCCGTACCGGCGAATCCGGAGAATCCGAGCCCTCCGAGGAACCGTCCGGCACCACCGTGTGCCCCTCCAGGAAGTAGGCGTACCAGGCCCTGACCGTGCGCAGATACCGCGCGGAGTGGTTGTAGCCGAGGATCCCCCGCTCCAGCCCCGCCGGGTCGGACAGGTCACCCCCGGCCGCGCACAGGTAGCGTCCCGCCGCGAGCGCCGCGTCGAAGACGTTGCCGGGGTCGCGCCGCCCGTCGCCGTTTCCGTCCGCACCCCACCGCGCCCACGTCGACGGGATGAACTGCATCGGCCCCACCGCACGGTCGTACACCGCGTCCCCGTCGTACGCACCGCCGTCCGTGTCCGCAACGACGGCGAAGGCGCCGCCGTCCAGCCGTGGGCCCAGGATCGGCGTCACGGTCGTGCCGTCGCCGGTCACCCGGCCGCCCTCCGCCTGCCCCGACTCCACCTGCCCGATCGCCGCCAGCAGCTGCCACCGCAGCCCGCAGCCGGGCGCGGTGCGGGCGAGCTCCGCCTCGGCGTGCCGGTAGGCGGCGAAGACGGTGGCGGGCACCGCGCCGCCGACCGCCTGTGCCTTGCCTTCACGCTTGCGTGCGAGCGGCGGCAGGTCCGTGCGGTACGGAGCGTCGCCGGACACGCTCGGCGCGTGCCCGGCGGGCCGCTCCACCGGCATGGCTGCCCGCGCCTCGGTCGCCCCCGGCGCCTGTGACGCGGTCAGCACGGCCATCGCCGCCGCTGCCACCGCCGTACCCCTGACACGTCTGACCCTCTGCCCTGCCACGTCCCGATCCCCTCCCGGTGAGCTGCTCTTCTTCTGCTCTACGCGGGAGGGCGGCATGTCCGTCGGTGTGCCTACCCTGGAGGTGTGGCCCGGTCCAACGACGAGGTGGCCGCCCTGCTCCAGGAGTACGCGGACCTGATCTCGATCACTGGCTCAGACGCGTTCAGGGCACGCGTCTACGAGAAGGCGGCGCGCGCGGTCGGCGGCCATCACGCCGACGTGTCCAAGCTCGACCTCAAGGGCCTCCAGGAGATCCCGAACGTCGGGAAGTCGATCGCCCAGAAGGTCCTGGAGTACTTCGACAACGGCAGCGTCTCGGCGGTGGAGGAACTGCGGGCGAAGATCCCCGCCGGGGTACGGCGGCTGACGGCCATCCCCACGCTCGGCCCCAAGAAGGCCCTCACGGTCTACGAGGAGCTGGGCATCTCCTCCGTCGAGGAACTCGCCGAGGCCATTCACCAGGAGCGGCTGCGCGACCTCAAGGGCTTCGGGCCGAAGACCGAGGAGAACATCCTCCACGGCATCGAGCTGCTGCAGTCCGCGGGTGGCCGCGTCCAGCTCGACGTAGCCATGAACCTGGCGGAGGACATCGTCGGCGCGCTCTCCCGGGTGCCGGGCTGCAAGCGGTGCGCCTACGCCGGCTCGCTGCGCCGGGTGCGCGAGACCATCGGCGACATCGACATCCTCGCCGCATCGACGAATCCGGCGCCGATCATGCGTGCCTTCACCGGGCTGCCGTACGTCACCGAGGTGATCGGGACGGGCGAGAAGAAGACTGCCGTGCGCACCACCAAGGGCCTGAACGTCGATCTGCGCGTGGTGCCGCCCGACTCCTGGGGTGCGGCGCTCCAGTACTTCACCGGCTCCAAGGCCCACAACATCCGCACCCGCGAGCGGGCCGTCCACCACAAGCTGAAGCTCTCCGAGTACGGCCTCTTCGACGTCGAGACCGGCGAGAAGATCGTCTCCGAGACGGAGGAGGAGGTGTACGCCCGTCTCGGACTGCCCTGGATCCCGCCGACCCTGCGCGAGGACCGCGGCGAGATCGAGGCGGGGCTGCGCGACGAACTGCCCGCCCTGGTCGCCGAGTCCGACCTCCGCGGCGACCTGCACACCCACACCGACCTCACCGACGGACTCGCCCCGCTCGAGGAGATGGTCGAGGCGGCCGCCGCGCGCGGCTACGCCTACTACGCGATCACCGACCACGCGCCCGACATGGCGATGCAGCGCATGACCGACGAGCGGATGCTGGCCCAGCGCGCCCGCGTGCGCGAACTCGACGGCACCTGTCCGACCCGGGGCCGGCGGGGCGGACTGCGTCTGCTGCACGGCACCGAGCTGAACATCGGCCCGGACGGCGAGGTGGACTGGCCGGACGACTTCCTCGCCGGATTCGACCTGTGCGTGGCATCCGTCCACTCGCACTTCAACCAGGCCCGCGACGCCCTGACCCGCCGTCTCGTGCGGGCCTGCGAGAACCCGTACGTGAACATCATCGGCCACCCCACCACCCGCATCCTCGGCAAGCGCCCCGGCATCGACGCCGACCTCGACGCGGTCTTCGCCGCCTGCGCCCGCACCGGCACCGCCCTGGAGATCAACGCCCACCCGGACCGTCTCGACCTGCGCGACGAGGACATCCTGCGGGCCCGCCGCCACGGCGTGCGCTTCGCCGTGAACAGCGACGCCCACGCCGTTCCCCACCTGGCCAACATGCGCTACGGCATCGGCACGGCCCAGCGCGGCTGGCTCACCCCGGCCGACGTGATCAACACCTGGCCCGAACAGCGCCTGCGAACCTTCCTGCGCAAGGGGCGAAGCTGACGGTGAGCTGCTCTTCCCGTCGGCGGGCGTGCTCGTGCGCTCGCGGGTGATCCGGTCGGAGTGCCGGCCGGGGGCCCTGCGGCGAAGGGGGCTGGAGGCGGTGCGTGCCGCGCCGGCCTGTGGGGGGCCGGCAGGTTCGCGCGAGCGGTGTGATCAGGGGTCGGCAGCAGTGTCGGCCTCGGGGTCTGCCGGCTATGGGCAGGTGGTGGGCGGGAGGGGTGCCCGCAGGCACGTACCGGGCGTTAGGTTGTGCGCGTGCGATTGAGAGTGGAGTTCACGACCGAGCCCTTCGATCTCGACGAGGCGCCCGCGCACGCGCTGGTCGCCCGTGAGGTCATCGAGGGAGCCGAGCTGGACGCGGTGGACGTCGGCCCCTTCGGCAACACGGCGGAGGGCGGTGCCGACGCCGTCCTGACGGCCCTGGACGCCCTGCTGCGCAAGACCCTGGAGGCCGGCGCCACCCGGATCACACTGCAGGTCAACGTCATCGGGGAGGGCGGCGCGTGACCGGCACCGGGGACGAGCCGTTCATCACAGCCGTGAAACCGCTGGTCGACGCCATGGGCGGGGAGATGCTCCCGCCGGACGAGGCCGGCCCCGACGACGTCGTACTCGCCTGGGAGGGCGCCGACGTCGTCGCCGTACGCCTGCCGCAGCTCGCGGACTCCCTCGATCACATCCTGGCCGCCATGGAGCGCAAGCAGGGCAAACCCCTGGCCGAGCTGGACCGCAAGGCCAAGCAGGAGGTCGTACGGATACTCGAGGCGCGCGGCGCCTTCTCGGTACGGCACGGCGTGGAGACCGTCGCCGGCGCGCTCGGCGTCAGCCGGTTCACGGTCTACAACTACCTGAACCGGGAGAAGGAGAGCTGAGCGGGGCTGCGTGCGCCGGGTTTCGTCACCCAGAATTTTCAACAAAGTGTTGACGTGGCGTCGCGTGGGGGCGTTAGCTAACGGCACCCGCTGAAGCACGACGGCCGTTCGCGGCCACGGAGGCTCCCGTGACGTCGACATCCACGCCCCCGGGCCTGGCTCGGTTCAACGCCCTGGAGGAGCGGGCGGCCTACGCCGCGCTCCACGAGGCGTGCGCCTCCACGGCATGGGTACGGCGCCTGCTCGCCACCCGCCCCTACGCCACCGCCGAGGACCTCTACGCCGCCAGCGACGCCGCCATGGCCGAGCTGAGCACGGCGGACCTTCGGGAGGCGATGGCCGGACACCCGCCGATCGGCCGCCCCAAGGAGGGCGATGGGACCTCGGCCCGGGAGCAGCGCGGCATGGCCGGCGCCTCCGAGCAGCTCAAGGCGGAGATGCTCGAACTGAACCTGGCCTACCAGGACCGGTTCGGCCATGTCTTCCTCATCTGCGCCACCGGCCGAAGCGCCGAGGAGATGCGCGACGCGCTCAAGGAGCGGATCGGGAACGCGCCGGAACAGGAACGCGAGATCGTCCGCACCGAGCTGGGGAAGATCAACCGGATCCGCCTCGCCCGGCTCGTCGAAGAGGAAGCCTGAACCATGAGCACCAGCACCACCGCCTCCGTGTCCACGCACATCCTGGACACCAGCGTCGGCCGCCCCGCCCGGGGTGTCGCCGTCCACCTCTCCGCCCGTGGTGGGCGGAAGGCGGACTGGCGGGCACTCGGCGGTTCCGCGACCGACGCCGACGGCCGGTGCAAGGACCTTCCGGACCTGCCGGAGGGGACGACCCACGTACGGCTCGACTTCGCGGTCGAGGCGTATTTCGAGAACAAGCAAGCCGATGCGCAGCAGGACGCCCCCGCGAATCGGGACAGCGGTACCGGTGCGTTCTTCCCGGAGGTGGCGATCACGTTCGCCGTCGTGCCGGGCGAGCACTACCACGTACCGCTGCTGCTCAACCCGTTCGGCTACTCCGTATACCGAGGGAGCTAGCTACAGATGCCCACCATTCTGGGACAGAACCAGTACGGCAAGGCCGAGAACCGAGTCGTCAAGATCACGCGGGACGGCGCCACCCACCACATCAAGGACCTCAACGTCTCGGTGTCGCTCTCCGGCGACATGGACGAGGTCCACTACTCCGGCTCCAACGCCAACGTCCTGCCGACCGACACCACCAAGAACACGGTGTACGCGTTCGCCAAGGAGCACGGCATCGAGTCCGCCGAGCAGTTCGGCATCCACCTCGCCCGGCACTTCGTCTCCTCGCAGGAGCCGATCCACCGGGCCCGCATCCGCATCGAGGAGTACGCCTGGGAGCGGATCGAGGTACCGGGGGAGGCCAGGCACTCCTTCGTGCGCAAGGGCCAGGAGACCCGGCTCGCGCAGGTCACCTACGACGGCTCGTCGTGGGAGGTCGTCTCCGGCCTCAAGGACCTCACCGTGCTGAACTCCACGGACTCCGAGTTCTGGGGCTACGTGAAGGACAAGTACACCACCCTGCCGGAGGCGTACGACCGCATCCTGGCCACCGAGGTCTCCGGCCGCTGGCGGTTCAACTGGACCGACGACGCCCGGCCGGCGCCCGACTGGGACGAGTCCTACGAGCAGGCCAGGAAGCACATGCTGCAGGCCTTCGCCGAGACGTACTCCCTCTCGCTCCAGCAGACCCTGTACGCCATGGGCACGCGGATCATCGACCACCGCGACGAGATCGACGAGGTGCGTTTCTCGCTCCCGAACAAGCACCACTTCCTGGTGGACCTGGAGCCGTTCGGGCTGAAGAACGACAACGAGGTCTACTTCGCCGCCGACCGGCCCTACGGCCTGATAGAGGCCACCGTCCTGCGGGACGGCAGCGAGGCGAAGATCCCGGCGGACCTCACCAATCTCTGAAGGACGAACCATGGCAGCAGCCCAGCGCACCGTCATCGAGAACTGTTCGATCGCGACGGTCGACGCCGACGACACCGAGTACGCCTCCGGCCACCTCGTCCTCGCCGGCAACCGCATCGAGTCGCTCGGCGCGGGCCGGGCGCCCGAGGGACTGGAGAACGTCGTACGCCGAATCGACGCCTCCGGTCATCTGGTGACGCCCGGCTTGGTCAACACCCACCACCACTTCTACCAGTGGATCACCCGGGGCCTGGCCACCGACCACAACCTCTTCAACTGGCTGGTCGCCCTCTACCCGACCTGGGCGCGCATCGACGAGCCGATGGTGTACGCGGCCGCCCAGGGATCCCTGGCGATGATGGCCCGCGGCGGCGTCACCACCGCCATGGACCACCACTACGTCTACCCGCACGGCTCCGGCGACCTCTCCGGCGCCATCGTCCGCGCGGCCCGCGAGACGGGCGTCCGCTTCACCCTCGCCCGTGGCTCCATGGACCGCAGTGAGAAGGACGGCGGACTGCCCCCGGACTTCGCGGTCGAGACGCTCGAGGGTGCCCTCGCCGCGACCGAGCAGACCGTCAAGGAGCACCACGACTCCTCCTTCGACGCCATGACCCAGGTGGCCGTGGCACCGTGCTCCCCCTTCTCCGTCTCCACCGAACTCCTGCGGGAGGGCGCCGAGTTGGCGCGCAGGCTGGGCGTGCGGCTGCACACCCACGGCTCGGAGACGGTCGAGGAGGAGCAGTTCTGCCACGAGTTGTTCGGCATGGGCCCGACCGACTACTTCGAGTCCACCGGCTGGCTCGGTGAGGACGTGTGGATGGCGCACTGCGTCCACATGAACGACTCCGACATCGCCGCCTTCGCCCGGACGGGGACCGGCGTCGCCCACTGCCCCTCGTCGAACGCCCGTCTCGCCGCCGGTATCGCCCGCGTCCCCGACATGCTCGCGGCCGGCGTCCCGGTCGGCCTCGGGGTCGACGGCACCGCCTCCAACGAGTCCGGCGAACTGCACACCGAACTGCGCAACGCCCTGCTCGTCAACCGTCTCGGCGCACACCGGGAGGCAGCGCTGAACGCCCGCCAAGCACTGCGCCTGGGCACCTACGGCGGTGCCCAAGTGCTGGGCCGCGCGAGGGAGATCGGCTCACTGGAGCCGGGCAAGCTGGCCGACCTGGTGCTGTGGAGGCTGGACACCCTCGCCCACGCCTCCATCGCCGATCCGGTCACCGCACTGGTCTTCGGCGCGGCGGCGCCCGTCACCGCGTCCTTCGTGAACGGCCGTCAGATCGTCGAGGAGGGGCGTCTGTTGCACGTCGACGAGGACGCGATCGCCCGCTCGACCCGGGCCGAGGCGCAGCGGCTGGCGCGGATCACCGCGCAGGGCTGACGAAATCGAGGTCTCCGGTCGAGGGGGACGGCCCTCGACCGGTGGCCGTGGACCCGGACCGGGCCCATGGCGGCCGTCTCCGGGGCGCGCATGGACGTGCGCGCCCCGGAACGGTTTCCGTCCCGCGTGCAGGGCGGCGGCCGCGACACGCAGGAGGTGGTCCCCCCGATGGTGCACGCTGTCTCCCATGAATGAGTCCGGCCGTGTCGAGGCCTTCAGCGACGGTGTGTTCGCCATCGCCATCACCCTGCTCATCCTGGAGATCAAGGTCCCCGAGATCGGCGAACACGGCGGTCTGTGGCAGGCGTTGGGCGCGCAGTGGCCCTCGTACGCCGCCTATGTGGTGAGCTTCCTGGTCATCGGCATCATGTGGATCAACCACCATCAGCTGTTCAGCTACGTCGCCCATGTCGACCGCACGCTGATGTTCCTGAACCTGCTGGTGCTGATGGTGGTGGCCGCGGTGCCCTGGCCGACGGCGGTCCTCGCGGAGTATCTGCGCGAGGACACGGCCTCGCACGTCGCCGCGGCCGTCTACAGCCTGGTCATGGTGGCGATGGCGCTCACCTTCCAGGCCCTGTGGTGGCATCTCACCCGCACCGGGCACCTCTTCGACCCCCGCGTCGACGTCCCGGCCGCCCGGGCGACCCGCGCCCGCTTCGCCCTCGGCGCCCTCGCCTACCCCGTCACGGTCGGCCTGGCCTTCGTCTCGGCCCCCCTGACCCTGGCCGTGCACGGCCTGATCGCCCTGTACTACGGCTTCAACCAGGTCCCGGTCCCGACCCGGGAGGACCCGGCCATGCCATGACGTCGGCCGGCAGTTCCACCTGGTCGATCACGGTGAGTCCGTGGGCGGCCCGGGTACCGGCGTGCGGGGCGTACGGCTGGGCCAGCCCGCGCGCACGTACGTACCGGGAGTGGGCGGAGGACCACACGTCGGCGTTCTTCCAGCGAGGTTGAGACCGGACGGCGGGGACCCGCAGGGCGCCCGGCGGCTCAGTCCCGGCGCCCTCGGAGGGCGGCTGCCGCCAGTGTCAGCGCCCCGCCGGCGATCACCGTCGCCACCCGGAAAGCCAGCCGATACCCCTCCGCCGTGGCGGGTATCAGCTCCACTCCCCGGGCGAGCAGGCCGTCGGTGCGGGTGGCCGCCAGGGTGCTCAGCACCGCGAGGCCCAGTGAACCGCCCACGATCTGCGTGGTGTTGAACAGCCCGGATGCCAGCCCGACGTCCTCCTCTCGCGCCCCCGTCATCGCGAGCCCGGTGAGCGGGGGCATCGCCGCGGCGAACCCCGCGGCCAGCAAGAGCATCGGAGGCAGCACGTCCGTGACGTACGAACCGTGCGCGGGCGCCCGGCTCAACAGGGCCATTCCGCCCGTGATCAGTACGAGCCCGGCCAGCAGCACCCGGTACGCCCCGAAGCGGCCGATCACTCGCGCGGACAGGCTCATCATCAGGACCCCGATCACGACGGGCGCCGGCAGAAAGGCGAAGCCGGTGGCCAATTCGCCGTACCCCAGAACGCGTTGGATGTAGAGCGCGCCGATGAACTGGAAGCCGTACATCGTCGCGATCATCAGGATCTGCACGGAGTTCGCGCCGGTGAGCAGGCGGGAGCGGAACAGTCGGAGTCGCAGCAGGGGACGCTCGGTCCGCGCCTGGCGGACGGCGAACGCCCCGAAGAGGGCGAGGGCGAGCGCGGCCAGGAGCAGGGTCGCGGTGACGCCGTGGTCGACGGAGCCCACGATGACGTACACCGTGAGCATCAGCGCCCCGGTGACCAGCGCCGCCCCCGGGTAGTCGGCGCCGTCGCGGAGCCCGGAGCCCCGCTCGGGCTCCAGTACCCGCACGGCCGCGAGCAGGGCGACGACGCCGATCGGCAGGTTGATCAGGAAGATCCAGTGCCAGCTGAGGAGTTGGGTGAGCGCCCCGCCGAGGAACGTGCCCAGCGTCGCGCCCACCGAGCCGACGGCGCTGAACACCGCGATGGCACGCGCCTGTTCGCGCGGCTCGGGAAAGAGCGCCACCAGCATCCCGAGCACCACCGCCGACGCCATCGCCCCGCCCGCACCCTGCACAGCCCGCGCCGCGATCAGCAGGCCCTGGCTGTTCGCCGTCCCGCACAGCACGGACGCCCCGGTGAAGACGGCGAGCCCGGCCGCGAACATCCGCTTGCGGCCCAGCAGATCGCCCAGCCGTCCCACGAGCAGAAGCAGCCCGCCGAACGGGATCAGGTACGCGTTCACCACCCAGGCCAGCCCCGCCCCGCTGAAACCGAGGTCGTTCTGGATGGCAGGCATGGCCACGGTGACGATGGAGCCGTCCAGGATCGTCATCAGCGCCCCGGCGCACAGGACGAGCAGGGACGACCAGCGGGAGTACCGCCGCACCGGCGCTCGCGTCGGTGACTCGGTCAGGGCGGACATGACGGTGTGACCTCCACTTGGTCCACGGGCACGGGACGTGACCTTGGTGCACGACTTGTAACGGGGTACATCGTGAGTGACCATGGGAGTCGGCGTAAGGAGGCAGTCGGATGTCCCGGAGGAACACCGGTGTTACCCCCCAGGTCGTGAACGCGCACGCGTGCCCGGTGCGGGAAGTTCTTGACAGGGTGGCCGGCAAGTGGAGCGTCCAGATCCTGGTGGCCGCTGCCCACGGCCCCATCCGCTTCACCGAGTTGGAGCGCGGCATTGAGGGCATCAGTCGCCGTATGCTCACCCTCACCCTGCGTAACCTGGAGCGTGACGGCCTGGTCACGCGCACCGTTCATCCGACGGTTCCGCCGAAGGTCGAGTACGAACTGACGCCCGTCGCACGGGAGTTGCACGACACACTGCTGCGCCTGACCGACTGGGCCGAACGCAACCGCGTCCACATCGCCGAGGCCCGCGCGAGCTACGACCGGGAGCACTCGCTGGAGTCGGCCGACGCGTAGGCCCCCGGTGGTGAGCGGGAGCGGGGTGGCCCGGTGGGACGTGCGCCATCTGCATAGGGTCGGGGCATGCAGAAGATCGCGAGCCGGCTGACCGCCCCCGCCACGCCCTCGGCCCCCGCCCTGGTGCTGCGCCCCTGGCAGATGGCCGACGTACCGGCGTTGGTCGACCTGATCGGTGACGAGGCGCTGCGGCGCTGGACGAGCTGGGACGTCGAGGACGAGGCCGGTGCCGGCCGCTGGGTCCGGGCGCAGCGGCGGGGTTGGGAGGCCGGTGACCGCTTCGCCTTCGCCGTCGTGGAAGCGGCCGAAAGCGAAATGGGCGGATGCGAAACGGGCGGATGTGAAGCGGCTGGATGCGAATCATGCGGATGTGAATCAGGCGGATGCGAAGTCGTCGGGGACTGCGCCGCCCCCGTCGGGCACGTGGTGCTCAAGCGGCCCGTCCCCGGTGCCGCCTCCGCCGAGGTCGGTTACTGGACCGCCGCTCGTGCCCGTGGTCGCGGGGTGGCGCCGCGGGCGGTGCGGGCGCTGACCGAGTGGGCGTTCGCGGCGTTCGCCGGGGACGGGCTGGTCCGTCTCGAGCTCCGGCATCAGGTCGACAACGCCGCCTCCTGCCGGGTCGCCGAGAAGTGCCGTTACGGACTGGGCGCGGTGCTGCCCGCCGCACCGCCCGCCTTTCCGCTCGACGGACATGTGCATGTGCGGACGCGGGAGACCTGAGCAGGCTCAGAAGCCGAACACGCTCGGGTCCGTCGCCAACTCCTCGAAGAGCTTCCGCGGTTCGGGGACCAGTCGGCGCTGCTCCAGGTCCATCATTCCGCCGACCGCCGTGATCTCGGCCGCCACCGTGCCGTCCGCCTTGCGGATGGTCTGCTCGATGCGGAACGTCTTGCCCTCGGACCAGGCGAACGCGCATGTCACCTGGACCTCGTCGCCGGCGATCAGCTCCCGTCGGTAGCGGATGGTCGTCTCCAGGGCCACCGGGCCGACGCCTCTGCCGATCAGCTCCGCCTGGCTGATCCCGGCCGCCCGCAGTAACGACCAGCGGGCGTGTTCCGCGTAGTTGAGATAGACGGCCTGGTTGAGGTGGCCCTGCACGTCGGTCTCGTACCCGCGCACGGTCACCGGGACGGAAAACGGTTCGCTCACTGCTTCCTCTCCTCGTACGGCTCGCACAGTTGGACGGTGTGACCGACCGATCTTGGCATGCCTTCCTACGCGCGGCGAGGCGACGCCAGCAGATAACGGGCGCCCGCGCGTGGGTCGTTGTGCTCGCTCACCTGCCAGCCGGCCCGTTCCAGCGTCCCCGCGCAGGCCCGCAGCGACCCGGTGTCCGGCTCGTGCACGGCGACTGCCTCCGGCTGTGGGGTCGCCCGCACCCGGTATCCCGGTCCGTCCCCCGTCGCGGGCCGGTGACCCGCCGCCTCCAGGGCGAGCGCCGCGGCCTGCACCAGATGCGACCGCTCCCAGCCGCACGGCCGGTGCGTCGCCCCGTCCCGGTTGGTCATCCGGCGCAGCTCCAGCAGCCCCTGCCAGGCGCTGTGCACCTCCCGCGTGCGGCCGGGCCCGTCCGCCGGAGATTCCTCGCCGCCGACCCGCGCCGCGAACACCCCCGTGGCGGGCACCTCGGCCTCGACGGGCACCCGGGGTTCCTCCGACTCCCGTATCCGATGGCCGGCCGGGGTCAGGAAGTGGTCGTGCGGCGGCCGTGGGTGCCGGAAGGCGAGCCCGCGCTTCACCAGGGCCGAGAGCTGCGCCTCCGTCCCCCTCAGCCGCCCGGTGACGGGATCGGCGGCGTCGATGACACGCCGCTGCGCGGCGGTCGGCGGTCGTGTCACGGCGTGCTCCCTCCCGACGCGGAACGTCCTCGGCAGCCGCGCACCCGGCCCCACCTGGTGCGATCGGCCCATTCGAAGAGTACGACGGGGGTCTGACAACGGCGTGCCTGCCGGGCGCCGCTAG
This sequence comes from Streptomyces sp. NPDC006476, assembly GCF_040612015.1. Taxonomy (NCBI): domain Bacteria; kingdom Bacillati; phylum Actinomycetota; class Actinomycetes; order Kitasatosporales; family Streptomycetaceae; genus Streptomyces; species Streptomyces sp. NPDC006476. The sequence goes on along the minus strand of NZ_JBEXPK010000001.1, from coordinate 417,906 downwards.
CGCGTCGGCCGGATGTTCCAGCCCGCGATCACCGGCCGCCCGTGCTCCGTTCCCAGCCGGCACAGTGTCCCGGTCGCCAGCTGGAACAGCGCCCCGCCCGACGGCGGCAGACCGAGCCGCCGGGCGGTCAGGACCCGCAGGAAGTGCCCGTGCGCCACGAGCGCCACGGCGCCCTCGGTGTCCGCGAGGGCCACGTCCACCCTGGCCAGCACCCGGTCCGCGCGCGCCCCGACCTGCTCGGGGGTCTCCCCGGGGTGCTCCGGCGGCCCGGGCGCGACCCCGTCCGTGAACAGGAACCACCCGGGCCGCTCGCGCTGGATGTCGGGGGTCGTGACGCCCTCGTAGGCGCCGTAGTCCCACTCCCGCAGATCCGGGTCCACCCGCACGTCCTGCAGCCCGATCAGCTCGGCCGTGTCCCGGGCCCGCTGCAGGGGGCTGACGAACGCGGCCCCGATGCGGTGCGAGCGGATCAGCGGCACCAGCCGCCGCGCCTCCTCCCGCCCCCGCTCGGTCAGCGGAACGTCGCTGGACCCGGTGTGCCGCCCGGACCGCGACCACTCGGTCTCACCGTGCCGGACGAGGAAGACGTCACCCATGCGACCAGGCTAGGAGCCCGGCGCGGCGGGCGCCCGGTGAGCCACGGCCGGTACCGCCGGTGTCCGTCCGGTGGGCTACTGCCGGTACCCGCTCAGGAACCGTCCGATCCGCCCGATCGCCGCCTCCAGGTCCTCCGCGTGGGGGAGGGTCAGAATACGGAAGTGGTCGGGGGTCGGCCAGTTGAAGCCCGTGCCCTGGACCACCTGGATCTTCTCCCGCAGCAGCAGGTCCAGGACGAACTTCTCGTCGTCGTGGATCTTGTGCACCTTCGGATCGATGCGCGGGAACGCGTACAGGGCCCCCTTGGGCCTCACGCAGGACACCCCGGGGATCTCGTTGAGCTTCTCCCAGGCGACGTTGCGCTGTTCGTACAGCCGCCCGCCCGGGGTGGTCAGCTCGCGGATGGACTGGCGGCCGCCGAGCGCGGCCTGGATGGCGTACTGGGCGGGCGCGTTGGCGCACAGCCGCATGGAGGCCAGCATGGTCAGGCCCTCCAGGTAGTCGCGGGCGTGCTGCTTCGGGCCGGTGACCACCAGCCAGCCCGAGCGGAAGCCCGCCACCCGGTACGTCTTCGACAGCCCGCAGAAGGTGAGCACGACCAGGTCGGGGGCGAGGGCCGCGGCGGAGTGGTGCACGGCGTCGTCGTAGAGGATCTGGTCGTAGATCTCGTCGGCGAGGACCATCAGACCGTGGCGTCGGGCCAGGTCGAGGATGCCCTCGACGATCTCCTTCGGATAGACCGCGCCGGTGGGGTTGTTGGGGTTGATGATCACGACGGCCTTGGTGCGGCCGGTGATCTTCGACTCCATGTCCGCCAGGTCCGGGTACCAGTCGGCCTGTTCGTCGCAGAGGTAGTGAACGGCCTTGCCCCCGGCGAGCGTTGTCACCGCCGTCCACAGCGGGAAGTCGGGGGCGGGGATCAGGATCTCGTCGCCGTCCTCGACCAGCGCCTGTACGGCCATGGAGACCAGCTCGGAGACACCGTTGCCGAGGAAGACGTCGTCGACGCCGACCTCCAGGCCGAGGGTCTGGTAGCGCTGGGCGACCGCGCGGCGGGCGGAGAGGATGCCGCGGGAGTCGGTGTAGCCATGGGCCTGGGGGAGCATCCGGATCATGTCCTGGAGGATCTCCTCCGGCGCCTCGAAGCCGAAGAGCGCGGGGTTGCCGGTGTTCAGGCGCAGCACGCTGTGGCCCGCCTCCTCCAGCGCGTTGGCGTGCTCGATCACCGGTCCGCGGATCTCGTAGCAGACCTCGCTGAGCTTGTTCGACTGCCGGAACTCCATGCTCGCTCGCCCCTCCGCTTTCGTGTGTTGCTTGGTTTTACCAAGTTCGAGCTTGGAAAGTCCAACAACGTGTCTAGACTGCGTCGCATGTCACCTCGCCGAAGCTACGACCAGTACTGTTCCGCAGCCCGTGCCCTGGACCTGGTGGGCGACCGCTGGACCCTGCTGATCGTCCGGGAGCTGCTGGCCGGACCCCGCCGCTACACGGACCTGCACGCGGACCTGCCGGGCGTGAGCACGGACGTCCTCGCCTCCCGGCTGAAGGACATGGAGCGGGACGGACTGACGAGCAGGCGCCGGCTGCCCCCGCCCGGAGCGGCGTACGTCTACGAACTCACCGCGCGAGGACGGGAGTTGCTGCCGGTGCTGCAGGCGCTGAGCCTGTGGGGGCAGGAGGAGCTCGGCGACCGGCGGCCCACCGACGCCCTGCGCGCCCACTGGTTCGCGCTACCCCTGCTGCGTGCCCTGGAGGGGGAGGGGTTGGTCGAAGTACGGCTGGAGGAAGGCGACTTCCATCTGTACGTCGGCGCCGAGGACGGCCCGGTGTACGGCGACGGGCCCGCTCCCGGCGATCCGGACGCGCGGCTCGTGCTCGACGCGGAGACCTGCGCGGCCCTGGCGCGCGGGGAGGTGAGCCTCACCGACGCGGTACGGGACGGGCGGGTCACCGTGACCGGCGACGGCACCCTCGCGAAGGCACTGAGGGAGGCATGACGAAGGGGCCCACCGTGGCGGCACGGTGGGCCCCTTGACGTACCGTCAGGCTTCCGGCGGCACCCGCGAGGGCCGGCCCGAGCCCCGCGTCAGCGTGTACCCGCCGATCCCCGCGAGGGCGGCCAGGATCGCGCCCACCCCGGTCCAGACCCACCGGTCGGACGACCAGCCGGACGACCAGCCGTCCTCGGGCTCGATGCCGGACAGCACCGCCGGCTTGGACGAACCGCCGTCGTCCGCCTCGGACTTGGACGACATGGCGATCCCCGGCACCAGAGGCTTCGCCAGCGAGCCGTCGACCGCCGCCGAGCCGCCGATGTCCTTCGAGTCGACCCGGAGGGAGGCCTCGATCGGCTGGCCGAGGTCGGCCGTGGTCAGGTTCACCACCGTCAGCCGGACGTAGTACGTGCCGGGCAGCGGGTCGTTCGCCCACGGCTCCGACCAGGCGCGGACCGTACGCAGCACGCAGGCCAGGTCGACCGAGGCGGCGCCCTGCGCCGCCGTGCGCGTCTGCGCGCCGTACTGGCAGGCCTGGCGGCGGCGCAGTCCGTCGTACACGTCGATCTGCCAGGTCTGGGCCGCGTGCGTCTCGGGCAGTTTCACCGTCGCCTTGACGGTGGGCCGCTGACCGGCGTCCGCGGGGAAGGACCAGTACAGGTAGTCGCCGGTGGAGGCGCTCGCGGTGGCCCGCTGTCCCTGGTCGATCTCGGCCGCAGTACGAAACGACGTGCCCGCCGTGGTCGGCCCGCCGCCGTCCGAGGAGGAGGACGACGAGGGCGACGGCGAGGAGTCGGCCGCCGCGGGGCCCGCCGCGAGACCCAGGGCCAGCAGGGTGGCGCTCAACACTCGTGTGATCCGCATCAGTTGGTCCTCCAGACCGCGACCCGCCAGCGCGACAGCCAGCCCCAGATCAGACCGGCCAGGAACCCGACCAGCACCAGCACCCCGAGCAGCCACCAGCCGCGGCCCAGCCCGAAGGAGGCCACGTCGCTTGCGTGCGAGGGGCCGTCGACGACGTCGACGGTCAGCTCCAGCGGCAGACCGGGAGTGGTCTTCACGCCCGAGGCGGCCGAGAGGGAGTTCGTGACCTGCAGGCACACCGTCTCGGCGGCCGGTTTGTCGCTGTCGTCGTCGTCCCGTTCGGGCTTGGGATAGCGCAGCCCGGTGGAGATGACGTCCGTACGCCCGTCGCCCGAGGCCTCGCCGCGCACGATCTCGCGGCCGTGCACGGTGACGGCCCGCAGCAGCGCCCCGTAGGCGGGATTGACGGCGCGGTCGGCCGCCACGCTCACCGAAGCCCGCAGCTCCTGGCCCGCCTGGACGTCCACCCGGTACCAGCGTTCCTGCCCGAACTCCTCGCGGTCGGTGTAGAGACCGGACTTCAGGGCCGGCGCGTCCGTGCACCGCGCGGCGCCCTCGGTGGCCACCGGCGTCACCACCGGATCGGCCGCGCGGTCCACCAACTGGTTTACCTTGTCGGTGAGTTCGTCGGTGTGCTCGACCGAGGTGTATGTGCCCCCGGTCGCCTCCGCGATACAACTGAGCTGCTTGTTCAGCTTGGTGCTGGGAACCAGGCCGAGCGTGTCGATGGTCGTGCCGATGCCCTTGGCGGCGATCTCGCGCGCCACCTCGCACGGGTCCAGCGGGGCGCAGGTGTCCTCGCCGTCGGTGATCAGCACGATCCGCTTGGAGCCCGCACCGCTGCCGAGGTCGTCGGCCGCCTTCAGCAGTGCCGGACCGATCGGCGTCCAGCCGGTCGGCGAGAGGGTCGCCACGGCCGTCTTGGCCTCGGTGCGGTCGAGGGTGCTGACCGGGTAGAGCTGCGCGGTGTCCTTGCAGCCCGTCTGCCGGTCGTTTCCCGGGTAGTTGGCGCCGAGCGTGCGGATGCCGAGCTGGACCTCCTCGGGCGTGGCGTCGAGCACCTCGTTGAACGCCTGCTTCGCCGCCGCCATCCGGGTCCCGCCGTCGATGTCCCGGGTCCGCATGGAGCCGCTGACGTCGAGCACGAGGTCGACCTTGGGCGTGGCCTCGCCCGTGGGTTCGCCGGCACGGGCCGCGGCCGGGAAGACGAGCCCGGCCGCCAGGGTGGCGAGCAGAGCGCACACTCCTGCCGCCAGCCGTTGTGTTCTGATCATCGGCGGATCCTATTGATCAGTCGGGCCGTGATCCAAAACGAGCGGGGTGGTATGTGACATAGCACCGAGAAAGCCCTGAGAATCGCAGTGCTATGTCACATACCACCGCTCAGTGCAGCGGATTGGGCAGCCCGGTCCACTGATCACCCGCCACCCCCGGCGACATCCGCATCAGCGTCAGTGCCTTCGTGGGCAGTGGCTCCGCGACCAGCGCGGCCAGATCGGGCGTGCGCGGCAGGTCTCGTACGGCCGTCTCCAGCGCGGCCCCCAGCGCCGGCGCCGAACCCGCCGTACCGGCGAGGGCGCCCGCCACCAGCGAGCCGAACAGCTTGCGGCGCAGGGCCGTCACGTCGTCCGTGACGATCCGTCCCGTCAACTCCGGGACGGGGATGCCGTTCCGGGCCAGCCGGGCCGGGCTGACCCGGATGTCGGCGAGGTCGCGGTAGACGAGCCGCAGCGGGGCACCCGTGCGGGACAGGACCACCAGAAGGTTCTGGCCGTGCGCCTCGAGCGCCACACCCAGCTCCAGCAGGCGCAGGCCGACGGTGAGGGTGAGACGCGTGAAGTCGGCGAGCCAGGAGGGGGATTCGGGCAGCGTGGTGGTGGCCAGTGCCCCCACCGGCACCACCCGTTCGCCGCTGTCCGTCGCCGCGTACGTCTGCGGCGACTCCCGCAGCACGGCGGCGAGGTCCGGCGAGTCCGCCGTGGCCGCGCCCAGCGTGCGGGTGACGTGCAGCAGACCGTCGGAACGCGAGGCCAGCGACTGGGCGAACGACGACAGCGTGGCCGAAAGCCCCACCGAGTAGACCGAGATGTCCCGCACCGAGGACGTCAGCCGGGCGCTCAGCGCGGTCTTGACGTGCGGCCCGCCCGGCAGGGCGAGCGTGCGCAGCGACATCAGCGGGTGCGCGGCACGCCACCCCTCGCAGCTCCGCTTCAGCACATGCGCCGCCTGCCACGGGTGCACCGGCAGCAACAGCCGCCCCCCGTCCCGCAGTTCGTCCGGCCACTCCCCGGTCACCAGACACTCGCGCGCCGCCACCGGTACCGTCCCCAGCTCCACGACGGACCGGTGCTCGGGCCCGTACGCGAGCTGCTCGGCCACCGAGAAGCCGGGCCGGGAACGGCAGTTGGGATGATACGGATGCCCGTCGACCACCCGCTGCTCCCACTCCCAGTCGGCGACGGGCCACTCGTCGGCGCGCGGTCCCTGTCCGGCCCGTGACAGCGCCAACGAGGCCACGCTGTGGCCGAGTTCGGCCGCGAAGTCGGAACCGTGCGGCACCGCGAGGCCGGTCATCAGCCGCGCCGGATGGTCGTACGTCACACCGTCGAGCCGTACGGCGCTCACGTACGCGGCGGTCGCGTACGGGTCCGCGGCCGGGCCGTGCAGCCGTCGACCGTCGGCCAGGCGCAGGGTGAGCTCGTCCCGGCCCCGCTCCCGGCCCGCGATCCACGGCAGCGGCTCATGGGCGAGGGCCCGCCACAGCCGGGTCAGCACGGCCGCCCGGGCGCCGGACAGCTCGGCGTCGTACCGTGGCAGCAGACCGGGGCGCACGGCGGCCAGCTCGTCGGCGACCTCGGACTCCGCGGGGTGGGGACGGTGCACGGGCGGGCTCCTCGGGGCGAGTACGGCGTCACGGACAGGGCGACGGCCTCCATACTGATCATCTTCGACCGAACGGACCTCAGGGAACGAATGGATCGCGTGGACCTCATGCCCCCGCCCGCCGGTGACGACGCCGACCGCGCCGACGCGTACGCCGCCGCACCGCTCCTCAACTGTCTGCTGCGCGAGGTCGCCGAGCCACTGGGACGGACGGCCGCCCACCGCACGTACCGGCTGCCCGGCACAGGCCGCCGGCTGCGCGTCCGGGGCGGGCGGCGGCCCGTGGAGCCCGAGGTCCACGCGGGCGGGGAGTGGCACCGCATCGGCCACACCGAGCTGGTCAAGCTGGTCTCCGAGGAGCTGCGCCACCACACCGGCCTGTCCAACCACGAACTCCCCGCCGAGATGATCGACAGCCGGGACGCGTTGGCCGCGCTGCTCGCCGCCCGTGCCCGGACAGCGGTGCCCGAGGACCCCTACCGGCGCTCCGAGCAGTCGCTGATCACCGGCCACCCGTATCACCCGGCGCCCAAGGCGCGCGGCGGCGATCCGGCGGCGGCCTGGCTGCCGTACGCCCCCGAGGCGCACGCGCACTTCCCGCTCGCCCTGCTCGGTGTCCGCGAGGACACGGTCGTCGAGGAGGGAGACACCTCGGCCCTGGACGCGCTGGGCGCGGCACCGCCCGGCTACCGGCTGCTGCCCGCGCACCCCTGGCAGCTGGACCTGGTCGATCTCGCGGACGCCTTCGCGGACGGGCGGCTGATCCGGCTGGGCACGACCGCCTTCGACACCTGGCCGACGGCCGCGATCCGGACGCTGTACGCCCCCGGCGAGGACCTGTTCCTGAAGTTCAGCCTGGACGTGCGCATCACCAACGACATCCGTCGGCTCTGGCGCCACGACCTGCTGAAACTCCGCCGTACGGACGAGGCCGCCGACCGCGCTCTCGCGAGCACGGCGGGGGCTTGGCTGAGCGACCGGGGCTACCGCACGGCCGGCTTCGCCTTCGAGGAACTCGCGGTGCTGGTCCGGGACGGGTTCGGCGCGCACCTGCCCTCCGGCACGACCCCGCTGCTCGCCGCGGGCCTGGTGGAGGGCTTCGACGGCGACCCGCTGCGCGGTGCCGCGGATCCGGCGGCCTGGTGGGAGGCGTATCTGCGGGCCGTCGTACCGCCCGCGCTGGACGCCTTCGCCGGCCACGGCGTCGTCCTCGAGGCGCATCTGCAGAACACGCTGGTCGCGGTCGACGCCGACGGCATGCCCGTGCGGGCGCTGTTCCGGGACGCGGAGGGCGTGAAGCTGCTGCCCGACGTCCCTCGCGCGGCCGGCTGGGAGCGGCTGGTGTACTGCCTGGTCGTCAACCACCTCACCGAGGTCGCCGCGGCCCTGGCCGAACGGCACCCCGGCCTCGACCCCTGGCCCGCCGCCCGCCGCGAACTGGCCCGCCACGACCTGCCCGAGGCCGCCGCCTTGCTCACCTCGCCGGCCCTCCCCGGCAAGACGAACCTCCTGCTGCGCTGGACCGGCGCCGACGGCGCCGACGCCCGCTATCTGCCCTTGCCGAATCCGCTGGCCGGGTGACGACCCGCGTGTCGGTGTGACGGACCCGGGCGGTGGCGCCGGCGCGCATGACGCCTGGCCGCCCGGGTGAGTCACCCGGGCGGGCCGCGCCGGCCTGCGCCACCGGGCCGCGGATCCGGCGTCAGACGCCGGCGGCGCTCCCGGCAGGCGGCGTCGGTGCCTCCCAGGTCAGGGTGAGACCCGCGTAGAGGTAGCGGCTCGCCTCGATGGCGAGCAGCAGCACCGTGTCCCCGGGCGTGATACGGCCCGCTGTCCATCCCGCGTCCAGGGCCAGCGGGACGGCGGCCGAGCCGGTGGCTCCGACGTCGGCGAGGTTCTCCACGACGCACTTCTGCAGCGCCGCGTGATCCTGCGCCGACAGCCCCGCCTCCTCGAACTCCCGGCTGAAGTACTCGGCGTTGCCCTCCGGCAGCACACACGCGTCGATCCGGTCGAGGGCCAGGCCGGAGCGGTCCAGCATGTCCCTGAGCCCTTCGACGAACACCCGGGGGCCGAAGGCGGCCGTGCCGGTGATGTCGAGCCGGATGTCCATCAGCCGCCGGCGCTGCCGCTGTACCGCCGGCGGAGCGTCCGTGCCGCCACCCACGACCAGCATGCCCGGCCTGCGCGCCCCGCCCAGGCACCGGGTGGCGAAGACGGAGTCCGGCACGGAGGGCTCCGGCACCTCGTCGCCGGCCCTGAGCAACGCCGCCCCCGCGCCGTCGCCGAAGGTGTACACGGTGAGCCGGTCCCGCATGCGGACGGCCATCGGATCGGTGCCGAGGTAGACGTCGGCCAGCAGCGGGGAGATGGACTCCGCGCCGATCACCAGGGCGGTGCGGTAGGTCCCGTCCGCCAGCAGCCGCCGCGCGTAGTCCATGGCCTGGACCGCGCCCACACACCCAGCCCGGACTTCGATCACCGCGCAGCGTTCGAGCCCGAGCCGCTCTTGCACGTACGTGCCGACCACGGGCAGCGGGTGGTCGGGACTCGCGGTCGAGGTCACCAGCAGATCCACGTCCGAGGCCGCCATCCCGGCCCGCTCAAGTGCCTGCCGCGCGGCCGCGGTGGCCATCTCGGCGGTACCGGTGCGGTGCGTGCCGGTCCGCGGATCCACGATCCAGTGCCGGCGTCGCACCTCGATGCCGGCCAGGACGTCCTCGGGCAGCGGGCCGCACAGCCGTTCCAGCGTGGCGTTGTCGATCGGGTCGCCCGGCAGCTCGGCTCCGGTGCTGACGACGGACACATGTTTGGGCATGGCTCAGAACTCCGTTCCGGGACGCAGGACGAGGGCGATGTGCGTGCCCCCGAGCGACGAGCTGTTGATCAGGACGGGACCGGCCGCTCCACCGCGCCGCCGTTCCTCGACGGCCAGGGCGACGCCCAGATGGGCGCCCGCTCCGACCGGTTCGCCGAGGACCCGCTTGGGGGCCAGTACCTCCGCCCGCGTCCCCAGCCGGCGCAGCGCCCGCTCCTCCGGGCGGTCCACGGCGGGGATCCCGGCGGCGTTGGCCCACACGGCCGTGAGCTCCTCGGGCCCGGTGCCGGCGTCCGCCAGCGCCTTGCGCATGGCCCGGTACAGCCCGTCGCCCCGCGGGTCCCAGCGACCCGCGCCCGCGGCGTCGTAGGCGGTGCCGTGGCCCAGGAGTTCACCGAGGACCAGGGCGCCCCGGGCCCGCGCCGAGGACTCGCGCTCCAGCACCAGCGAGATGCCTCCCTCGGCCAGGCCGTAGTGCCGTCCGCCGGGTCCCCCGGTCAGCGGCAGCCTGCTGTACGCCTCGGCCGCGGTGTCCGTCAGATCGTCGACGGCCGGGCACAGCACCGCGTCCGCGGTGCCGGTGCGCAGCATGTCGTGCGCGATGGACAGGGCGGAGGCGCCAGCCGCGTGCGCGGCGGCCGCGGTCGACGTCGGGCCCTTGGCGCCGAGGACCATGGCGATCTGCCCGGCGGCCGCGTTGTAGACCGTGTTGGGGAAGATGGCGGGATTGCCCGCGGCGGCCCCTTCCTCCAGTACCGGCCGCAGGAAGTCCTCGGTGCTGCGCATGGGGCCCAGTCCGCTGCCCAGCACGACACCGACCCGTTCGTCCGGCGTCAGACGCGCGTCCTCGAGCGCCCGGCGGCAGGAGACGATGGCCAGCCGGCCGAGCCGGTCCACCCGGCGCCGCTCGCCGGGCGCCATCACGGAGCCCGGATCGACGTCCAGCCGGGCCAGCCGCAGCCCGCTCTCCCGGACGCCCGCGAGGGCACCCGAGCGGAAGGCCCGCCACAGCTCCTCCGGTGATCCGCCCGAGGGGGTGAGCACGCCGATACCGGTGACCACCACCCGCTCCTCCCACGGTGTCGCGGGCAGCGCGGCACGCGCGCCGGGACGGGAGAACGCGACGGTCGCGTTGGCACCGGCGAAGGCGAAGTTGTTCGACAGCGCCACGTCCATCGCCATCGGCCGGGCGCTGCCGGGCACGGCGTCCAGGCCGCAGCGCGGATCCGGCTCGGTGAACCCGGCCGTCGGCGGGGCGAGCTGCTCCTCCAGGGCGGACACCGTCACGATCGCCTCCACGGCGCCGGCGGCGCCGAGCAGATGCCCGATCATCGACTTCACGCTGCTGAGCGCGGCCTTCTCCGCCGCCTGCCCGAGCGCGGCACGCACGGCGTTGCTCTCGGCGGAGTCGTTCTTCGGGGTGCCGGTGCCGTGTCCGTTGATGTAGGGCACGTCCTCCACCGTCAGCCCCGAGGTGCGCAGCGCCCCGCGGATGGCGCGGGCGGCACCTTCGCCCTGCGGGTGCGGCGCGGTGGCGTGGTGGCCGTCCGCGGACAGGCCGTAGCCGAGCAGTTCGGCCAGGACCGGGGCGCCGGCCGCGCGGGCCACCGACTCCTCCGCCAGCACCAGCATGCCGCTGCCCTCACCCAGCGAGAGGCCGTCGCGGTGCCGGGAGTACGGCGCGGCGGGCCGCCGGGAGAGCGACTGCAGACTGGTAAAGCCCGCGTAGGCGGTCTCGGTGAAGGCATCGGTGCCGCCGACGAGGAAGGCCTGGGCGCGGCCCGCCCGGATCGCCTCCGCCGCGTGCGCGAGGGCGTGGGCGCCCGAGGCGCAGGCGGTGTTCACCGAGAGCACGGGCCCCTTCAGACCGAACGCGCAGGCGAGGATCTCGGCGATGGTGTGCGGGGAGAGCAGCAGCAACTCCCGGGCGTCGTCGGCGGTGAGCGGGTTCGCGCCGGCCCGCCGCAGTACCCGCTCCGCGCTGCGTGTGCCGCCGTTGCAGCTGCCGATCGCCACGCCCCACTCATCGGCGGGCAGGTCCGGCAGACCGTGCGCGGACATCGCCTCGCGGGCGGCGGCCAGCGCCAGGTCGACCGCGCGCTCGTGCCCGTGGACGCCGAGGTCGGCCCGGTAGTCGTAGCCGGCCGGCGGCAGGGGCGCGGTGACCTCGCCGCCGATGTCGGTGGCGCAGCCCTCCGTCGGCAGGCCGCGGACCCGGTCGATCGCCACCTTGCCGGCCCGGACCCCGTGCCACAGGGCCTCGACACCGGCGCCCTGGGAGGTCACCGCGCCCATGGCGGTGACCACCACGCGCTTCGTCTTCTTCATTCGGTCCGTCCTTCCGTAAACGCGCGCAGTGACAGGGCGACGGCCTGGCCCTCCAGCCCGCGGGCGAGTGCGAGCGCCGTACGGGGAGAGGCGTCGCGCGGGGTGCCGCGGACGCAGTCGAGGTCGCAACCCGGCGCCGGCTGTTCGAGGTTGAGGGTCGCGGGGATGGTTCCGTGATGCAGCGCGAGCGCCGCCACCGCCGTGTTCAGCGCCCCGGCGGCACCCACCAGGTGGCCGGTCTGCGGCTTCACACTGGTGATCGCGGCCGCTTTGGCGGTGTCGCCCAGGGCGTCCTTCAGAGCGGCGATCTCACTGGTGTCGCCCTGGACGGTGGCACAGCCATGCGCGGCGACGAAGTCCGTGACCGGTTCGCGGTCCGCGTCCTTGAGGGCATGGCCGACGGCCCGGGCGAGCCCGCGGCCCCGCGGATGCGAGCCCGGCGGCCGTACACAGTCGGTGCCCGCGCCGAACCCGTCGATCTCCGCGTAGACGCGGGCGCCGCGGGCGAGCGCGCGCTCGCGTTCCTCCAGGACGAGCAGCGCCGCGCCCTCGCCGAACACCGAACCGTCGTGGTCCCGGTCGAAGGGCCGGAAGGCGCGCTCACCCAGCTCGTTGCGGCCGGTGAGCACACCGAGCCCGTCCATCTTCGACATCGTCCACCACGAGGTGGGCTCGTCGTAGCCGCCGGCGACCGCCACGTCCGCCTCACCCCTGCGGATCGCCCGCATGGCGCGGCCGATGGCGAACGAGCCGGCGTCCGCGGTGCCGGCGAAGAAGTCGTTGGCCCCGCGGATGCCGTGCCTGCTGGAGACGTGGAACAACGCTGCCGGTTGCAGCCCCTCGACGTAGAACAGCGGTGCCAGCACCGAGGACGCGGTCCGGCCGAGGGTGTCCAGGTCGACGGCGCCGTCGGGTGCGGTGACGGAGGCGAGACCGTCGGCCAGCGCGTCCATGCGGGGCATGTCCTTGCCGCTGCCGAGGAAGAGGCCCGCGCGGTAGCCGAGTTCCCCCTCGTCGCCGAGCCCGGCGTCGTCCAGGGCCAGGGACGCGCCGACGACGCCGAGTTGGTCCCCCCGGCACAGCATGCGCAGCGACCGGCGGTGGATGACGCGTTCCGGCCGGAAGTCCGCGATCTGCGCGCCGATCCGGGTGCGCAGGGGCGCGGGGTCGTAGCCGCGCAACGGGCCGATGCCGCTCCGCCCGGCGAGCAGCCCCTCCCAGGTCGCCGCCGCGCCCTCGCCCAGCGCGGTCAGCAGGCCGATGCCCGTGATGACGACTCGGCGCCTCACATCGCCTCCCGACGGGTGAGGGTCAGCCGGCGCGCGGTGGCGACGGTACGCCCCTCGACGCGGGCCTCGGCCCGTACGTCCCGGGAGTCGGCACCCGCGCCGGTCACCCGGACCCGGAGTTCCACCTGGTCACCCGGGCCGACGAAGTGCCTGAAGCGCATCGTGCGCACACCGCTCAGCCGCCAGTCCTGCGCACCGTGTCCGCACACCAGCGCGGCGAGACGCGCGAGGTCCTCCAGGAGGAGCACGCCGGGAAGCACGGGCCGGCGGGGGAAGTGCGTGGCGAACCACGCGTGCGTGCCGGGGACGTTGCGCACGGCCACGGCGTGACTGCCGGGTTCGAACTCCAGCACCCGGTCGAAGCCGCGGTCGGACACCGCGGCCGGCGGCGCGGTCGTGAGGTCGGTCATGTGTCCTCCCGGTGCTCTGTGACGATCAGGCCGGTGTTGGTGCCGCCGAAGGCGAAGGCGTTGACGAGCGCGGCCGTCACCCGCCTGTTCCGGGCCCGCCGCGGGACGTAGTCCAGGTCCAGGCGCCGGTCGGGGGTGTCGAGGTTGACGGTGGGCGGCACCACCGACTCCCTTATGGCGCCGATCGCCGCCAGCAGGTTGAGTCCCGCGCCGGCCGCCGTGAGGTGGCCCGCCATGGACTTCGGTGAGCTGATCACCAGACGGTGCGCCTGATCGCCGAACACCTTCTTGATGGCGACGGTCTCCGAGAGGTCGTTGCCCGGGGTGCCGGTGCCGTGCGCCACGACGTAGTCGATCGCGGTGGGATCCAGCCCGGACTCGGCGAGTGCCGCCTCCATGGCCTGGACGGCGCCCGATCCGTCGGGCGGTGAGTCGGTGATGCGCCAGGCGTTGAGCGTGGAGCCGTAGCCCACGAGTTCCGCCAGCACCCGCGCGCCGCGGGCCAGGGCCCGCTCCCGTTCCTCCAGGACGAACGCCACCGCGCCCTCTCCCACGACGAAGCCGGAGCGGTCGGCGTCGAAGGGGCGGGAGGCATGCTCGGGATCATCGTTCCACTCGCTGGTCATGGCGCCCAGCAGGCTGAAGCCGAGCAGATCGCACCACGAGGTCAGTGAGTCGTGACCGCCGGCCACCATGAGGTCGGCGTCGCCCTCCTGGATGCAGCGGTACGCCTCCCCGATGGCGTGCCCCGAGCCGGAGCAGGCCGTGCTGGTGCCGATCGCCGGACCTCGGGCGTCGAGCGCCTGGGCGACGGCGCTCAGCGCCAGGTTCTGGTTGTCCGCCAGGACCTGGCGCGGCGGCTGTCGCAGGAAGGCGTCCGGACGGCCCGAGCGTCGCCGCAGCACTCCGATGTCGGCCAGGAACTGCACTTCTGGCCGTCCCACGCTGGCGCCCAGTGCCACGCCGCACGCCTCGGCGGGGTAGGTGCCGGGTTCCGTCCCCGCGTCCCGCAGCGCCTCCAGCGCCGCCGCCACCCCGAACCGGCCTGCCCGGCCCAGACGGCCGGGGCCCAGAGCGGCGGGGACGGCCGTGCGGACGTCGAAGTCCCGCACCTGCGCGGCGATGCGCACCGGGAAGGACGAGGCGTCGAAGAGGGTGAACGGGCCGACGCCCGAACGGCCGGCGCACAGGGCCCGCCAGGTCGAGGGGGCGTCGTTGCCGAGCGGAGTGACGGCTCCCGCGCCGGTGATGACCACGCGTTTCATCTACACCGGCCTCCCGCCCAGCAGGGCCTCGGCCATCCGCGCGGTGTCCGCGGGGTCGTCGAGCCGTTCGGCGTCGATCAGCGCGCACATGATGCCCTCGGCCCGCAGGACCGGCTCGCCGTCGACCGACACCGTGCCGTCCAGGACGGCCGCCTCGTCGTGCCGGCCCACCACGTCCGCGGACATCCGCAGCGTGTCGCCGGGGCGCACCCTGCCGTACTCGGTGACCTGGTCGACGCCCAGCAACGCGGCGCGCCGCCGGTGGCCGGTGCTGAGCAGGAACAGCCAGCTCCCGGCCTGGCACAGCGCCTCCAGGGCGAGGCCGAAGGGCAGTTCGGGGCCGTCGGGGCCCGGCCGCCAGGTCGTCTCCGTCACCGAGGTCACCTTGCGGGCCGTGATGTGCCGGTCCGGCTCCCAGGACTCGATGCGGTCGATGAGATGGAATCGCATGGTCTCTCCTCTCCTCCTCCCGGCTACGGCCGGCCCATGCCCAGCTGCGCGGCGAGGCCGCCGTCGACACGGACCACCTCGCCGGTGACGTACGACGACTCGGGACCGGCCAGGAAGGCGACGACCGAGGCGACGTCCTCCGGCGTGGCGAAAGTGCGCAGGGGCACCTGCCGGCGGATGCCCCTGCCGCCGTCCTTGGCGAGGACGTCGCCGACGAGTTCGGTGGGCACGATGCCGGCGGCCACGGCGTTCACCCGTACGCCGAAGCGGGCGAGCTCGATCGCCGTGCTGCGGGTGAACGCGTTCAACGCCCCTTTGGACGCGGCGTAGTTGGACTGGCCGATCCAGCCGCCGAGACCCATCACGGAGGAGATGTTGACGATCGCCCCGTCCCGCTGACCCATGAAGTGCCGGGCCACGGCCGCCGTGCAGTGATAGGCGCCGCCGAGGTTCACGCGCATGACGTCCAGCCAGGCGTCGCCCGGCACGTCCCAGATCAGGCCGTTGCGGGTGATGCCCGCGTTGTTGACCAGGATGTGCAGGCCGCCGAGCGCGCCGGTGGCGTCCTCGACGAGCCCGCGGGCGGCCGCCGGGTCGCCGACGTCGGCGTGCAGCGCGACGGCCCGGCCGCCGGTCTCCTCGATCTCCCGTACGACGGACGCCGCCTCCTCCTTGCGGGAGCGGTAGTTGACGGCCACCGCGGCGCCCCGGGCCGCGAGGGCCAGGGCGACCGCACGGCCGATGCCTCGGGAGGCGCCGGTGACCAGCGCCGCACGATCATCCAGGGACATGTGTTCCACCGTTCTCGGTCGTGTCCGGGCCGGGGCCCGGGTCGCAGACGAGCAGCACGTGCGCGATGGCGAGGCCGGCGGCGTGCGACAGCGTGACCTCGGCGTGCCGCATGTGCCGCCGCCGGGCGACCGAGGCCGCCCGGCCGTGCAGCCGCAGTGAGGGTCTGCCGCTGGCCTGGTTGACCACCTCGACGTCCGTCCAGTCGGCCATGGCGGGCGCCCCGCCCAGGGCCTTGAACACCGCCTCCTTGGCGGCGAACCGGCCCGCGAGGTGCTCGGAGCGGCGGCTGCGGCGCGCGGCGCAGTAGGACAGCTCGCGGTCGGTGAAGACCCGGCCGGCGACCTCCGGCTGCTCGCTGAGCAGCCGGTGCACGCGCTCGACGGCCACGAGGTCGGTGCCGACGAGGATCTCAGGCGGCATCTGCGGCGGCCGCCCGGTCGGCGAGGAGGTCGAGCAGGTTCTGGACCGTGAACAGGCCGAGCACACCGTCGGCCGTGAGCGGTTCGGTCAGCAGGCTGCGGTCGAACTGCGGCAGCACCTTCTCCAGGTGGGTGAGGCCGGTGTCGTTGACGACCTCGTTCTCGTCCCCGAACTCCTCGTCCGGGATACCGCCCTGGAGCAGGTCGCCGATGTCGTTCACGGTGATCTTGATCTTGGAGACCCGCTCGATGCGGAACAGGATGTCGAGCAGGTCGATCGACTCGGCCCCGAGATCACCCAGCAGGGTGGCGTCCGGCTGGACCTCCTCGGCGTCGATGCCGAGGGCTTCGGCGACCGCGTCCTGGACGACGGGCAGCAGGTCGGTGGTGGCAAGGGTCATCGGATGTCCTTCTCTCGGTGTGATGTCTCGTCGATCAGTGCCGCGACGCGTCGTGCGTCGTTGGTGCTGCGGACCGTGGCCCCGGGGACGGTGCGCCGGGTGAGCGCGCTGAGCACGCGCCCGGGTCCGACCTCCACGAAGTGGGTGAACCCGTCGGCCCGGGCGGTGTGCAGGACGTCCACCCAGCGCACCGGGGAGGCCAGTTGGCGCCGCAGCAGCTCGCGGGCGTGCTCGCCGGAGACGATCCACTCGCCGGTCACGGAACTCAGCACCGGGGTGTGCGGATCGGTGAAGCGGAACCGGCCCAGCTCGGCCGCGAACTCGTCCTCCAGGCCGGACATGAGCGAGCAGTGGAAGGGCGCGCCGACCGGCAGCGCGACCGTGCGCTCGGCACCGCGAGCGCGGACCAGCTCGCAGACCGCGGCGACGGCCGGGGCCTCGCCGGAGACGACGGTCTGGCCCTGCTCGTTGTAGTTGGCGACCTCCACCAGGCCGTGACCGGAGGCGTCCCGGCACGCGGCCTCGACCTTCGCCGCGTCCAGGCCGATGACCGCCGCCATGCCGCCCGGGGTGCGCTCGGAGACGGCGGCCATGAGCCGGCCCCGGACCTGCACGAGGCGCAGCGCGTCGAGCGGGTCGAGCACCCCGGCGGCGACCAGCGCGGTGTACTCGCCGAGGCTGTGCCCCGTCACCGCGCCGGGCGCGAACCGGCCCTCGTGGCGCAGCACCTCGTACACCACGAGGGACGTGGCGACCAGCGCGGGCTGGGTGATGTCGGTGGCCGCGAGTTCCTCGGCGGTGCCCGAGGTGCAGATCTCGGTCAGCGGCAGACCGAGCGCGCGCTCGGCCCGCTCCAGGAGCGGCACGGCGACGGAGCCATGGCGCCGCACCAGGTCCCGGGCCATACCCGGGCGCTGCGAGCCCTGGCCGGGGAACATGGCGAGCACCGGCCCCGAAGCCCGCGTGGTTCGCGCCGCGGCGGGCGGGTCCGTGCCCGCTCCGGCGGGTGGTGCCGTACTCGGCAGCATCATGGGTCCGTCCTTCTCGAATTACCGGTGCGCAGCGGTTTTCCGCGCGTTCACACGCTGCGCCGGACTTCTGGGCGGACTGCTTGAATGAGTCTTGACGGGCCTGACCCCGCGTGCCGTCAAGAAGCATTCAAGGTGACGGCCAACCTCCCTCGGCCACAGTGCGATCCGGTACGGGACGCACGTGAGCACGCTCGAAAGGGAGGCACAGGGTGAAGGCCGTCTATTTCCGCCGGTTCGGCGGTCCCGAGGTCCTGGAGTTCGACGAACTGCCGGATCCGACGCTGGGGCCGCACGGTGTGCTGGTGCGTACCCGTGCGGCGGCGGTGAACCCGCTCGACTGGAAGGCCCGGGAAGGGCTGCTCGCGCCGCTGGCGGACGCCGTCTTCCCCGTCGTGGGCGGCTTCGACGTCGCCGGCACGGTGGAGCGGGTCGGCGTCTCCGTCACGGAGTTCGCCCCCGGGGACGAGGTGCTGGGGTACGTCTGGCAGGACGTCGTACGCTCCGGCACCTTCGCCGAGCTGGTCGTCGCTCCCGCCCGCACCCTGGTCCGCAAGCCGGCCGGGCTGACCTGGGAGGAGGCCGCCGCCCTGCCGCTGGCCGGACTGGCCGCCTACCAGAGCGTGGCGCACCGGCTCCGGGTGCGGCGGGGGGAGGCCGTCCTCGTGCACGCCGCCGCCGGCGGGGTCGGTCTCTTCGCGGTGCAGCTCGCCCGCCTGCGGGGAGCGGAGGTGATCGGCACCGCCGGCGAGCACAACCACGACTTCCTGCGCGCCCTCGGGGTGCGGCCGGTGGCCCACGGCTCAGGCCTCGCCGAGCGGGTACGGCAGTTCGCCCCGGACGGTGTGGACGCCGTACTGGACGCGGTGGGCCGCCGGGCGCTGCGGGCCTCGCGTGAACTGCTGCGCCCCGGAGGGCGGTTGGTGTCGCTGGTGGAGCCCAGGGTGACGGAGCTGGGCGGTTCCTACCTCTTCGCCCGCCCGGACGCCGCGGACCTGACGGAGCTCGCTCGCCTCGCCGCGGAGCGGGAGCTGGCGGTGGAGGTGGCCCGGACGTTCCCGCTGGAGCAGGCCGCGCAGGCTCAGCAACTGCTTCGCGAGGGGCACACCCGGGGCAAGCTCGTGCTCTCGGTCGGCGGGTGAGGGGGCCGGTGGCCCCGGTTCCGGTGCCGTCAAGGATCGTTCAAGAAGACGGCCCACAGGCCCCGCCAAGACTTGTCGACGTTCACCGATAGAAGGGATCAGCATGCCGACCGACGATTCTGCGGCGGAGCGGAACAAGAAGATCATCCGGAGGGTGTTCGACGAATTCGTCAACAAAGGCGTCTTCTCGGTCGTCGACGAGATCTACCGGGAGGACATGATCGACCACCAGCCGCTGCCCGGCGCCCCCGAGGGCCGGCCGGGGGTCAAGTACACCATCGCGGGACTGCGCGCGGGATTTCCCGATCTGCACGTCACCATCGAGGACATGAGCGCCCATGCCGACCACGTCGTGATCCACAACACCTGGCGCGGCACGCATCTCGGCGACTTCCTCGGCATGGCGCCGACCGGACGGCGGATGGAGTCGCGCGGCGTCGTGGTGTGGCGGCTGGTGGACGGGCTGATCGCCGAGCGCTGGGGCATCGGCGTCGAGTCCGACATGCTCGCCCAGCTCGGTATGCGCCGGCTGCACCGGGGCGGGCGCACCGGGCGTCCCGGTGTGAGCGCCGGGACGGTGGCGGCGCCCGCGGTGAACATCCTGACCATCGCGCCCGGCCGGGCCGAACGCTGGCGCGAGCTCCAGGCCGAGCTCGCCGGCCCCCGGCTGGCCGAATACGAGGCGTCCCGGCGGCGCGCGGGGATCGTGCGCGAGTCCTTCTGGCTCCAGCGGGACGGCGCGGGGTGTGTGGTCCACTACGTGGAGGCGCGGAATCCGGCCATCGCCGGCCGGCGGCTGCTGGGTTCCGAGGACCCCTTCGACGTATGGCTGCGCGGTGCCGTCCGCGAGATCTGCGGCACCGATCCATGGGCTGTGCTGGCCGAGGGCGGCACGGCGGGCGCCGGTCACACCTGGACGCTGCCGGTGGAGTTGGTGCCGGCCGGCACCAGGGGGTGATCCGGCCTTCCACAATCGCGGAGTGTGCCCGGCCACGGCCGGGCACACTCTTTTTTTCCGGCCCCATTCTTTACTTCCGCCTGGGTATTCCTTTAGGTGTTCCGCTGAATTGGAATTCGCGTCAGCAGTAAGACGGGGATAACAGTAATGAAACCTTTCCTGTGAAGTCCGTCACTTCCGCAGGTGACCGAATCCTTCCGGTTCTGTTTCGGCCAATAATGGACTCGAGTCGGCAATCGATCGATTGATCCACGGGGGGAATCAAGTGGAATTTCGGATTCTCGGGCCGGTCGAACTGGAAGTCGCGGGAGAAGTGATCGGAATCGGCCCGCTGAAGCAAAGGAGTGTTCTCGTTCCGCTTATTATCGATGTGCGCCGTCCGGTCATGCTCGATGCTCTGGTCGCCCGCGTCTGGGACGACTCACCGCCCAGCGAGGTGCGGAACGTCCTGTACACGTACGTGACCCGGTTGCGCCGGATCCTTGAGGCGGCGGAGCGCCGCTCGGGGGAGAAGATCGAGCTGCGTCGGCAAAGCGGCGGCTATCTGCTCGACGTCGAACCCGACCTGGTGGACCTGCACCGCTTCGAGCGCCTGATGGCGTGCTCACGGCGCGTGACCGACGACGAGGAGCGGGCCCGTCTGCAACGACAGGCGCTCTCCCTGTGGCGGGGCACCCCGCTGGCCGACCTGCGTGGCCCCTGGTTCTGCCGGGTCCGCGAATGGATCGAGCGCCGCCGACTGGAGGCGCTGTCGGAATGGGCCGGCACGGAGCTCAGGCTCGGCCGGCCGCTGACCGTGATCGAGGAGTTCGGCAGGGTCGTGACCGAGCAGCCGTACGCCGAACCCATCATCGAGCAGTTGCTGCTGGCGCTGTCCTCCGCGGGACGCCCGATGGAGGCGCTCGAACTGTACGCGGTGGCCCGCCGGCGGATCGTCGAGGCCATCGGCGCCGAGCCCGGGCCCTCCCTGCGCCGTACGCACGAGGCGATCCTCCGTGAGGAGGTCGGCGTAGCGCGGCCGGCCGGAACGCATCAGCGCGTTCCGGCCGGCCGCGGCGAGGACTTCAGCCTGTCACCGTGACGGACGAGGGGGCGGAGCGGGTCTCCTCCTCCGCCTCGCTCAACCCGAACCGGTCGTGCACACGGCGCAGGAACCGGGGCGCGTACCAGGAGGCGTCGCCCAGGAGCCGGAACGACGCGGGCAGCAGGACTCCGCGCATGACGGTGGCGTCCAGGACGATGGCCAGGCCCGTCCCGATGCCGAAGAACTTGCCGAAGGTCAGCGGGCTGACCACCCAGGCGAAGAAGCTGATGGCGATCAGCCCGGCCGCGGTGCTGACGATCCGTCCGGTCCTGCCGAGCCCCTCGACCACCGCCTCCGGGGTGCTCGCGCCCCCCTTGCGCAGTTCGGCGATCCGGCTCATGACGAACACCTCGTAGTCCATCGACAGACCGAAGGCGATGCACAGCAGCAGCACCGGCATCGAGGTGTCGAGCGGGCGTGCGGTGATGTCCAGCGGCCCGCTGAGATGTCCGTCCTGGAACACGAGCACCATCAGCCCGAGCACGCTCGCGAGTCCGAGCGCGTTGAGCAGCAGTGCCCGCAGCGGCTGCACGAGGCTGCCGGTGAAGAGGAAGAGCAGCACGAACGTGGTCAGCACGATGAGCCCGACCGCCAGGGGCAGCCGGGAACGCATGGCGTCCTTGGTGTCGATCAGCTCCGCCGTGGTGCCGCCGACCAGGAAATGTCCGGGCGAGTGCACGCCGCGGACGTCCTTGACCAGGTCCTGGGCCGCCCGGGACTCGGGGCCGACGCCGGGCGCCGGCGTGATCAGCACCTGTTCGGTGCCGGCCGCGCTGAGCCCGTCCGCCTCGCCGGCCTGGGACCGCGTGCCCGCGACGAACCGCCCCGCGGCGCTGTCGACCCGTGCGACGTGCGGCAGTTCGGACAGCCGCCGTGCGTACGACGTGATCTGATCGCGCGTCACCGGCCGCTCGCTGACCGCGCTGACCCTCGCGGTGGTGTCACCGCCGAACGACGTGCGCAGCACCTCGCTCGCCCTGCGGCTGTCGGCCGAGGTCGGCAGCATCCTGTCGTCGGGTGTGGCGAAGGAGATGTGCAGCGCCGGCAGGGCCAGGAGCACCAGGGCCGCGATGATCGGCACGGCGAGCACGAACGGCCGCCGCATGACGGCTCCCGCCAGCCGGCCCCACGGACGGGAGGCCGCGATCCGTGTCGAGCGGACCTTGGGGATGCGGCCGGCGTTGACCCGGGGGCCGAGCACCGCCAGCAGCGCGGGCAGCACGATCACCGCGGCCACCGCGGAGATGACCGTCAGACCGATGCCCGCGTAGGCGAGCGAGCGCAGGAACACCGACTGGAAGACCAGCAGCGCGCACATCGCCGCCGCCACGGCCGCCGCGCTGAACACGATGGTCCGCCCGGCGGTCTCCACCGTACGGATCACCGCGGCCGACACGTCACGCCCCCGCGCCAGCTCCTCGCGGAACCGGCTGACGCTCAGCAGCGCGTAGTCGATCGCCAGGCCGAGCGCCATCGCGGTGGTGAGGTTGGTGGCGAAGACGCTCACGTCGGTGAGCGAACCGAGGACGGACAGCTCCGCGAACGTGCCCAGCACCGCCAGCAGCGCGATCACCAGCGGCAGCAGCGCCGAGACCAGGCTTCCGAACACCACGAGGAGCAGCAGCAGCGTCAGCGGTACCGCGATGCCCTCGGCGAGGGCGATCCCCTTCTTCACCTTCACGCTGATGTCATGGCTGACGCCGAGCGGGCCCGCGGGCCGTACCAGCACCGCGCCGCCGGCCTTCTTCAGGTCGTGGTCGACGACGGCGCCGACGGTCTTGTCCTGTTCGTTCTCCGTGCCCGTGACATGCGCGAGGATCAGCGCGTACCGTCCGTCGGACGACTTGAGCGAGGGCGCCTTGGACGCCCAGTACGTGGTCACGTTGCGCAGTTGGGGACGGGCCTTCAGCGCGGCGGCGAGGTTCGCGCCCGCCGCGCCGACGTCCGGCGCGTCGACCGTGCCGGACCTGGCCTCGACGACCAGGACCAGATTGGGGTCACCGCCGAACTTCTGGTCGACCAGCTTCCGGGCGGCGACCGACTCGGCCCCCGCCGGGGTGAAGCCACCGCCCTGCAGCTTGGTGAACGCGCCGCCCGACAGCAGGACCGCCGCGACCAGGGCGACGCCGGAGACGGCCAGCACGAGCCTGGCCCGGCGGACGAGGAACGCGCCCATGGCGGCGTACATCAGACGCCCTCCGTGACACCGGGCCGGTGACGCTGCAGCCAGGCCGAGAGCGGCAGCGGCTGCCCGTACCGCGCCCAGACCGCGCCGGAGTCGACGACCTGCGGCTGGGTGTCGAGGACCACGCCCATCTGCATCTGCCGCGCCAGGACCGGGTTGAACGGCTTCATCAGCGCGCTCATCGGCCGCAGCATGCCCACCGGCATCTTGTTCTCGCCCTTGATCTGCGTGCCCATCGAGGCCGCGACGAGCTCGTTGACCTGGGCGAGGGTCAGCGCTTCGGGGCCGCCGAGATCCGCGGAGAAGCCCTCACCCGCGCGCGCGGCCAGCGCGGCGGCCACCCGGGCGACATCCGTGCCGGCCACCCAGGAGACCGGGTTGGTGCCCGAGCCCAGCACCATGGCCTTCCCCTTCTTGGCGATGGGCTCGGCCAGCATCTCGACCCAGGTGTCCATCAGATGGGTGGGCCGCAGGATCGAGAACGGCAGCCCGCTGCCGCGCAGCGTGCGTTCGGCCTCGGACTTGAGGCGGAAGAACTCCACCGGGCTGTCGGCTCGGGCGCTCGCGGTCGAGAGGTAGACGAAGTTGTCGACGGCGGCGTCCCGGGCGACGTCGATCAGGGTCGGGACGCCCTTGCCCTCGATGCCCCGGGGACCGCTCGCCCCCTTGCCGTTGCCGCCCTGGACGGTGCAGACGATCGCCCTGGCGCCGGTGACGGCCCGCACCAGCGAGTGCCGGTCGTGCAGATCACCGGCGACGACCTCGACGTCCCGGGCGAACCGCGCCGAAGAGGGGGTCCGCGTGACGACACGCACCGGGTGCCTGTCGCTGCGGAGCTGGTCCACGATCTGGCGGCCGACCTTGCCGGTGCCGCCGAAGACGACGATCACGCCTGTCTCCTTAATGATGTCAGGAAATCTATCATTGATAGACATTAGATCGGCGATAGGATTCCGCTGTCAACGGAAGGACGAACGTGACGACGAAACCCGGGCTCGCGCAGCCGAAGCCGAGCGCCAGCAGAACGCGCCGCGAACGGGAGCGTCAGCAGATGCGCGCGCGGCTGCTGGAGGCGGCGCGGGACATCGCGGCCGAGGAGGGCTGGAACGCGGTCACCATCCGCCGCATCGCCAACAAGCTGGAGTACACCCCGCCGATCCTGTACCAGTACTTCTCCAGCAAGGAGTCGCTCTTCGTCGAGCTGATGCTGGTCGGTTTCAGCGAGCTCACCGCCCGGCTCGAGGCCGCCGCCGAGGCCCCGGCGCCGGAGCGGCTGGCCGCGATGGCCGAGGCGTACTGGGCCTTCGCGTTCGCCTCGCCCGAGCTCTACCAGGCGATGAACGGCATGGACGGCGTGCCCTTCGGCACCGCCGAGACCCCGCCGGAGGCGAAGACCGCCTTCCGGACCTTCCGCATCGCCCTGCAGAGCATCGCCGAGGCGCGCGGCGCCGAGCTGAGCGACCCCGGCGGCGCGGTCGACACCGTCTGGGCCTTCCTGCACGGCTGTGTCTCACTGGCGATGGCCGGCCGGGTCAAGGGCGGGACCGAGCGGGCCAGGGCCCTCATGCTGACCGCCGTCGAACCGCTCTTCGCCGCTCAGCTGAGTTCCTAGACGGGGACCTGCGGGGCGTCCCAGCGGGCGCCCGCGGCCATGTCCCGGTCCACCTGCTTCCAGACCGGACCCGACCACACCGCCCGGTACAGCAGCGTGCGGGCGCGGACCGCGAACGGGTTGCCCCAGCTGCCGACCCGGCCCACCATGCGGGCGGCCTTCTGGAAGGAGTGGACCCGCGGCCGCCGCTCCTCCTCGTAGGCGCGCAGCGCGGCCGTGGGGTCGGCCGTCGTCGCGAGCGCGCGGGCCAGCACCAGGGCGTCCTCGAGCGCCTGGCAGGCCCCCTGTCCGACGTTGAAGTTCATCGGATGCGCGGCGTCGCCGAGCAGGGTGACCCTGCCCTCGCCCCAGACCTTGTCCGGCCGGCGGTCCACCACGTCGTTGCGGAGGATCACCTCCGGGGGCGTCCGCGCGATGATCTCCTCCACCGGGTCCATCCAGCCCCGGTGCCGGGCCAGCAGCATCTCCTTGACGTCGGTGCCGTCCCGGCCGCCCGGCCGGGTGTTCGCCACGCTCATCCAGTGCAGCCGGCCGGGCGCGATGGCGTAGAAGACGAACCGGGTGCCGTTGCCGAACATGCAGCGGAAGAAGTCGTCCGGCACGAAGTCGGGTTCCACCTGTACGGCCGCCCGCCAGGCCGTGTAGCCGGCGAAGTCGGGCGGGGTGTCGCCGAGGAGCTGGGCACGGACCCGTGAGTTGACCCCGTCCGCCCCGATCAGCACATCGCCGCGGACCTCGGACCCGTCCGCCAGGAGTACGGCCACCCCGTCCGGGTCCTGCCGGTAGCCGGTGACGTCGGCGTCCGTGCGCACCGCGTCCCGAGCCGCCTCCTCCAGGGCGTCGGCGAGGATGTCGACGAGGTCGTCGCGGCCGATGGCGACCACCGGCTGCCCGTGGCGGTCCACGAACTCCTCGACCGGCCAGACGGCCAGCTCGCCCCCGTTCCAGTTGCGGAACTCGCAGCGCACCTGCGACCTGCCGACCTTGTGCAGTGCGTCGGCCAGGCCCAGGTCCTGCAGCGCGAGCACGGCGTTGGTCCACAGGTGCACCCCGCACCCCGCCGCCCGCAGCCGCAGCGCCCGTTCCAGGACGACCACCTCGATGCCGGCCTTGCGGAGCGCCAGCGCGGTCGCGAGCCCGCCGATCCCGCCGCCCGCGACGATCACCCTGAGCTGTCGTGCCATGTCTGCCTCCTTTCGGGGCTCCACTGTCGACCGGCGCACTGGGCGCGAACCTTGACCGGATCTTGCAAGGGGGATTCAAGTTTTCCGCCCATGCGGCGGCTCCACGATCGGCCGGCCACCGCAGCCGTCACGACAACACATGGGGGAAACCGTGCTCAGCCGTCGCACCCTTCTCCGGGCCGGGGCCGCGTCCCTCGGCCTGGCAGCCGTCCCGATGCTCACCGCCGCGCCGGCCGGCGCGGCGGTGAGCTGGGGCAGCCTCCGCGCCCATCTGCGAGGCGACCTGGTCCTGCCCAGCGACGCCGCCTACGACCAGGCCAGGCAGCTGGACCAGATCCAGTTCGACTCCGTGCGCCCGAGCGCCGTCGCCTACTGCGAGAGCCCCGCCGACGTGGCGCTGTGCCTGCGCTTCGCGGCCGACAACGACCTGGCGACGGCCGTGCGCAGCGGGGGCCACAGCGCGGGCGGCTACTCCACCTCCACGGGGCTCGTCGTCGACGTGTCCCGGCTGGACTCGATCGCCGCCGGCTCCGGCACGGTCACCCTGGGCCCGGGCGCTCAAATGGTCGACATCACCCACACTCTCGGCGCGGCCGGCCTGGCCATCGCCGGCGGGTACTGCCCGACGGTCCGCGCCGGCGGCTTCCTGCAGGGCGGCGGCCTGGGACCGCAGACGCGCACCGTCGGCATGGCCTGCGACACGATCACCTCGGCCCAGGTGGTGCTCGCCGACGGCCGCCGCGTCACCGCCTCCGCCGCCGAACACCCCGATCTGTACTGGGCGCTGCGCGGCGGTGGCGGCGGCAACTTCGGCGTGGTGACCTCGTACACCGTCACCACCAACCCGGTCGCCGAGATCGCGGTGGCCTTCGTCAACTGGGCCTACGACCAGGCCGTGGACGTCATGAACGGCTGGGCCCAGTGGCTGGCCGGAGCTCCCTCGACGGTCGGCGGCCTCGCGGAGGTCAACATGACCGACCCCGCCGCCGCCCCCCAGGTCCAGGTGATCATGCTGGGACTGGGCGGACTGGACCAGCTCAACCAGGAGGCGGCCCGCCTGGCGGACGCCGTCGGCGCCCCGCCCGCCTCCCAGTTCGCCTCCCTGATGCCGTACGAGTCCGCCCTGATGATCGCCTACGGCTGTTCGTCCTACACCGTCGCCCAGTGCCACCGCACCGGCACGGGAACCGACGCGCAGCTGCCCCGCACGGCCTGGGCGGACGCCCGCAGCCGGCTGTTCACCGGGCCCCTAGCGCGCAGCACCTGGTCCCACCTGCTGGCCGTGTACGACACCGACCGCAGGAGCGGCCAGCTGCGTCAGCTGCGGGCGACCGCGCTCGGCGGCGCCGTCAACGAACGCAGACGCACGGACACCGCCTACGTGCACCGCGACAGTCTCTACCTGCTCACGTACAACGCGTCCATCGCCGTCGGCCCCACCGACGAGGACAGCCTGACGTCTGCCCGCGACTGGGCCGACCGCGGCTTCAAGGCCATGGACCCCTACTCGAACGGCGAGTCGTACCAGAACTACATCGACCCGGCCCTCACCGACCACATGGCCGCCTACTACGCCGAGAACGCGGGCCGGCTGGTCCGGGTCAAGAAGAAGTACGACCCCTACTGCCTGTTCAGCTTCCCCCAGGGCGTCACGGCCTGACGCGGCTCGTTCCGCGCCGGGCGCCGCCGGGTAACCTGCGAGGATGCTGTCCGAGGTCACCGCGACCCGTTATCTCGCGCCCCTGCGGTCCGGCGGCTCCGTGCCCGGAGTCTTCGAGGCCGACGACCTGGGCACCTACGTCGTGAAGTTCACCGGCTCCGCGCAGGGCCGCAAGGCGCTGGTCGCCGAGGTGATCGTGGGTGAGCTGGCACGGGCGCTCGGCCTGCGCTTTCCCGAACTGGTGCTCGTGCACTTCGACCCGGCGATCGCCGCGGACGAACCGCACCACGAGGTGCGGGACCTGCACGGCGCGAGCGCGGGCGTGAACCTCGGCATGGACTACCTGCCGGGCGCCCGGGACTTCACGCCCGAGGTCGCCCGGCACTTCCCGGTGGACCCCCTGGAGGCAGGCCGGATCGTCTGGCTCGACGCCCTCACCGTCAACGTCGACCGGACCGTCCACAGCTCCAACCTGATGGTCTGGCCGACGCTCGGCACCGTACCGGCGCACCTGTGGCTGATCGACCACGGCGCCGCCCTCGTCTTCCACCACCGCTGGGACGCCACCGACCCCGCGAAGGCGTACGACTTCCGTCATCACGCCCTCGGCCACTACGGCCCCGACGTCCGGGCCGCCGACGCCGAACTCGCGCCGAAGGTGACCGAGGACCTGCTGCGCCGGGTCGTCGGGGAGGTCCCCGACGACTGGCTCACCGACCACGCCACGCCCGACGAGGCGCGCGAGGCGTACGTGACGTACCTCCACGCGCGCGTGCGCGCCTCGGGGCAGTGGCTGCCCACGGACTTCCCGAGCCGGGAGGAACTCGCCGCCGAGGAGGCCCTGCGCACCGCGAGGAACCAGCGTGGACGCCCCGCGTGGCTGAGGCAGGTCCCCGACCTGCACGGCAAGCCCGCCGCCGAACAGGACTGGTCTGTGCACCTCGGGTGAGGTCTCAGCCGCGCAGTTGCTCGTACGCCGGCAGGGTCAGGAAGTCGGCGTAGTCGGCGTCGAGGGAGACCTGGAGCAGCAGGTCGTGGGCCTGCTGCCAGTGGCCGGCAGCGAAGGCCTCCTCGCCGATCTCCGCCCGGATGGCGTCGAGTTCCTCGGCGGCGACCTTGCGGGCCAGCTCCGGGGTGGCCTTCTCGCCGTTCTCGAACTGGACGCCCGCGTTGATCCACTGCCAGATCTGCGAGCGGGAGATCTCGGCGGTGGCCGCGTCCTCCATGAGGTTGAAGATGGCGACCGCGCCCAGGCCCCGCAGCCACGCCTCGATGTAACGGATGCCCACCTGGACGGCGTTGACGAGACCGGCGTAGGTCGGCTTCGCGTCCAGCGAGTCGATTGCGATCAGATCGGCCGCCTCGACGTGGACGTCCTCGCGCAGCCGGTCCTTCTGGTTCGGCCGGTCGCCGAGGACCTTGTCGAAGGACTCCATCGCGATCGGGACCAGGTCGGGGTGGGCGACCCAGGAGCCGTCGAACCCGTCGTTCGCCTCACGGTCCTTGTCGGCGCGGACCTTCTCGAAGGCGACCTTGTTGACCTCGGCGTCCCGGCGGGAGGGGATGAACGCCGCCATGCCGCCGATCGCGTGCGCGCCGCGCTTGTGGCAGGTGCGGACGAGGAGTTCGGTGTACGCCCGCATGAACGGGGCCGTCATCGTGACCGCGTTGCGGTCCGGGAGGACGAACTTGGCGCCCCCGTCACGGAAGTTCTTGACGATGGAGAACAGGTAGTCCCAGCGGCCGGCGTTCAACCCCGAGGCGTGGTCGCGCAGTTCGTAGAGGATCTCCTCCATCTCGTAGGCCGCGGTGATCGTCTCGATCAGCACGGTCGCGCGGATGGTGCCCTGCGGGATGCCGACGTAGTCCTGCGCGAAGACGAACACGTCGTTCCACAGCCGCGCCTCGAGGTGCGACTCGGTCTTCGGGAGGTAGAAGTACGGGCCCTTGCCGAGGTCGAGCAGGCGCTGGGCGTTGTGGAAGAAGTAGAGCCCGAAGTCGACGAGGGCGCCGGGAACCGGGGAGCCGTCGGCGTCGACCAGGTGCCGCTCGCCGAGGTGCCAGCCGCGCGGGCGCATGACGACCGTCGCCAGCTCCTCGTTGGGGCGCAGGGCGTACGACTTGCCGCTCGCGGGGTCGGTGAAGTCGATGGTTCGGGTGTACGCGTCGATCAGGTTGATCTGCCCGGTGACCACGTTCTCCCACGTCGGCGCCGAGGCGTCCTCGAAGTCCGCGAGCCAGACCCTGGCGCCCGAGTTGAGGGCGTTGATGGTCATCTTGCGGTCGGTGGGGCCGGTGATCTCGACCCGGCGGTCCTGCAGCGCGGGCGGGCAGGGGGCCACCTTCCAGGAGTCGTCGGCGCGGATCGCGGCGGTCTCCGGGAGGAAATCGAGGGTGGAGGTGCGGGCGATCTCGGCGCGGCGCTCGGCGCGGCGGGCGAGGAGTTCGTCACGGCGCGGCGTGAACCGCCGGTGCAGCTCGGCCACGAAGGCGAGGGCCGCCTCGGTGAGGACCTCCTCCTGCCGGGGCAGGGGCTCGGCGTCGACGATGGCCAGCGGGGACGGCGCTGGTGCGGACATGAGCTGTCACTTCCTTCAGCGGTGGCACCGGGTGCCAGTCGAACCGGGTACGGCGAGCGGCGCCCTCGCCAGAGGAGGGCGCTTCTGAACAGTGGATACTAGTTTCCTCATCGTGGAAGTTCAATGGTTTGTTGATGTCGAGATTCTCCGGGTCGAGGCAAGGTGGCGCTGAGTGCCACCCCGTTCACTGAAGGTGTGCGAGGTCGGCCTCGGTGTCGATGTCGTACGGCCGCGCCACGTCCCCGCACTCGACGAGCGTGATCGCCTCCTGGTGCTCCTTCAGATAGGCGCGTGCCCCCCGGTCGCCGGTCGCAGTCGCCGCGATCCCTGCCCAGTGCGCGGAGCCGAAGAGGACCGGGTGGCCGCGTACGCCGTCGTAGGCGGCGGAGACGAGCGAGTCCTCGTCCGCGAAGCCCGCGAGCACCCGCCGCACGGCCTCCGGTCCGATGCCGGGCTGGTCGACGAGCGAGACGAGCGCGCCCCGCGACCCCGTACCGGCGAGCGAGTCCAGCCCGGCCCGCAGCGACGACCCCATGCCGTCGGCCCAGCCGGGGTTCTCGACGAGCACGCACCCCTCCAGCCGGGCCCGCTCCCGCACCGCGTCCGCGGCGGCCCCGAGCACCACATGGACCCGGTCGCACCCGGCCGCTCGCAGCACGCCCACCGCATGCTCGACCAGCGGCCGCCCGCGGTGCTCCAGCAGCGCCTTGGGCCGCCCGCCGAGCCGCCGGCCGCCCCCCGCGGCGAGCAGCAGTCCGGCCACGTTCTCCTGTCCGTCCCTCATGCCTCCTGCATACCTGACATCGGGGCGAGTGCCTGGTTTCCGGGGGCTGAATTTCGGTCCGCACGGTGGCGCGCCGGGCGTCGGGTGGCGTTTACTGACCCGCGTCCCCCGGCGCCCGACCAACGCCACAGGGGATGCGCGGCGGGATCACCACATGACGGCGCACGAGGGCGTGCGAGGGGGAGAGCTGTGTTGCGGAGCTTGGGGCAGAGGCCAGTGACCGGCAGTGACGAGGACCCGAGAGTGGCGGGACTGCGGACCGCGGTGTCCCGGCTGCGCCGTGAACTGGCCGCGCATCCGGCGGAGTTCCCCGACCGTGCCATCGCCGAGGACGAACTCGCCGCCCTCGCCGCCATGGTCACCTACGGCACCCCCGAAGTCCCCCGCCTGCGCAGCTCGTTGCTGCTGATAGCGGGCGCGATCGGCTCGGTGAGCGCCTTGTCCCGGGGGCTGACGGAGGTGCGCGACGCGGTGGAGCTGTTCGGGGAGCCGAGGTCCTGACCGGCCCACCGGTCGGTTTGGCTGCCCGGCCGGCGCTGGGAGGCGTCAGGCCGGGTTCTGGCTGGCCAGTGCCTGTGACAGTTCGCCGGCCACCTGCTGGAGCACCGGCACGATCCGCTCGGTCGCCGACTCCGTGACCCGCCCCGCGGGCCCGGAGATCGAAATGGCTGCGGCGGTGGGGGAGTCGGGCACGGAGACCGCGAGGCAGCGCACCCCGACCTCCTGCTCGTTGTCATCGATCGCGTACCCCTGCCGGCGGACGTCCTCCAGTGCCGCCAGGAATCCCTCCGGCGTGGTGATCGTCCTGTCCGTCGCGGCCGGCATACCGGTACGGGCCAGCAGGGCGCGCACCTCGTCGTCCGGGGTGTTGGCCAGCAGGGCCTTGCCCACCCCCGTCGAGTGCGGCAGCACCCGGCGGCCGACCTCCGTGAACATGCGCATCGAGTGCTTGGACGGCACCTGGGCGACGTACACGATCTCGTCGCCGTCCAGCAGCGCCATGTTCGCCGTCTCCCCGGTCTCCTCGACCAGCCGGGCCAGATAGGGCCGCGCCCAGGTGCCGAGCAGACGGGAGGCGGACTCGCCGAGGCGGATCAGGCGGGGGCCCAGCGCATACCGGCGATTCGGCTGCTGGCGGACGTAACCGCAGGCCACCAGCGTGCGCATCAGGCGGTGGATGGTGGGCAGCGGCAGCCCGCTGCTCACGGACAGCTCGCTCAGGCCGACCTCGCCGCCCGCGTCGGCCATCCGCTCGAGCAGATCGAAGGCGCGCTCGAGGGACTGGACACCCCCGCCGTTGGACCTGGCGGAGTCGGTGGTGCTGGCGCTGGACGTCGGCACGGCGCGTTCCTTTCGGGACTGGCGGGAAGGGCAGAAGCCTACCCGCCGGTCGGTTGACTCCCCGCTGGCGCATAGTTACGTTCTGCTTGATGGAAGTCTAATTCCGCTTTGTGGAAACGTCCAGAGTGGCCGCCAGGTAAGCCCCGTCCGCCAGTGTGCCCTTGACGGCGCGGGGGCGGGAGTGAAGACTCCTTCAACAGAAAGTTGAATTCCGTTACGCGGAAGTTAACGGCGGCAGAGAGGGGTCCGGGTGTCCGACGCTGAACTGGTGCTGCGCTCGACGCGCGTCATCACCCCGGAGGGAACGCGGGCCGCCTCGGTCGCGGTCGCCGGGGGCAGGATCACGGCCATACAGGCGTACGACGCTCCCGTGCCGGACGGTGCCCGCCTGGAGGACCTCGGCGACGACGTCCTGCTGCCCGGCCTGGTCGACACGCACGTGCACGTCAACGACCCCGGCCGCACCGAGTGGGAGGGCTTCTGGACCGCCACGCGCGCGGCGGCGGCCGGCGGCATCACCACCCTCGTCGACATGCCGCTCAACTCCCTCCCGCCGACCACGACGGTCGACCACCTCCGGATCAAGCAGGCGGTCGCCGCCGACAAGGCGCACATCGACGTCGGCTTCTGGGGCGGCGCCCTGCCGGACAACGTCAAGGACCTCCGCCCGCTGCACGAGGCGGGCGTCTTCGGCTTCAAGGCGTTTCTGTCCCCGTCGGGCGTGGACGAGTTCCCGCACCTCGACCAGGACCGGCTCGCCCAGTCCCTGGCCGAGATCTCCTCCTTCGGCGGCCTGCTGATCGTGCACGCCGAGGACCCGCACCACCTGGAAGCCGCCCCGCAGCAGGGTGGCCCCCGCTACGCCGACTTCCTGGCCTCCCGTCCCCGCGACGCCGAGGACACGGCGATCGCTCAGCTCATCGCCCAGGCGAAACGCCTCCACGCGCGCGTGCACGTGCTGCACCTGTCGTCGAGCGACGCGCTGCCGCTGATCGCCGAGGCGAAGGCGGAGGGCGTCCGCGTCACCGTCGAGACCTGCCCGCACTATCTGACCCTCACCGCGGAGGAAGTCCCGGACGGCGCCAGCGAGTTCAAGTGCTGCCCACCCATCCGCGAGTCCGCCAACCAGGACCTGCTGTGGCAGGCGCTGGCCGACGGCACGATCGACTGCGTGGTCACCGATCACTCCCCGTCCACGGCCGACCTCAAGACGGACGACTTCGCGACCGCCTGGGGCGGCATCTCGGGCCTGCAGCTGAGCCTGTCCGCGGTCTGGACCGCGGCCCGTGCGCGTGGCCATTCGTTGGAGGACGTGGTCCGCTGGATGTCCACGCGGACCTCGCAACTGGTCGGCCTGGACGCGCGCAAGGGCGCCATCGCCCCCGGTCACGACGCCGACTTCGCCGTCCTCGCCCCCGACGAGACCTTCACCGTCGACCCGGCGGCCCTCCAGCACCGCAACCGTGTGACGGCGTACGCGGGCAGGACCCTGTACGGCGTCGTGAGGTCGACCTGGCTGCGCGGTGAACGCATCGTGGCGAACGGCGAGTTCACCCCGCCGAAGGGCCGCCTGCTCACCCGCACCCCCTGACCTCCCTCCGCACCCGCAGCGGCCGACTCCCGAAAGGCACACACCCCGTGACGGCGATCCCCAGCTTCACCGGCGACGCGAACCCCTACGGCGGCGGCGACCCGTACGCGGACTACCGCACCGCCGACTTCCCCTTCACCCAGTACGCCAACCTCGCCGACCGGCAGCTCGGCGCCGGTGTCATCGCCGCCAACGACGAGTTCTTCGCCCAGCGGGAGAACCTCCTGGTGCCCGGGCCGGCCGAGTTCGACCCCGAGCACTTCGGGCACAAGGGCAAGATCATGGACGGCTGGGAGACCCGGCGCCGCCGCGGCGCGAGCGCCGGGCACCCCTGGCCGACGGCCGAGGACCACGACTGGGCCCTGGTCCGCCTCGGCGCGCCCGGGGTGATCCGGGGCATCGTCGTCGACACGGCCCACTTCCGCGGCAACTACCCGCAGGCGGTGTCGGTGGAGGGCATCTCCGTGCCCGGTTCCCCCTCCCCGGAGGAACTCCTCGGCGACGACGTGAAGTGGACGACCCTCGTCCCGCGCACCCCGGTCGGCGGTCACGCGGCGAACGGCTTCGCCGTCCTGGTCGAGCAGCGCTTCACGCACCTGCGGGTCAACCAGCACCCCGACGGAGGCATCGCCCGCCTGCGGGTGTACGGCGAGGTCGTGCCCGACCCGACGTGGCTGGCGACCCTCGGCACCTTCGACGTGGTCGCCCTGGAGAACGGCGGCCGGGTCGAGGACGCCTCGAACCTCTTCTACTCGCCGGCCACCAACACCATCCAGCCCGGCCGCTCCCGCAAGATGGACGACGGCTGGGAGACCCGCCGGCGCCGTGACCGGGGCAACGACTGGATCCGCTACCGCCTGGCGGCGCAGGCGGCCATCCGCGCCCTGGAGATTGACACGGCGTATCTGAAGGGCAACAGCGCCGGCTGGGCGTCGGTGTCCGTCAAGGACGGCGAGAGCGGCGACTGGACGGAGATCCTCCCGCGCACCCGCCTCCAGCCCGACACCAACCACCGCTTCGCCCTCCCGGCTCCGGTGACCGGCACGCACGCGCGCGTGGACATCTATCCCGACGGAGGCATCTCCCGGCTGCGCCTGTTCGGTTCCCTGACACCCCA
The DNA here is from genome assembly GCF_040612015.1 of Streptomyces sp. NPDC006476. Lineage (NCBI taxonomy): Bacteria > Bacillati > Actinomycetota > Actinomycetes > Kitasatosporales > Streptomycetaceae > Streptomyces > Streptomyces sp. NPDC006476. The sequence goes on along the minus strand of NZ_JBEXPK010000001.1, from coordinate 383,131 downwards.
GGGCGCGTCGGACCTGTCGGCCCGGCACCAGGAACTGGGCGGCTAGCACGGGCGCGGGGCGCGCCGGGCGACCCGCGCGCCGCACGTCCGGGCGACCGCGGCCTGTACGCGCGTGGTGCGCGTCGGGTCAGCGGTGCGCCCGATCCCTGGGTTACGCCGTGTGCCCGGCCGCGCGCAGGGCGGCCCGTGCGCGGGAGCGACTCGCGTGCCGCGCCCTGGCGACTCGCGCGCTGCATGCCTGGGCGACCGCGGCCCGGACGCGCGTGGTGCGCGTCGGGTCAGCGGTGCGCCCGATCCCTGGGTTACGCCGCGTGCCCGGCCGCGCGCAGGGCGGCCTGTGCGCGGGAGCGACTCGTGCGCCGCGCGCCCTGGCGGCTCGTGCGCTGCACGCCCGGGCGACCGTGGCCCGTACGTACGTGCGGCGCGCGCCCGGATCAGGGGTGCGCCCGATCCCAGGGGCACGCCGCCTTCCCGGCCGCACGCCCCGGCGACCGGCACGCGCGCGTGAGGCGCATCCGATCAGCGGTGCGCCTCACCCATGGGTCATGCCGCGTGCCCTCCGTCCACGGCGAACTCCGCCCCGGTGACGTACTCCGCCTCCGCCAGATACGCGACCATCGACGCCACCTCCTCCGCCGTACCGAACCGCCCCACGGCCGTCATTGCCGCCTGACCCGCCGCGTACGGTCCGTGGGCCGGGTTCATGTCGGTGTCGGTCGGCCCGGGATGCACGATGTTCGCCGTGATCCCGCGCCCGCCCAGCTCCCGCGCGAGCGCCTTCGTCAGGCCGACGAGGGCCGACTTGCTGGTCGCGTAGAGCGTCCCGCCGGGCCCCGGCACCCGCTGCGCCATGCACGTCCCGATCGTGATGATCCGCCCGCCCGACGGCATCCGCGCGGCCGCCGCCTGCGAGGTCAGGAACACCCCGCGCACGTTCACGGCCAGCACCCGGTCGATGTCCGTGAGTGAGAGGTCCTCCAAGGGCCCGAGCACGCCCACGCCCGCGTTGTTCACGAGCACGTCCAGCCCGCCCAGCGCCCCGGCCGCACGCTCCACCGCCGCGGCCGCCTCGCCCGCGTCCCCGGCGTCCGCGCGCAGGGCCGTGGCCCGCCGCCCCAACGCCTCGACGCGCCGTACGACGTCCTCGGCCGCCTCCTTGCCGTTCACATAGGTGAGCGCCACGTCCGCGCCCTCCCGCGCGAGCCGCACCGCCGTCGCCGCGCCGATGCCACGGCTGCCCCCGGTGACCAGCGCCACCTTGCCGTGCAGCGTCCCGTAAGTCGTTGTCAGCGTTGTCATGGGTCCATCCCAGCGGCCGTAGCGCGCCCGCGCTGGCGGCCGTCGGACACCGACCTCGGGCCGCCCGGACAGGGCGGAACTCTTCGCGGCACTTCCGGCGTTCTTTCCACGTGACACTTCAGCAAGAGATCGTCGGCAACGCCATGCAGATGGCGGTCGTCAACCTGCAGCCCGGCCAGACCGTCTACTGCGAGGCCGGAAAGTTCCTGTTCAAGACGGTGAACGTGACCATGGAGACCCGTCTGTCGGGCCCCTCGAACAGCGGCGGCCAGCAGCAGGGCGGAGGCGGCGGCATGGGCGGCATGCTGCGCCAGGCCATGGGCACCGCCATGCAGGTCGGCCAGCGCATGCTCGCGGGCGAGTCGATGGCCTTCCAGTACTTCAGCGCGCAGGGCGGCGAGGGCACGGTCGGCTTCGCAGGCGTGCTCCCCGGCGAGATGCGCGCCCTGGAACTCGACGGCACCCGCGCGTGGTTCGCCGAGAAGGACGCCTTCGTGGCCGCGGAGTCCACCGTCGACTTCGGCATCGCCTTCCAGGGCGGCCGCACCGGCATGAGCGGCGGCGAGGGCTTCATCCTGGAGAAGTTCACCGGCCGCGGCACGGTGATCATCGCCGGCGCCGGCAACTTCATCGACCTCAACCCGGCCGACTTCGGCGGCCGCATCGAGGTCGACACCGGCTGCGTCGTCGCCTTCGAGGAGGGCATCCAGTACGGCGTCCAGCGCGTCGGCGGCCTCAACCGCCAGGGCGTCATGAACGCCGTCTTCGGCGGCGAGGGCCTCTCCCTGGCCACCCTGGAGGGCAACGGCCGCGTCATCCTCCAGTCCCTGACCATCGAGAGCCTGGCCAACGCGCTGAAGAAGGCTCAGGGCGGCGACAAGCAGGGTCCGACGGGCGGCCTCTTCTCGACGAACGCCGGCTGAGCCGCCGTACACCCGCGCGTGAGCGATGAGTTGCGGGGCCCCGCGGAGTCTGAGGTGATGACACCAGACCTCGCGGAAGGAAGCAGGCACCCGACATGGGCAAGCTCGTCTCAACCATCTTCGTCACTCTCGACGGCGTCTACCAGGGCCCGGGCGGCCCGCAGGAGGACACCCGGGGCGGCTTCGAGCACGGCGGCTGGAGTTTCGTCTACGGCGACGAAGGCTTCGGAGAGTTCATCGGCGAGGTCTTCGAACGCCCTTCGGCGTTCCTCCTCGGCCGCCGTACGTACGACATCTTCGCCGGGTACTGGCCGAAGGTGACCGACCCGGCCAACCGCGTCGCAGCCCAGCTGAACACCCTGCCGAAGTACGTCCCCTCGGCCACCCTCACCGACCCCTCCTGGTCCGGCACCACCGTGCTCGGCGGCGACCTCGCCAAGGAGGTCTCCGCGCTCAAGGAGAGCACCGACGGCGAGATCCAGGTGCACGGCAGCGGCGCCCTCGTGCGCTCCCTGCTCTCGCTCGACCTGCTCGACACCGTGCACCTGGCGACGTTCCCGGTGGTCCTCGGCTCCGGGCTGCGCCTCTTCCCGGAGGGCTCCGTGCCGACGCGGTTCCGCCACACCGGCGGACGTGTCACCCCCGCCGGGGTCTCCATCCAGACGTACGACGCGGCGGGCCGGCCCGAGTACGGCTCCTACGAGCTTCCGGAGAACGCCTGACCGCACGCCGTGTGGGGACCGTGTGGCGACGCGCGGCCCCACGTTAACGCGCGGAAAACTCATCCGACGCCACGGCAAAATCCGCGGAGTTGTCATTGACATGCCACTGTCTACGCGCGTCATCATGAGCGCATGAGAATCCCCCCACGCGCCACTCGCATCGGTGCCGCAGCCGCTCTCGTGTCCGCCCTCCTCGTCGGCGGCGCCGTCACCGCCACGCCGGCGGCCGCCGCCGTCGGCAGCATCTGCTACGGCGACCTGCCCTCCCAGGCGTACGACACGCTCGACCTGATCGCCTCGGGCGGCCCCTTCCCGTACTCGCAGGACGGCGTCGTCTTCCGCAACCAGGAACACGTCCTGCCCAGCCAGCCGTCCGGGTACTACCACGAGTACACGGTCAAGACGCCCGGCTCCTCCACGCGCGGGGCCCGCCGCATCGTGACCGGTGAGGAGTACCAGGAGGACTACTACACCTCCGACCACTACGCCACGTTCGACCTGATCGACTTCGGCTGCTGAGTCAGCCGGACTTCCGGCTCTCCGCCGCGGCGAACAGCGCGAACGCCAGGACCAGCAGGACGACGCTCGCATAGACCCCGTAGCCGTCGAGGAAGCGGAGCCGCCGCACGAGGCCCGCATGCCAGTGGGTGAACTCGTCCACCAGGCCCAGCACGCCCTGCACCAGCGCGAGAAAACCGAGAACCTCCAGTAGCCGTTTCATGGCACGACCCTCGCCCCGCGGTCCCCCCACACACATCGGCCGCGGGGCGAGCCGTGTCCGACCGAAGTACCCCCTTGCGGGCCCGCACGCGCCGAAAGTCTGCGGCGGTGCGACTTTGGTCGTCCATCGCCCGTACGGTGGGGTGCGCGGCGCCCCGGCTGCGTAGATTTGTCGACCGTGAGCGATGACACACCGGCGCGGATCGTGGGGCGCGGATGGCTGTTTCCGTCCGCCGTCCTCCATGAACTCGACCCCGAGGCCGGGCGGAGGGGGCGCTCCGGGCGGCCCCGGCGCACCGCCCGCGACTGGGTCGTCGACTTCACCTGCTTCCTGCTCGCCGTCGTCATCGGTCTGGCGGCCGCGGACACCCTCTCCCACGACCAGCACACCCCGCACTCCCTCGCCGTCCTCGACCAACTGCTCGGCGCCCTCGCCTGCGGCGCGGTCTGGGTGCGCCGCCGCTGGCCGCTCGGGCTGGCCGTCGCCATGATCCCCGTCGGCCTGCTGTCGAACACGGCGGGCGGCGCGGCCATGATCGCCCTGTTCACGCTCGCCGTGCACCGGCCCTTGCGGTACGTCGGCTGGATAGGCGGCGTCCAGCTGGCGCTGATCCCGCTGTTCTTCTGGATGCGCCCCGATCCCGACCTGCCGTACGGCGGAGCGGTCGCCTTCACCGAGCTGCTCACCCTCACGGTGATCGGCTGGGGCATGTTCGTACGGTCCAAACGGCAGCTCATGGTGAGCCTGCGGGACCGGGCCCGACGTGCGGAGACGGAGGCCCGGCTGCGCGCCGAGCAGGCGCAGCGGCTGGCCCGGGAGGCCATCGCCCGGGAGATGCACGACGTCCTCGCGCACCGGCTGACGCTGCTGAGCGTCCACGCGGGCGCCCTGGAGTTCCGCCCCGACGCGCCCCGCGAGGAGATCGCGCGGGCGGCCGGCGTCATCCGGGAGAGCGCCCACGAGGCCCTGCAGGACCTGCGGGAGATCATCGGCGTGCTGCGCGCCGGCGAGTCCGACGAGGCGGGACGTCCCCAGCCGACGCTCGCCGCGCTCGACGCGCTGGTCGCCGAGTCCCGTGAGGCCGGCATGAAGGTCTGTCTGGTCAGCCGGGTCACCGACCCTGCCGTCGTGCCCGCCTCCGTCGGCCGCACCGCCTACCGCATCGCCCAGGAGGGCCTCACCAACGCCCGAAAGCACGCCCCCGGCACCGAGGTCACCGTCGAGGTCGAGGGCGCCCCCGGAGACGGCCTGGTCGTGACCGTGGGCAACCCCGCCCCCGAGGGGGACGTCCCGTCCGTCCCCGGCTCCGGGCAGGGCCTGATCGGACTGACGGAGCGGGCCACGCTGGCCGGGGGCCGGCTGGAGCACGGGGTGCGGGAGGACGGCGGGTTCCAGGTGCGGGCATGGCTGCCCTGGGCGTGACTTCACGCGATGAGCCGGTGGCGGATCTGGTTACGTAAGCCCCATGACTGCGATCAGACTGCTGCTCGTCGACGACGACCCCCTGGTGCGGGCCGGGCTGTCCCTGATGATGGGCGGTGCCGACGACATCGAGATCGTCGGCGAGGCCGCCGACGGAAGCGAGGTCGAGGCGCTCGTCGACCGCACCCGCCCGGACGTCGTCCTCATGGACATCCGGATGCCGTCGGTCGACGGGCTCACGGCCACCGAACGGCTGCGCGCCCGCAAGGACGCTCCGCAGATCGTGGTCCTCACCACCTTCCACGCCGACGAGCAGGTGCTGCGCGCCCTGCGAGCGGGTGCCGCCGGGTTCGTCCTCAAGGACACCCCGCCCGCCGAGATCGTCGACGCGGTGCGCCGGGTCGCGACCGGCGACCCGGTGCTGTCGCCGACCGTCACCCGCCAGCTGGTCGAACACGCCGTGGGCAACGCCGCCGACACACGCCGCACGCGCGCCCGCGCACGCATCGCGCTCCTCAACGACCGCGAACGCGAGGTCGCCGTCGCGGTCGGCCGCGGCCTCGCCAACGCCGAGATCGCCGCGGAGCTGTTCATGAGCGTCGCCACCGTGAAGACCCATGTCTCCCGCATCCTGGCCAAGCTCGACCTCAACAACCGTGTCCAGATCGCCCTGTTGGCCTACGACGCGGGGCTCCTGGAGGAAACCGGCGACGGGCACTGAGGCGGTCGCCGTGCGTTGTCCGGGTACCGGGAGAAAACCGGACGGGGGACGGGGGAGGGCAGGGAAGAGCATGGCGGAGTTGATCGACCTGGGGGAGTTCGGTGACGCCTTCCGCGCCGACCCGCACCCCGTCTACGCGCGCCTGCGCGAGCGCGGCCCCGTGCACCGCGTCCGGCTGCGGGCCGTTCACCGGAAGGCGCTTGTCCCAGGCCGCCGGCCGGAATGCGTTCACCGGAAGCGCTCGTCCGAGGCCGCTCGCCGGGACGCGTTCACCGGAAGGCCGACTCCGCCCGGCCCGGGATCTCCGCCAGGGCCACCGGCCTGCGCTCCCGTCGGGAGACCTCGCAGGCCTCGGCGATCCGCAGGGCCTGCAGGGCCTCGCGGCCGTCACAGGGGTTGGCCCGGTGGCCCAGGACCACCTCGACGAAGGCGGACAGCTCGGCCTCGTAGGCGGGCCCGAAGCGCTCCAGGAACCCCGACCACGGCTTGTCCGCGGCCGGCGGCCCGGTCGGCTCGGTGGACGCGATCGGCGTACGGTCGTCCAGCCCGACCACGATCTGGTCCAGCTCCCCGGCCAGCTCCATCCGTACGTCGTACCCGGCGCCGTTCATCCGCGTCGCCGTGGCGGTGGCGAGGGTGCCGTCGTCCAGGGTCAGCAGCGCCGCGCCGGTGTCGACGTCGCCCGCCTCCCGGAACATCGCGGGCCCGGCGTCGGACCCGGCCGCGTACACGTCCACCACCTCGTGCCCGGTCACCCAGCGCAGGATGTCGAAGTCGTGGATCAGCGTGTCCCGGTACAGCCCGCCGGACAGCGGCAGCCACGAGGGCGGCGGCGGGGCCTGGTCGGACGTCAGTGCCCGTACGGTGTGCAGCCGCCCGAGCCGGCCCGAGCGCACCGCGTCCCGGGCGCCCGTGTAGCCCGTGTCGAAGCGGCGCTGGAACCCCATCTGCAGAATGGTTCCGGCGGATTCGACCTCGGCGATCGCGCTTAAGGTGCCGGGCAGATCCAGGGCGATGGGCTTCTCGCAGAACACCGGGAGCCCCGAGCGTGCTGCCCGACCGATCAGTTCGGCGTGGGCCGCCGTGGCCGTGGTGATCACCACGGCGTCGACGCCCCACCTGAAGATCTCGTCCACTCCCGGCGCCGCCGTCTCCCCGAGCCGGTTCGCGAGCTCCTGGGCCCGCGCCGGATCCACGTCCGTGAGGATCAGCGAGCCCACTTCCCGGTGGCGGCTGAGCGTGTTGGCATGAATCGTGCCGATGCGGCCCGTCCCGATGACACCGATGCGCATGAGAACAAAAGTGGGGCTCCGAGCCGGGTGCTGTCAATGCATATGTCCGGACAATCGAACTACACAACTTCCCGTCAACAACGCCTGGAGCTACGCTCGGCCCGTGCCGAAACCAGAAACGGACCCGACCGTGTCGCTCGAGCTCAGTGTGGACCGCAGCTCTCCCGTGCCGTTGTACTTCCAGCTGTCGCAGCAGCTGGAGGCGGCGATCGAGCACGGCTCGCTCACCCCCGGCAGCCTGCTGGGCAACGAGATCGAGCTGGCCGCACGGCTCGGCCTGTCCCGGCCCACCGTCCGCCAGGCCATCCAGTCGCTCGTCGACAAGGGCCTCCTGGTGCGCCGCCGCGGCGTCGGCACCCAGGTCGTGCACAGCCAGGTCAAACGCCCCCTGGAGCTCTCCAGCCTGTACGACGACCTGGAGGCGGCCGGCCAGCGCCCCGCGACGAAGGTCCTGGTCAACACGGTCGTCCCGGCCACCGCCGAGGTCGCCGCCGCACTCGGTGTCGCCGAGGACAGCGACGTGCACCGCGTCGAACGCCTCCGCCTCGCGCACGGCGAGCCGATGGCGCACCTGTGCAACTTCATCCCGCCGGGCCTGCTCGACCTGGACACGGCCCAGCTGGAGTCCACCGGCCTGTACCGCATGATGCGCGCCGTGGGCATCACCCTGCACAGCGCCCGCCAGACCATCGGGGCCCGTGGAGCGACGTCCGCCGAGGCCGACCGCCTCGGCGAGCAGGAGGGGGCACCGCTGCTCACCATGCAGCGCGTCACGTTCGACGACACGGGCAGAGCGGTCGAGTACGGCACGCACACGTACCGCCCGTCCCGCTACTCCTTCGAGTTCCAGCTGCTCGTACGGTCCTGAGGGGCTCGGGGGAGGGGCCCGGGTATGTCGCAATGTAAGGGCAACCGGATCACTCCGTGGCGCGCGGGCCGTACCGATGTGCGGCTCCCCGTTCGGCGCCCACCGCGGGCGTGCGGCACAATCGGGCCTTGATGAGCACCTACGGCAACTTCACCGCCCCCATAGGTTCCCGCCGCGCCCCCGCACTGCGCACCGTCGGCACCCGGGAACGCCGGTCGCACCTGACCGCTCCCCGGGTCCCCACCGTCGGCATCGACATCGGCGGCACCAAGGTGATGGCCGGCGTCGTGGACGCCGACGGCAACATCCTGGAGAAGCTCCGCACGGAGACGCCTGACAAGTCCAAGAGCCCCAAGGTCGTCGAGGACACCATCGTCGAACTGGTCCTGGACCTCTCCGACCGCCACGACGTGCACGCCGTCGGCATCGGCGCGGCCGGCTGGGTGGACGCAGAGCGCAACCGCGTCCTGTTCGCCCCGCACCTGTCCTGGCGCAACGAGCCCCTGCGCGACCGCCTCGCGGGCCGGCTCGCCGTGCCCGTCCTGGTGGACAACGACGCCAACTCCGCCGCCTGGGCCGAGTGGCGCTTCGGCGCCGGCCGGGGCGAGGACCACCTGGTCATGATCACCCTGGGTACCGGCATCGGCGGCGCCATACTGGAGGACGGCCAGGTCAAGCGGGGCAAGTACGGCGTCGCCGGCGAGTTCGGCCATATGCAGGTCGTGCCGGGCGGCCACCGCTGCCCGTGCGGCAACCGCGGCTGCTGGGAGCAGTACAGCTCCGGCAACGCCCTGGTGCGGGAGGCCAAGGAGCTGGCCGCCGCGGACTCCCCGGTGGCGTACGGGATCATCGAGCACGTCAAGGGGCAGATCGGCGACATCACCGGCCCGATGATCACCGAGCTGGCCCGTGAGGGCGACGCGATGTGCGTCGAGCTGCTGCAGGACATCGGCCAGTGGCTCGGCGTCGGCATCGCCAACCTCGCCGCGGCCCTCGACCCGTCCTGCTTCGTGATCGGCGGCGGTGTCAGCGCGGCCGACGACCTGCTCATCGCCCCCGCGCGCGACGCCTTCAAGCGGCAGCTCACCGGCCGCGGCTACCGCCCCGAGGCCCGGATCGTGCGTGCTCAGCTCGGCCCCGAGGCCGGCATGGTGGGCGCCGCCGACCTCGCCCGGCTGGTCGCCCGCCGCTTCCGCCGCGCCAACCGGCGCCGGGTCGAGCGGTACGAGCGCTACGCGCGCTACACCCAGGCCCGACGCTCCACCCGGGACACCGCATGACGGCATCCCTGTCGCAGCAGGGCGCGACCTCGGGGGAGTCGTCCCAGGAGGCCGAGGCGCGCGGCCACAAGATCCGCCGACGGGCGCTCACCCTGCTCATCATCGGGCTGCTCATCGGCGTCCCGGCCGGCTATCTGGTGATCTCCGCGGCCCAGAGCCGCGACAGCGGCAAGGACAAGGAGGCCAAGTACGCGGCGACCGGCCTCACCAGGGACTGGCCGTCGAAGGTGCAGCGCCGCCTCTACCAGGTGCCGATGCCGCACCCCTCGGGCATGGTCGCCTCCTACGAGACCAATAACTGGAAGACCAGCCGGCTCTACGTCCAGTTCCAGACGCCCCTGCGCAACCTCGACGTCTTCCTCCACGACATGGGCGTCAGCCGTGCCGATCTGAAGAAGGACGACATCACGATCAGCGCCCGCGACCAGAAGATCACCGGCTGGAACTTCACCCGCCCCGGCCCCTGGTACGGCCTCACCCACAAGCAGAAGAGCCCGAAGCCGACGCAGGACGTCGTGGTGAACCTGGCCAACGCGCGCAACCCGTTCTTCTACGTCGTCTCCCGCACCGTTCCGTAGCGAGGGCGGCCCCGGCGGGGTCGCCGGGGCCGATTGTCAGAGCCCGCCCGTAGAGTCGAAGACATCTGATCCGACACACGGGCGGGAGGTGACAGGTCGTATGCGTGCGACGGCTGCGGTGGCCGAGCGGGAGCGGGGGGACGCGGGGGCGTCGGTCCCCGTCCGGCTCGCGGCGGTCTTCCTGCCCGCGCCCCTGCCCCGGGACGGCCGGGTCGCCTTCTGGGACCCCGACGGCGGCCCCCTGCCCGCCGAGGACACCGAGCTCACGGTCGTACGACGGCACGGCGCGGGCGTACGACGCCGGTCCACCCCCGCCCTGACCCTGCCGGTCGGCGAGGCCCTGCCCCTTCTCGTCCGCGCCCGGCGCGACCCGGCCGCCCACCCCGCCACCGTCTGCTGGGGCGCGGCCGCCCTGCACGCCCTGCGGCTGACCGCGCGCGGCCGACTGCTGCCCGGCCTGACGGCCACCGGCCACGACGCTTGGCGTGCCGGACCGCTGGACCCGGACGACATCGCGCACCTCCGCGCGGTCGCCGCCGCGCTGCCCTCCGAGGGACACGCGGTCCCGCTGCCCGGCCCCGGCCCGCTGCGGCTGCCCGAGCCGGAGGCGCTGATGCGTTCCTTCCTGGACGCGGTCGCCGACACCCTGCCCCGCACCCCCGCCGCACCGCATGTCTCCGGCAGGCCCTTCGCGGACCGCCGGCCCCAGCGCCTGCCCGCCGCCCAGGAGTGGGCGGCGGAGGTCGCCGCCGGCATGGACGCGGGCGTGCGCATCTCGCTCCGCCTCGACCTGTCGGCGTACGAACTGTTCGACGACGACGAAGGCGTGCGCAGGGCGGGCGCCGCGATCGTCCAGGTGCACAGCCTCGCCGACCCCACCATGGTCGTCGACGCGGCGGCCCTGTGGGCGGGTGAGGCGGACGCGGTGTTCGGCCCCCGCGCCCGGGTGGACGCGGCCCTCGCCGTGCGCCGCGCGGCCCGGATCTGGCCGCCGCTCGACCGCTTGGCCGAGCAGGACGTGCCCGACGTCCTGGCGCTGTACGACGAGGAGCTGGGCGATCTGCTCGGCGTGGCCGCCACCCGGCTCGCGGCCGCCGGGGTCGCCGTGCACTGGCCCCGCGACCTCGCCCAGGACCTGTCCGCGGCAGCGGTCGTACGGTCCGCGCCGGGCTCGGCGACCGACGGCACCGGCTTCTTCGAGAGCGAGGAACTGCTGCAGTTCCGCTGGCAGTTGGCGCTCGGCGGCGATCCCCTCAGCGAGGCGGAGATGGACGCCCTCGCGGAGGCCCACCGCCCGGTCGTACGGCTGCGGGACCGCTGGGTCCTGGTCGACCCCGCCCTCGTCCGCAAGGCCCGCAAACGCGAACTGGGCCTGCTGGACCCCGTCGACGCGCTCTCCGTGGCCCTGACGGGAAGCGCGGAGGTGGAGGGCGAGACGGTCGAGGCGGTGCCGGTCGGCGCGCTCGCCGCCCTCCGAGAGCGGCTGACGGCAGGAGTGCGCCCCGCCGAACCACCCCCGGATCTGCGGGCCACCCTCCGCGACTACCAACTCCGCGGCCTGGCCTGGCTGGACCTCATGACCTCCCTCGGCCTCGGCGGCTGCCTCGCGGACGACATGGGGTTGGGCAAGACGATCACCGTCATCGCCCTGCACCTCAAGCGGGCTCGCACCGAGCCGACCCTGGTGATCTGCCCGGCCTCCCTGCTGGGCAACTGGCAGCGGGAGATCACCCGGTTCGCGCCCGGCGTCCCCGTCCGCCGCTTCCACGGCCCGGACCGCACGCTCGACGACCTCGAGGGCGGCTTCGTGCTGACGACGTACGGCACGATGCGCACGACCGCGCCGCGGCTGGCCGAGCAGCGCTGGGGGATGGTCGTCGCCGACGAGGCCCAACACGTCAAGAACCCCTACTCGGCCACGGCGAAGGCACTGCGCACCATCCCCTCCCCGGCACGCGTGGCCCTGACCGGCACACCCGTGGAGAACAACCTCTCCGAACTGTGGGCCCTGCTCGACTGGACCACCCCCGGGCTCCTGGGCCCGCTGAAGTCCTTCCGCGCCCGGCACGCGCGCGCGGTGGAGAACGGCGAGGACGAGGAGGCGGTGCGGCGGCTGGCCCGCCTGGTGCGCCCCTTCCTCCTGCGCCGCAAGAAGTCCGACCCCGGCATCGTCCCCGAGCTGCCGCCGAAGACCGAGACGGACCATCCCGTGCCGCTGACCCGGGAACAGGCCGCGCTGTACGAGGCGGTGGTGCGGGAGTCGATGCTGGCCATCGAGACCGCGGAGGGCATCGCACGGCGGGGCCTGGTGCTGAAGCTGCTGGGCGCGCTGAAGCAGATCTGCGACCATCCGGCGCTGTACCTGAAGGAGGAGCCAGGAGCCGACGGGCGCCTGCTCGCCCGCTCCGGCAAACTCGCGCTGCTGGACGAGCTGTTGGACACGGTGCTGGCGGAGGACGGATCGGCGCTGGTCTTCACGCAGTACGTGGGGATGGCCCGCCTGATCTCCGCCCACCTCTCCGCCCGCGCCGTTCCGGTGGAGCTTCTCCACGGCGGCACCCCCGTCCCCGACCGCGAGCACATGGTGGACCGCTTCCAGTCCGGCGCGACCCCGGTCCTGGTGCTGTCCCTCAAGGCGGCCGGCACCGGACTGAACCTCACCCGCGCGGGCCATGTCGTCCACTTCGACCGCTGGTGGAACCCGGCCGTCGAGGAACAGGCCACCGACCGTGCCTACCGCATCGGCCAGACCCAGCCCGTCCAGATCCACCGCCTCATCACCGAGGGCACGGTCGAGGACCGTATCGCCGAGATGCTCGAAGCCAAGCGTGCCCTCGCCGACGCCATCCTCGGCTCCGGCGAGTCGGCCCTCACCGAACTGACCGACCGCGAACTGTCCGACCTCGTGTCCCTCCGGAGGCCCGCATGACCCCGGGCCCGGCGGACGAGGCCCGCCGAGCCCTGCGGGAAGCCCTGGAGCGGCAGCGGCGGGCGGCGGGGGAGGAGGCAGGGGAGCCGCCGGCGGAGGAGCAGTCGGCGGTGGAGCGGCTCGCGGTTGAGCGGCCCGAGGTGGAGCAGCCTTCGGCCGGGGACGCCGGGGCCGGGGACCCAGCGGCCGGTGATGCTACGGCGACGGACAAGAGCGCGGCGACCGAGAAAAGCGCGGCTACCGACAGCGCGGCGACCGAGGAATCCGCGGGAACCGAGGAGGCGCCCGCGTCTCTCCGGCGTGATGAACCCCGGCCCGGCGACGGCGCACGTGCGGCACTGCGTGAGGCGGTCGCCGCCAGGCGGGGGAGGGGCGAGGACACCGACGACGAGAGCCCATCGACCAGCGAGGGGGAGGAGAAGAACCCTTCGGCAACGGATCCTCCGGCTGTGCGGCCCGCCACCGTGGCGCGGGAGGCTCTGCGAGCCGCTCGCAGTGAGGCGCGACGGGTCGAGGCGGAGGCCGGGCGCTCCGGTGGTCGTCCGGCCTGGGGGCCACGTCGTGCGGAGCGGGCCGGGGACGGACGCGGTGCCGGCACGGTCCGTCGTGGCGGCGGCGGTGGGGGTGGCGTAACGGCGCGTGACGTGAAGGAGCTGCTGGCCGGGGCCTTCCGGATGCCTTCGCAGGACGAGGCTGACGGCCCGGGCCACAACGACGTCCGTGCTGCCCAGGGTTCAGACGCGACTCGGCCGACCCCGCCCCCGTCACCCGTCCCGAGCGACCCCTCCCACACCACCGACTCCTCCCGCCCCGGGGCCTCCGAAACCCCCGCACCACCCCAGCACGCGCCCTCCATGGCCGCCCCCGCCCGCGACGGAGAACTGCGACGCACCTTCCCCGCCTTGCCGGCCCCGGTACCGGCGGCCTCCGGCGCGTCCGACCCCTCGGCCGGGCCCCGGTTCGCGGCGACCTGGTGGGGAAATGCCTGGGTGACCGCGTTGGAGGAAGGCGCGCTGGACGCCAAGCGGCTGGCGCGGGGGCGGAGTTACGCCGAGCAGGGGCATGTGGACGCCATCACGGTCACCCCGGGGCTCGTGCTGGCCTATGTGCAGGGCAGCCGGCCCCGCCCGTATCGCGTGCAGGTGAGGCTGCGGACCCTTGACGACGCCGACTGGGCCCGCTTCCTGGACGCCGCCGTCGAGCGGCCCGGGCACATCGCCGCGCTGCTCGACAAGGAGCTCCCGCAGTCCCTCGCCGACTGCGGCGTGCCGTTGCTGCCCGGACCGCGCGACCTCGACCCGCACTGCAGTTGCCCCGACCGCGGCCACCCCTGCAAGCACGCCGCCGCCCTCTGCTACCAGACGGCCCGTCTGCTCGACGCCGACCCCTTCGTCCTGCTTCTGCTGCGCGGCCGCGGCGAACGCGAGCTGCTCGACGCGCTCTCCCGGCTGAACGCCGCCCGTGCGGCCCGCGCCGCCCAGGACCGGGAACCGGCACCACTTCCCGGCGTACGCGCCTCGGAAGCGCTCGCGGAACGCCGACTCCCGCCGCTTCCGCAGCCGTTGCCCGGACCGCCCCACCCCGAGCAGCCCCCCGTCTACCCCGCAGCGCCCGGCGGCCCGGACCCCTTCGCGCTGGACCAGCTGGCCACCGACGCCGCGGCCCGCGCCCACGCCCTGCTGACCTCCGGACGGGACCCGGTGGCGGAGCTGACGCTGTGGCAGGACGCTGTCCGGCTCGCCGCCGCCCGCCCCGGTTCCGGACTCACCGGCGCCACCCGCGCGCTGTACGCCTCGCTGGCCTCGGCCACCGGCCGCAACCCGGCCGACCTGGCCCGCGCGGTCGCCGCCTGGCGCCAGGGCGGCCTGGAAGGGCTCGCCGTCCTGGAGGAGCCCTGGGACCCACCCGCCGGACGCTTCGACCGCGCCCGCCCCCTCCTCCTCGCCGCGGATCTCCCCGCCTTCCGCCCCTGGCGCAACCACCTCACGCACCCCCGCGGCCATGTCCAGCTCCGCCTCGGCCGCGACGGCCTGTGGTACGCCTACGAGTCGGAGCCGGGCCGCGACGACTGGTGGCCCCGCGGCACCCCCGATCTCGACCCGGTGGGCGCCCTCACGGGCCTCGGCACACCGGGTGACCCGTGACCGTGGTGCCGTGCGCCCCTGTCCCGTGAAGGCGGTGTGAGGGTTCGCCGGTGATCCGCTGGAGCCGGGTGTGAGGTCTGGGGGCTCAGGGGCCGGGGGGCCGGAAACGGCGGTTAGCGTGGAGCGGTGAGTGAGACGAAGTCCCCCGCCCTCCAGTACCGCTTCGACGGCCCGGACGACGCCCCTGTCCTCATCCTCGGACCCTCGCTCGGTACCACCTGGCACATGTGGGACCGCCAGGTGCCGGAGCTGACGAAGCAGTGGCGTGTCTTCCGGTTCGACCTGCCGGGGCACGGCGGCGCGCCCGCGTACCCGGCGGGCTCGGTAGCCGAGCTCGTCTCCCGGCTGCTGGCCATACTCGACAGGCTCGGCGTGCAGCGCTTCGGCTACGCCGGCTGCGCGTTCGGCGGCGCGGTCGGCCTGGAGCTGGCGCTGCGCCACCCGGAGCGACTCGCCTCGCTCGCGCTGATCGCCGCCTCGCCCCGCTTCGGCACGGCGGACGAGTTCCGCCAGCGCGGGGTGATCGTACGGACGAACGGGCTCGACCCCATCGCCCGTACCTCCCCGGACCGCTGGTTCACCGGCGGGTTCGCGGCCATGCAGCCCGCGATCACCGACTGGGCCGTGCAGATGGTGCGCACCACGGATCCCGGCTGCTACATAGCCGCCTGCGAGGCGCTGGCCGCCTTCGACGTCCGGACCGAGCTGGGCAGCGTGGGCGTGCCGACGCTCGTCCTCGTGGGCTCGGAGGACCAGGTCACCGGGCCGGCCGAGGCCCGTACCCTGGTCGCCGGGATCCCCGACGCCCGGCTGGCGGTCGTGCCCGCCGCCTCCCACTTGGTGCCGGTCGAGCAGCCCGCCGCCGTCACCGATCTGCTGGTCCGGCACTTCTCCACCGCCTGGCAGCCCGGCTACGTCGAGTCCTCCACCGGTCAGATCGCCATCCCGGCCGCGCCCGTCAAGCCGGTGCTCACCGCGCCGGTGCAGCCCGTGCAGTCCGTTCCCATCGCCGAGATCGCACCAGCGGCCGTACCGCCTCAGCCGAACGGACGACCGGACCCGTACGACGCCGGGATCAAGGTCCGCCGCGAGGTGCTCGGCGACGCGCACGTGGACCGGACACTGGCGCAGGCGGACGAGTTCTCGGGCGATTTCCAGGAGTTCGTCACCCGCTACGCCTGGGGCGAGATCTGGGACCGGCCCGGCCTCGACCGACGGACCCGCAGCTGCGTCACCCTCACCGCGCTGGTCGCCGGCGGTCACCTGGATCAGCTCGCCTCCCACACCCGCGCGGCCCTGCGCAACGGCCTCACGCCGGGCGAGATCAAGGAGGTGCTGCTGCAGGCGGCCGTCTACTGCGGTGTGCCGACGGCCGACAGCGCCTTCAAGGTCGCCCAGCAGGTGATCAAGGAGGAGACGACCCCGACGGAGTGACCGCCGGCCGGGCGGCGCACGTCCCGGGGCGGGCCGTCCCGGTGGCGCGCGACAGGGCAGGATGGAGCCATGAAGCTCACGAAGATGTCCCACGCGTGCGTGCGTCTCGAGAAGGACGGGCGGACGCTCGTCCTCGACCCGGGCGGATTCAGCGAGCAGGACGCCGCCGTCGGCGCGGACGCGATCCTCGTCACGCACGAGCACGCCGACCACTTCGACGAGGGCCGGCTGCGGGCGGCCCTGGAGGCCAACCCGGCCGCCGAGATCTGGACCCTGAAGTCGGTGGCCGAGCAGATCTCGGCCGCCTTCCCGGGCCGGGTGCACACCGTCGGCCACGGCGACGCCTTCACCGCCGCCGGCTTCGACGTCCAGGTCCACGGCGAGCTGCACGCCGTGATCCACCCGGACATCCCGCGCATCACCAATGTCGGCTACCTCATCGACGGTGGCACGGTCTTCCACCCCGGCGACGCCCTCACCGTCCCCGGCCGGCCGGTCGAGACGCTGATGCTGCCCGTCATGGCCCCCTGGAACAAGATCTCCGAGGTCATCGACTACGTCCGCGAGGTGAAGCCGCGGCGCGCCTACGACATCCACGACGCCCTGCTCACCGACCTCGCCCGCCCGGTCTACGACCGTCAGATCGGCGCCCTCGGCGGCTCCGAGCACCTGCGGCTCACCCCGGGCGACTCGGCGGAGGTCTGAGCCGGACGGGCGGGAGGCCGCGTTGTCGTACCCGCCCGGTAGGTTGTGGGGCATGCGCATCGCGACCTGGAACGTGAACTCGATCACCGCCCGCCTGCCGCGGCTGTTGGCCTGGCTGGAGAGCAGCAACACGGACGTGCTCTGCCTCCAGGAGGCCAAGCTGGCCGAGGAGCAGTTCCCCTTCGAGCAGCTGCGCGAGCTGGGGTACGAGGCGGCGGTGCACGCGACCGGCCGGTGGAACGGCGTGGCGGTGCTCTCCCGCGTCGGCCTGGAGGACGTCGTCAAGGGCCTGCCCGGCGACCCCGGCTACGACGGCGGCGTGGAGCCCCGTGCCGTCTCCGCGACCTGCGGCCCGGTCCGCGTCTGGTCGGTGTACGTGCCGAACGGCCGTGAGGTGGACCACCCGCACTACGCCTACAAGCTCCAGTGGTTCGAGGCGCTGAAGACGGCCGTCGCCGGGGACGCGGCCGGCAGCCGCCCCTTCGCGGTCCTCGGTGACTACAACGTGGCGCCGACGGACGACGACGTCTACGACGTGGCCGCCTTCGAGGGCCTCACCCATGTCACCCCGGCCGAGCGCGCCGCCCTCGCCGCCCTGCGCGAGGCGGGCCTGTCGGACGTGGTCCCGCGCCCCCTGAAGTACGACCACCCGTTCACGTACTGGGACTACCGTCAGCTCTGCTTCCCCAAGAACCGCGGCATGCGCATCGACCTGGTGTACGCCAACGAACCCTTCGCGAAGGCGGTCACCGACGCGTACGTGGACCGGGAGGAGCGCAAGGGCAAGGGCGCCTCGGATCACGCCCCGGTGGTCGTCGACCTGGACGTACCGCTGGCGCCCTGAGCCTGCGGGCTCACGGCATCAGCGTCCGCAGGTCCACCGAGTCGGCCAGCGCCGCGAGCCCCGCGTCTCCCGGGTGCAGGTGGTCCCCGCTGTCGTACGCCGGCAGCATCCGCGCGGGCTGCCACGGGTCCCGCAGGGCCGCGTCGAAGTCCAGCACCGCGTCGAAGGCCCCGCTGTCCCGGATCCAGGTGTTCACCGCGACCCGCTCGGCATCGACGGCGGCGGGGCACTGGATCTCGCCCGCGCAGGGCAGGATGGTGGCCGCCAGCACCCGCAGCCCCCGCGCGTGCGCCCGGTCGGCGATCTCCCGCAGCCCCGCGACGACCTGCCCGGCCGTCGCCAGTCGGCGCACGTCGTTGACGCCCTCGAAGGCGATCACCGTGCGGGCCGAGGTCTGCGCGAAGGCGTCCCGGTCCAGCCGGTCGAGGGCGCTCACCCCCGAGGCGTCCGTGGACACGCCGTCACCGGGATACCCGTCGGCGACCACACGGTTGGCGGAGATCCCCTGGTTGAGCACCCCATAGTGCGGGACCACGTACTGCGCCAGCAGCCGGCGGGCCAGCACATTGGGCCACCGCCGGTTCGCGTTCGCCGTGGACCGGTCGCCGTCGGTGATCGAGTCCCCGATCACCACCACCGACCCCGGCCCGCCCCGCACGTCCACACCGGTCAGCAGCGGCCAACCGGAGAGCACGGTCGTGTAGGCCGCCGCCGAGGCGTCGGCCGTGTGATCGCCCGGCACGCTGACGTACGACTGCTGCACGGCGAGCCGGTGCACGGGCGCCGCCGTCACCGTGTCCGGCAGATGGAAGCTCACCAGCAGATTCGTGTCCGCGGGCACGGTGAAGCCGAGCGGGTCGCTGAAGGCCTGTGCCCCCGCCGGGATCTCGACGCCCGCCGCCCCGCCGAAGGCCACCGGCACCGGCACCTCCCGTGCCGCGGCGCCCTCGGCCTGCACGGCGACCGTCGCGCCCCCGATCCGCACCGACGCCTGCGCGAAGGTGTTGTCGAAGCGCAGCCGTACCCGTGGCCCGCCCACCGAGGTGTGCACCACCAGCCGTACCGTCCGGTCGCTCCACGGCCCCACGGCCTGATAGCCGGACGTGGCCGCCGCCCAGGTCCCGGTCCAGCCGGCCCCCGACGCCCGCACCGCCAGCGCGAACACATGCACCCCGGCCGCCCGGGGCAGCCGTACCGAGGCGACCGGATGTTCCCTGACCAGCGGCACCGTCACGACGTACAGCCGGGTCCGCTCGGCGACCGGGCCCGCGGGCGTGTTCCGGTGCGGCAGCGCGACGGCCTTGGTGGCGAGCGGGCCGGTGCGCCAGTCGGGCACCGTCAGCCGGTACGAGGAGCGGGTGCCGTCCGCGTACGCCACCTCGCCCGCCCCGCCCACGGTGGCGCCGCCCGTGCCCGCCACCAGGAAGGCGAGGGCGTCACCGCGTCCGCCCAGGCGCACGTCCTGTCCGTCGGCCAGGACGTTGTCCGGCTCGCCCGGCTGTCGGAGCGGCCAGGTCAGCCGGGCGCCCTGCACGGTGAGTGTGCGGCCGGGCGTCCAGCCCGCGGCCGTGAGGTCCCGGGCCGACAGGGAGGCGCCGAGACCGTCGAAGTCCGCCGCGACCGGGCGGGCGTCGTCGCTGACCGCGGAGTTGTCGAAGAGCCGTTCCAGCGGCTGCGGGTCCGCCCGGCCGGACGCGCCCGCGGCCGTCGAGGCCGGCACCAGGGCCGCGAACAGGGCGATGACGATCGCGCATCCTGGTGCGGGTCGACGCAACTCCGGTTCCTCCCGCTCACCAAGGGGACGAAAGACGCAGGTGAAGCTAGAGAGACTGCGGACAACCGTCAACGAGCCATGCGCGGACCGCCGTGAAATCACCCCGAAGTGAGCACCCGCGCGCCTGTGGTGCGTACGAGGGTGCGAATGACACGCTGGGTGTATGAAGATCCCTTTTCTGGGCGACCGGCACGAGAAATACGGCGACCTCGATCCCGAGGGCATCGCCGAACTCCTCGCCGAGTGCGAGCTGCTGCGCTCCCTGGCTGCCGAGGAGGGTGTCCGACTCGACGACACCGTCGACTCGTTGGAGGCCCTCGACCAGTTGCTGCCGCGCTGGCGGGACGAAGAGGAGAACGACCCCTGGCTGGGCAACGACGCCGGCCTCTATCTGGGCACCGTCATCGTGCGGGGCGTGCCCGGCGCCGCCTGGGAGATCCGGTCGGACGGCCAGCCGGTGGTCCGGCTGGAGTCCGGCCGCGAGTTCGACGTCGTGGAGTCGGGGCACGAGTGGGCCGCGAGCGGGGCCCCTGAGCTGTCACAGGTGTATGCCGAAGTCGCGGAGACGTGATCCTTTGGCCCGTGAATCGACGTAAATACGGCTAATGCCCGATAAGTGCGTGTCGGGTTATCGCCTCCACTCCCGTCCGGTTAGTTTGCGGCAACCACGACACAGCCGGGAGTGAGTGAGCAAGGGGGAGATCACACCGTATCCGCCCGGCGGCAGCCGGAGATCACTGCTCGCGCAGCGGGATCGACACGTACGACGGGTCGTTCGCCGGCGAGGAGAAGGTCAGCTGCGCGCCGGACGGGTTGTGCTCGATGTACAGAGGATCCACCGTGTCGACGACCAGCGCGAGACGGTGCCCCGCCGGGACGTCGTAGGCCGTGGAGAACAGCTCCAGGTCGATGCCGAACGGCCTTCCGGGGGTCCGTCCGTGGAAGGTGTAGGGCGCGTTGCTGACCAGCTTGCCCAGGCCGAGCGGCCCCACGTCGTAGAGGTAGGCGACGAGGGTGCCGCTCTCGTTCGTCGGGGTGAGGGTGGTGTGCAACCTGGCCGTGCCGCGCACGTGTTGGGCCGTGGCGTACCGTTCCGACTGCCACACGGCGGCCCAGCGGCGGGGGAGCAGCGGGATGGACGCGACCGGCGGGAGCTGCGCGACCTGGTCGAGGATGCTGGAGAGGAAGACGATCCCGCCGTCCGCCCCGGAGTCGACGTTGGTGTGGATCGTGGTCGTGCCGGCCAGCGCGATCTTCCGCTCGGTCGCGGCGACCGACTTCCAGCCCGGGTACCCCTCGTAGCCGCCGGTGGAACGGGACTTGAGCTGGACCGGCTGCTCCCGGTCGATGCCGTTGTCCGCCCCCTTGAGGTAGTGGTCGAACCAGCGCCCGGTGTCGCTCCACACGTCGTTGGGCAGTCCGAACAGACCGGTCAGCTCGGGCGTCGCGTGATCGCCGGGGCGGAACTCCAGTCTCTTCGGACCGGTCAGCCTCTCGTAGAAGTCCGCGTACTCGTTGGGCGGAAAGACCGTGTCGCCCCAGGAGTTGGCGAGCATGACCGCCGCGCCGTTCTTGTTCAGCTGGTCCACATAAGTGACGGGGGAACGTTTCTTCCCCCAGTCGACGAGCTCCTGCTCCTTCGACAGGTTGGAGGCGTAGAAGTCGTCGAAGACCTGGCGCACTTCGGGGTCCTGCCGGCCGGTGACCACGCTCACCCCGTCCAGCAGTGCCGCCGCCTGCACGTGCTGGGTGCGGCCGGAGTAGATCGAGCCGATCAGGTCGCCCCAGCCGCTGAGCGAGGCGACCGCCTTGATCCGCTTGTCGTGCGCGGCCGCGAGCAGACTGATGCCGGCGCCGTAGGAGACACCCGCCATGCCGATGTGCCGTGCGTCCGCGGGGGTGTTGGCGAGCGCCCAGTCGATGACCTTGGAGGCGTCGGCGGTGTCGGACGGTCCGGCCACCTCCACCTCGCCGCCGGACTGCCAGAAGCCGCGGACGTTGTAACCGACCACCACGTAACCGGAGTCCGCGAGCTTCTGGGCCTGGGCGAGGTACTCGACCTGCGGGAAACCCCAGCTCGTGGGGAGGACGAGCAGCGGGTAGCGGCGGGTGTCGTCGGCGCCCCGGGGCAGGACGACGTTCGCCTTGAGGACCGTGCCGCCGTCGCCGGTGATGTCGACGAAGCGGACGGCGCTCGCGGCCTGCGCGGTGGGGGCGACGCCGAGGACGCAGCCGGCGATCAGGGTCGCGGAGACGGCGCCCACGGCGGTCGTACGCAGGGCGTTGCGGCTGTGTCCCACGGGGTCACTCCTCACTCGGACAGTGCAAAGTGACCAGACGGTAACCGCGGCACCTTACGTGAGGTAACCCGCCGGTAAGTTACGTGCCAGTAACGATTGTTGTGGTGTGAATCAATTCAGGACGCGCGGTGCGAGTTGCGTGGAGCCGCCGGAGTGGGGAGCGGGGTCTTGGCCTCCCGGGTCACGTCCGCGACCAGTTCGACCACGTCCGGGCCGTACGCCTGCGAGTTGACCACCTTCAGCAGCAGCACGAAGGAGTCGTCGCCGTACTTGCGGGCCAACCGCTCGTGGTTGCGGGCGAGATAGCGGGTGGCGGCCTGGTTGGTGATCGCGGTCTGGCCGCAGAAGAGGAAGACCGGGCGCGCCCTGGGGCTCTGGTCGACGGTGAGCCGGGCCAGCAGCGCGTACTCCTCCCGGCCCGGCTCCACCCGGTAGCGCTCGGTGCCGACCTGGAAGGCGCCGCGGTCGGGACCCGGCTCGGGGTCCACGTTCACCCGCACGCCCGGGAGCAGGGAGGCCAGATGCGCCATCATGCGGCGGTTCGAGGCCGGGCCGCCCACGCAGAACTCGGTGCGCTCGCCGAAACCCTGACGTGCCGCGTCGTGCGGGAGCACCTGCGCGTGGGCGTGGCAGTCCTTGATCAGGGCGGAGAGTTCCAGCAGCGCGAACACGTCGTAGCGCATCACGGTCAACTCAGGCCCGCCGGCGCCGCGGTTGACCACCAGCAGCGACTCCGAGTTGTCCGGCAGCCCGAAGAACGCCTGCTTGCGACGGAGTTTGCGCCGCCACAGATACGTACGGGCCAGCCAGCCGAGCGCGGCGGAGATGCCGGCCGCGACCACGCCCAGGACGATGTTGCGCACGTCGTCGTTCATGGGCGCGCATGGTAGCGGTCCGACGTGGCGGGTACGTACCGGTGTTCGATGTGTGGCGTTCGCGTGACAGCAGCCGGAAGGGGTCTGTCGAGGCCCCGTGTGATGTGGTTACGCTGCGCGGACGGTCTTGGACTGGAGGTATTGATGCGTCGCCCTGTCGCGCGGAAACTGTCGGTCCTGGTGGTCTCGGCCGCCGTGGTGTCGGTGGGAGCGGCGGCCCCGCCGACCACTCCAACGAGCGGAACACCGGCGAAGGTTCCGGTCCAGGTCGGCTACGGCGGCGCGGTCGCCAGCGTCGACGCCGACGCCACCGCCGCCGGAATCGAGGTGCTGAGGAAGGGCGGCAACGCGGTCGACGCGGCCGTCGCGACGGCGGCCGCGCTGGGCGTCACCGAGCCCTACTCCTCCGGCATCGGAGGCGGCGGCTACTTCGTCTACTACAACGCCAAGTCCCGTACGGTGCACACCATCGACGGCCGTGAGACGGCGCCGCTCACCGCCGGCTCCGACCTGTTCCTGGAGAACGGCAAGCCGCTCGCCTTCGCCGACGCCGTCAGTAGCGGTCTGAGCGTCGGTACGCCGGGCACGCCCGCGACCTGGCAGACGGCCCTGGACAAGTGGGGCAGCAGAAAGCTCGGCACGGTGCTGAAGCCGGCCGAGAGAATCGCCCGCGACGGCTTCACCGTCGACGACACGTTCCGTACGCAGACCGCGTCGAACGAGACGCGGTTCCGCTATTTCCCGGACACCGCGAAGCTCTTCCTGCCGGGCGGGCAGTTGCCCGTGGTCGGCTCCACCTTCAAGAACCCCGAACTCGCCCGTACCTACCAGGAGTTGGGCCGCAAAGGGGTCGGTGCGATCTACCACGGCGATCTCGGGCAGGACATCGTCGACACGGTGAACCGTCCGCCGGTGGACCCGGCTTCGGGCTGGAACGCGCGACCGGGCAAGCTCTCCGACAAGGACCTCGCCGACTACCGCGCCAAGCTCCAGGCGCCGACCGAGACGGGCTACCGCGGGCTGAAGGTCTACTCGATCGCCCCCTCCTCCTCCGGCGGCACGACGGTCGGTGAGGCGCTCAACATCCTTGAGAACACGGACCTTTCGAAGGCGAGCGAGGTCCAGTACCTGCACCACTTCATCGAGGCCAGCCGGATCGCGTTCGCCGACCGGGGGCGCTGGGTCGGCGACCCGGCGTTCGAGGACGTACCGACGCGGGGACTGCTGTCACAGCGGTTCGCCGACTCGCGGGCCTGCCTCATCAAGGACGACGCGGTGCTGACCAGCCCGGTGGCGCCGGGCGACCCGCGGCATCCGGCCGCGTGCGGCGCCGGCGGTACGGCGGCTCCGACGACGTACGAGGGCGAGAACACCACGCATCTGACGGTGGCCGACAAGTGGGGCAACGTCGTGTCCTACACCCTCACCATCGAGCAGACGGGCGGCAGCGCGATCACGGTGCCCGGGCGCGGGTTCCTGCTCAACAACGAGCTGACCGACTTCTCCTTCGCGCCGGCCAACCCGGCCGTGCACGACCCGAACCTGCCGGGACCGGGCAAGCGGCCGCGCTCCTCCATCTCGCCGACGATCGTGCTCGACCGGCACGACCTCCCCGTGGTGGCGGTGGGTTCGCCCGGCGGGGCGACCATCATCACGACCGTCCTGCAGGTGCTGACCGAGTTCCTGGACCGGCATCTGCCGCTGGTCGACGCGATCGCCGCGCCACGCGCCAGCCAGCGCAACGCCGCCAAGACCGAACTGGAACCCGCCCTCTACAACAGCGACGTGCGGAGCAGGCTGGAGGCCATCGGCCACTCCTTCTCGCTGAACCCGGAGATCGGGGCCGCAACCGGGGTGCAGCGGCTGCCCGGCGGCACATGGCTGGCCGCCGCCGAGACCGTGCGCCGGGGAGGCGGGTCGGCCCGGGTGGTCGACCCCTCGGCGCCGTAACCGCCCGCCCCTCACTGCCCCTTGTCCGTGAGGAACTCCAGGCGTCCGTCCTTGACGTCCACCGTGACCCGGCTGCCCTCCGCGATCGTGCCGTTGAGGAGCAGCCGGGACAGGTGGTTGTCGACCTCGCGCTGGATGGTGCGGCGCAGCGGACGCGCGCCGTACTCCGGCTCGAAGCCGCGCTCCGCCAGCCAGTCGACCGCCGGGGCGGTGAACTCGGTCGTGATGCCCTGGGCGTGCATCAGGCGACGGGTCTTTTCCAGCAACAGGTCGGTGATCTGCCTGAGTTGATCACCCGTCAGCTGGCGGAAGACGACGATCTCGTCGATGCGGTTGAGGAACTCCGGGCGGAAGTGGTCGCGCAGGGGGCGCAGGATCTGCTCCCGACGGGCCTCCTCGTCCGCGCCGGTGCCCGTCGGGCCGAAGCCGATGCCGGCGCCGCGCCGGCTGATCGCGTCCGAGCCGAGGTTGCTGGTCATGACGATCACCGTGTTGGTGAAGTCGACCGTACGGCCCTGGGAGTCGGTCAGCCGTCCGTCGTCCAGCACCTGCAGCAGTATGTTGAAGACGTCCGGATGGGCCTTCTCCACCTCGTCCAGGAGCAGCAGCGAGTACGGGTGCCTGCGTACGACCTCGGTGAGCTGGCCCGCCTCCTCGTGGCCGACGTATCCGGGCGGGGCGCCGACCAGCCGGCTGACGGTGTGGCGCTCCTGGTACTCACTCATGTCGAGCCGGACCATGCGTTCCTCGCTGCCGAACAGGGCCTCGGCGAGGGCGCGGGCCAGCTCGGTCTTGCCGACGCCGGTCGGGCCGAGGAAGAGGAAGCTGCCGATGGGGCGGTCGGGGCTGGACAGTCCGGCGCGGGAGCGCAGGACGGCCTCGGCGACCACGCTCACGGCCTCGTCCTGGCCGACGACCCGCTGGTGCAGATGCTCCTCCAGGCCGAGCAGGCGTTCCTTCTCCTCCTGGGTGAGGCTGCTGACCGGGATGCCGGTCTGCCGGGACACCACCTCGGCGATGGCCTCCGCGCTCACCTCCAGCTGGCCCTCGTCGGCCTCCTCGTTCCCGGTCGCCGCTGTGATCTGCCGCTTCAACTCAGCGATACGGTCGCGCAGTTGGGTCGCCTGCTCGTACTGCTCGTCGGCGACGGCCTGGTCCTTGTCCCGGGTCAGCTGCTCGACCTCGCGCTCCAGGGTCCGTACGTCCGTGCCCTTGGTGCGGGCGCGCAGCCGTACCCGGGCGCCCGCCTGGTCGATCAGGTCGATGGCCTTGTCGGGCAGCCGGCGGTCGGTGAGATAGCGGTCGGACATCTCCACGGCGGCGACCAGCGCCTCGTCGCTGTAACTGACCTGGTGGTGGGCCTCGTAGCGGTCGCGCAGTCCGCGCAGGATCTCGATGGTGTCGGGGACGGACGGCTCGGGGACCAGGATCGGCTGGAAGCGACGGGCCAGCGCCGCGTCCTTCTCGATCCGGCGGTACTCCTCCAGCGTGGTCGCGCCGACGATGTGCAGCTCCCCGCGGGCCAGTGCCGGTTTGAGGATGTTCCCGGCGTCCATCGCCCCGCCCTCGCCACCGCCTCCGGCGCCGACGACGGTGTGCAACTCGTCGATGAAGACGATCAGTTGGTCGGAGTGGGCGCGGATCTCGCCGACGATGTTGTTGAGGCGTTCCTCGAAGTCGCCGCGGTAGCGGGTGCCGGCGACCACGCCGGTCAGGTCCAGGGCCACGACCCGGCGCCCGGTCAGCACGTCGGGCACGTCCCCGTCGGCGATCCGCTGGGCGAGCCCCTCCACGATGGCGGTCTTGCCGACACCGGCGTCCCCGATCAGCACCGGGTTGTTCTTGCCGCGCCGGGACAGCACCTCGATGGTCTGCTCGATCTCGTCGTCCCGGCCGATCACCGGGTCGATGCGGCCCTGCTGGGCCAGCTCGGTCAGATCGCGGCCGTACTTGTCGAGGGTGGGCGTTCCGGTGGAGCGCGGCCGTTCGCCACGGGGTTGTGCCGCTTCGGCGGCCTCCGGCGGCAGGTTGGCCGGGGCGAACCGGGCCGAGTTGAGGATGTGCCCGGCGGCCGAGTCCGGGTTCGCGGCCAGGGCGCTGAGCACGTGCTCGGGGCCGATGTAACCGGTTCCGCTCGCGCGGGCCAGCTCGTGCGCGTCCAGCAGGGCACGCTTGACGGCCGGCGTGAGCGACAGGGAGGTCGGCGCGGGCGCCTCGTCGGGTGAGTGCTGGACCGGGCCGGAGCGTTCGTCGATCTCCGACGCCAGCGAGTCGGGGTCCGCGCCGGCCCGGCTGAGCAGGCTGCGGGTCGGCTCGGTCGACAGGGCCGCGCGCAGCAGGTGCTGGGTGTCGAGGTCCCGGCTGCCGTGCTCGGCGGCGTACTGGGCTGCGCCGCGGACCAGTTCCCGGGCGGGCTGGCTGAGCAGCCGGCCGATGTCTATCTGCCGGGGGCCCTGCCGGGGTCCGCCGAAGAATCGGGCGAAGAACTCGCTGAACGGGTCGTAGCCCTCTGGTCCGCTGAAGCCGCTGGTCATGGCGTTCCCATCCGGCGTCCCTGCGCGGGCCTGGGACGCCCTCGCTGATCGACGTGCCGGGGCCGGGTAACCAGGGCCGCAGCCGGTTACACCTCGGGCGCGCGTCCGTAGAACACCTTCGCACGGATGGGGGGAGGTGGCACCTTTGTCGGTCCCGTCGTCGCCGACGAAGTACCGCTCGCCCTTTGCGGTTCCGCTAGCTCTGTACCGAGAGCACGCCGCTCAGGGGCTGCCCAGCCGGTGCACCCGGCGTCTCCGATGATCAGGTGGGGAGGCTAACGGCGCTCGGTCAGGATGCGCGGGCCCGCGTCCATGATCGCCACCGTGTGCTCGACGTGAGCCGCGCGGGAGCCGTCGTTCGTGCGCAGGGTCCAGCCGTCCGGCGCCGTGTGCCAGTCGTCCTTGCCGCCGCCGATCAGCATCGGCTCGATGGCGATGGCCATGCCGTGGCGCAGCGGGAAGCCGCGGCCGGGACGGCCCTCGTTCGGCACCCCCGGGTCCTCGTGCATACGACGGCCGATGCCGTGACCGCCGAAGCCGTCCGGGATGCCGTAGCCGGCCGCCCTGCACACGGTGCCGATCGCGTGGGCGATGTCGCCGATGCGGTTGCCGACGACCGCCACCTCGACGGCGGCCGCCAGCGCGCGCTCGGCCGTCTCGATCAGCCGCAGGTCCTCGGGGCGGGGGGTGCCCACCGTGAAGCTGATCGCGGAGTCGCCGACCCAGCCGCCCAGTTCGGCACCGCAGTCGAGGGAGACGAGGTCGCCGTCGCGCAGCCGGTAGCCGGTCGGGATGCCGTGCACGATCGCGTCGTTCACCGAGGCGCAGATGACGGCCGGGAAGGGGACGGGGGCGAAGGAGGGGCGGTAGCCCAGGAAGGGGGAGGACGCGCCCGCCTCCCTGAGCACCCCGCGGGCCACCTCGTCCAGCTCCAGCAGGGAAACACCCACGTCGGCGGCTTCCCGTGCGGCCGTCAGGGCGCGCCCGACCACCTGCCCCGCCTCGTACATGGCCTCGATCGCTGTGTCCGTCTTCAGTTCCACCATGCCAATTAATATACCGGCTTATTCGACCGGATTGAAATGCCGGATTAGAATGACGGCATGGTGCGCACCCCTCTCACCCCCGAAGAGCGCGAACGCGGCGAGCGGCTCGGCCGGATGCTCCGCGAGGCCCGTGGCGGGCGGAGCATGACGGAGGTCGCGGCCGAGGCCGGGATCTCCGCGGAGACGCTCCGCAAGATCGAGACCGGGCGGGCGCCGACCCCGGCCTTCTTCACGGTCGCCGCGCTCGCGCGGGCACTCGGGCTGTCGATGGACGAACTGGTCGAGCGGTGCGCGCTGGTGCCCGTCTGACGCTTCTCGGTCAAGATCCCGCAATGAGGCGTCCGCGCGCCCGCCGAAAACTCCCCGTAGCAACCTCGTAACACGACTGGTGTTGCCTACGGACCGGAGTGCTCCGGTCAGGCGGGAGTTGGGCGATGGCTGTGGATCAACTCCCGGGGCAGGTACGGGAGTTCGCGAACTACCTCAACGGCCTGCTGGCGCGCCTCAACCAGGCCGGCGGTTGGTGCGCGGTGTTCTGGCAGCGCGACCCGGACGGAATGCGGGCCTGTCTCGACGGACGTGAAGTGCCGCCGTGGGACGTGGTGGAGGCGCTGCTGCAGGATCTCGTCACCGAACGGGGTCCGGCCGCGGTGGCGCCGGAACTGGGGCGGGCCCGCGCGCTGCACGCCGCCGCGCTCACCGCGTACGACGCGCGTCCCGGCGGGCGGGAGGCCCTCGGCGACCGGCTGGACGTCATGCTCCGCGAACAGCGCTACGCCGCCGAACGCCAGGCGCAACTGGGCCGTCTGCTGGCCTCCGCGACCACCCGCGAGGAGGCCGACGCCTTCCGCCTCGACCTCGCCTGGGCCCGCGACGACCATGAGCGCGCCACCGCCCGCTGTGCGGAACTCCGGTCCCGGATGGCCGAGTTGGACCGACAGATGACGGGCAGCCGGGCCACCGCGATGCGCCGGGGACGGCTCGCGGGCGAGATGTACCGCGTGGACGGTGACCGCACACGCCAGGGCGCGCTCGCCGGACGCCCCGGTGAAGAGGGAAGCGCCGGCGCCTTTGCGCACGAGGGACGCGCCGGCGCCTTTGCGGACGAGGGGCGCGGAGGCGGGTGGGGCGCACAGGACACCGGATTCCCGCAGCAGCGCACCGCGCACGATCCCTCGGCCGCGGGCGGCCCGGAGAGCGGCTACGGTCCGGGAACCCCGAGCGCGCGCGAGCACCGGGACCCGCACACCGACGCCGGGTACACCCCCCGCCCCACGGGCACGACACACCCCGTACAGCCCGCCCCGTCCCCAGCGCAACGACCCGCTACCGCCACCCAGCACCCGGCCTCGGTCTTCGACCGCCCGGCCGCGCAGCCATCCGCTTCCGCGTTCGACCCGTCCGCCTCCGCCCGACAGGCCCCAGCCGCACAACAGGCGGCCCCCGCCTTCGAGCATCCAGCCTCGTCCACCCACCCGACCCCGGACTTCGGCCACACGGCCTCGTCCACCCAACCGGCCCCCGCCTTCGGGCACCCCGGCCGGTCGACGCGGCCGGGTGCCGCCCCCGAGCCTCCCGTCCGGTCGACCCAGCAGGGCTCCGCCCCCCAGTCGTCCGTCCCGTCCGATTCCGCCCCCGCGCAGGAACCTCCCTCCCGTAAGCAACGCAAGCGGCGTCGGGGCAGTGCTCGGTTTGCCGGGATGGGGGAGGAGGGCGCGGGGGTCGTCGTGCCGCCCGGTGGTGTGGAGGTGCTGGCCGCCGCGGACGGTGTCGGTGGCCGTACGCCTCGTGGGGCGCGGTTCGCCGGGGGCGTGGAGGAGACGGACGAGGGAGCGGCGGAGGCGCCTGTCCAGGCCGTCGACGCGGCGGCGGCCCGTGACGTCGGTGACGCCGTGGAACGGCTGGTGCGACTGCGGGCCGAGGGGCGCAGCGGCGAGGCGCACGCGCTGCTCATCGAGGTCGCCCACTGGCCCGCCGCCCGGATCCCGCTGCTCGCCGCCGAGCTCCAGCGCGCCGGGCTGGGCGCCGACTGGGCGACGCTGCTGTGGGAGGCCGCCTCCCTGCCCGCCGAGCGGCTGGTCGGCGCCGCCGACGCCCTCACGGCGGCCGGCCGTGGCGGCGACGGCGAGCAGATCCTGCGACAGGGCGTGGCCCGGCCGGCCGGCGAGATCGGACGCGCCGTGCTGGAGCTGGCCGCCGACGGGCGCCACCGTGAGGTCCGTGCGCTGCTCGACGCCTACGTCCGCGTCCGCACCCCCGAGGAGGCCGCCCGCAGTGCCGAGCCCGACCCGGCGATCCTCGTGCCGCTGCTGCTGGAAGCGGCGCGCGGTGTCTCGGACGAGCGACACTGGGATCTGGTGCACGCCCTCCGGGTCGCCGGCCTCGCCACCTGACCACCCCGCCGCCACCCCACCACCCTCCGACGACGACCCCTCCCACCAGCCGCGGCACTCACCCACCGGAGTGTGTTACGTGATCGACCCCGCGGGTTGACGACGATGGTCTTGGCAAGGCCGTCCCGGAGGCTTACGTTCGTCCCTCTACGGCCTGTTCTACGGGCGTAGAGGCCCCGCCGAAGGAGCAGCTCATGGCCAACGTCGTACGCGCCGCTCTGGTCCAGGCCACCTGGACCGGCGACACCGAGTCCATGGTGGCGAAACACGAGGAGCACGCCCGCGAGGCGGCCCGCCAGGGTGCGAAGATCATCGGTTTCCAGGAGGTCTTCAACAGTCCCTACTTCTGTCAGGTCCAGGAACCCGAGCACTACCGCTGGGCCGAGCCGGTGCCCGACGGGCCGACCGTGAGCCGGATGCGGGAGCTCGCCCGGGAGACCGGCATGGTGATCGTCGTACCGGTCTTCGAGGTCGAGCAGTCCGGTTTCTACTACAACACCGCGGCCGTGATCGACGCCGACGGCACGGTCCTCGGCAAGTACCGCAAGCACCACATCCCCCAGGTCAAGGGGTTCTGGGAGAAGTACTACTTCAAGCCGGGCAACGTCGGCTGGCCTGTCTTCGACACCGCGGTCGGAAAGGTCGGCGTATACATCTGCTACGACCGCCACTTCCCGGAGGGCTGGCGCCAACTCGGCCTCAACGGCGCCCAGTTGGTCTACAACCCGTCGGCCACCCACCGCGGGCTGTCCTCCCACCTCTGGCGTCTGGAGCAGCCCGCCGCGGCCGTCGCCAACGAGTACTTCGTCGCCGCGATCAACCGCGTCGGCCAGGAGGAGTACGGCGACAACGACTTCTACGGGACGAGTTACTTCGTCGACCCGCGTGGACAGTTCGTGGGTGACGTGGCAAGTGACAGCAAGGAGGAACTCGTGGTCCGTGACCTGGACTTCGACCTGATCGAGGACGTCAGGCAGCAATGGGCGTTCTACCGGGACCGCCGGCCGGACGCGTACGAGGGGCTGGTGCAGCCGTGAGCGACCTGTACGCCCGCCACCGGTCCGTCCTGCCCGACTGGCTCGCCCTCTACTACGAGAACCCGCTCGAGATCACCCACGGCGAGGGCCGCCATGTCTGGGACTCGGACGGCAACAGGTACCTCGACTTCTTCGGCGGCATCCTCACCACGATGACCGCGCACGCGCTGCCCGAGGTGACGAAGGCGGTCAGTGAGCAGGCCGGGCGGATCCTCCACTCGTCCACGCTGTACCTCAACCGCCCGATGGTCGAACTCGCCGAGCGCATCGCCCAGTTGAGCGGCATCCCGGACGCCCGCGTCTTCTTCACCACCTCCGGCACGGAGGCCAACGACACCGCCCTGCTGCTCGCCACGACCTACCGGCGCAGCAACACGATCCTGGCGATGCGCAACAGCTACCACGGACGCTCCTTCAGCGCGGTCGGCATCACCGGCAACCGCGGCTGGTCGCCCACCTCGCTGTCCCCGCTGCAGACCCTGTACGTCCACGGCGGCGTCCGCACCCGCGGCCCGTACGCCGCTCTCGGCGACGCCGACTTCATCGCCGCCTGCGTCGACGACCTGAAGGACCTGCTCGGCCACACCCGCCCGCCCGCCGCGCTGATCGCCGAACCGATCCAGGGGGTCGGCGGCTTCACCTCGGGCCCGGACGGCCTGTACGCGGCCTTCCGCGAGGTGCTCGCCGAGCGCGGCATCCTGTGGATCGCCGATGAGGTGCAGACCGGCTGGGGCCGTACCGGCGACCACTTCTGGGGCTGGCAGGCGCACGGACAGAGCGGGCCGCCGGACATCCTCACCTTCGCCAAGGGCATCGGAAACGGCAGCTCCATCGGCGGTGTCGTCGCCCGCGCCGACATCATGAACTGCCTGGACGCCAACAGCATCTCGACGTTCGGCGGCACCCAGATCACCATGGCGGCCGGTCTCGCCAACCTCACCTACCTGCTGGAACACGACCTCCAGGGCAACGCCCGGCGCGTCGGCGGGCTGCTCATCGAGCGGCTGCGGACGGTCGCCGCGCAGGTGCCGCACGTACGCGAGGTGCGGGGCCGCGGGCTGATGCTCGGCGTCGAGCTGGTCAAGCCCGGGACGGACCAGGCCGATCCGGACGCGGCGGCCGCCGTGCTGGAGGCGACCCGCGCCGACGGGCTGCTGATCGGCAAGGGCGGCGGCCACAACACCAGCGCCCTGCGCATCGCCCCGCCCCTGTCCCTCACGGTCGCCGAGGCCGAGGAGGGCGCGGCGATCCTCGAACGCGCTCTGAGGAGCCTCACGTAACAGTGCACTGAGCAAGGGAAGTCCGCCATGACCACCACCTTCGGGACCCTGGAGCCGGCGCTGTCCGTGCGGCAGATCCTCATGCTCGAACGGGTTCTCGCCGGGGAGCCCGAGGTGGTGGCCGGGGCGGCCCAGCTCGACCGGCCGGTGCGCTGGGTGCATGTCGCCGAGGCGCCCGACGTGGGCGTCATGCTCAGCGGCGGCGAGATGGTCCTCACCACCGGCGTGCTGCTCGCCGGAGACGAGGAGAAGCAGGCCGAGTACATCCGGTCCCTGCACCGCGCCGAGGCCGCGGCCGTGGTCCTCGGGCTCGGACGTGCCTTCCCGGCGCCCCCGGACGTCATGCGCCGGGCCGCCGAGCGGTGCGGGCTGCCGATGGTGGTCCTCCACCGGCCCTTCCCCTTCGCGGAGTTGACCGAGGAGGTGCAGGCCCGGCTGGTACGGCGGAAGTTCGCCGCCGTCAGCCTGTCGGAGTCCGTACGGACGGCCCTGACCGGGCTCATCACCGCGGGCGCCCCGCTGCAACGGCTCCTCGACGAGGTCGCCCAGCACAGCGCCTGTCCCGTGGTCGTCACCAACCTCGCCCATCGCGTCCTCGCCACGGCGGGGGAGCGGCCCGCCGTGGACGACGTGCTGCGCGACTGGGAGCGCATCGCCCGGCAGGCCGGCGGCAGCGAGGGCGACGGCTGGATCCGCGCCGAGCTGGGCGGGCGCGGGGAGCGGTGGGGACGGATCGTGCTGTGCGGGTACCGGGGCGACACCGCCACCGGACGACTCCTCGCCGACCGGGCCGCCGAGGCCCTCGTCCTGCACCGCATGCTCGGCGGCACCTCGGCCCACACCTGGGAGGAGCAGTCGGCGCAGAGCCTGCTGACCGACCTGGTGAGCGGGGTCGTACCGGCGAGGCAGCTGTTGCCGCGTGCCCGGGCCGCCGGACTGCCCGTCAACCGGCGGACGTTCGTGCCGCTGGTCGTACGGCACGCGGATGTGGCCGGGCTCGACCGGGTGCTGCGCATGGTGGGGCTGCCGGGGCTCGTCGCCGAACTGGCCGACGGGGTCACCGCCGTACTGCTCAGCCTCGCCCGGGACCAGGACGCCGCGGTGCTCACCGCGAACTTCGCTGCCCGGGTGCGCTCGGAGGCGGCGCGGACGGTGGTGGCCGCCGCCGATCCCCGTATCGCCTGGGACGACGTGCCGGCGGGCCTGCGCGAGGCACAGCACGTCGCCGACGCCGTGGCGGACTCCTCGGCGGTCCTCGACCTCCCGGACGTCGTACGCCTGAAGGACGTCCATCTGCGGGGCCTGATCCGGCTGCTCAGGGACGATCCGCATGTGCAGTCCTTCGCCGAGCGGGAGCTGGACGGGCTGCTGTACTCGGCCGACGACGATCTGCTGCCGGTGCTGCGCACCTATCTCGCCACCGGCCGCAACAAGTCCCGCACCGCCCAGCTCCACCATGTCTCCCGGCCCGCGCTCTACCGCCGGCTGGAGGCGATACAGACCCGGCTCGGCGTCGACCTCGACGACTTCGAACAGGCGGCCTCCGTCCACATCGCGCTCCTCGCACATGACGCGCAACAGGGCTGAAACATGCGACGACCTGGGAAAACGGCGGTGAAACATGGGCCCACGACAGAGTGACACCGTGGCACGCCGCACCCCCGCAGACGTGACACCGTGCAACTCAAAGCGCCTTTTCGGACTTCCTAGTCTTCTCGCACACCGAGCGACCGGAGGTCCCGATGAGCAGAGTGATCCGTGCCGCCCTCTTCCAGACCGCGTGGACGGGCGACAAGGAGTCGATGATCGCGGTGCACGAACAGGCGGCCCGGGACGCGGCCGCGCAGGGCGCTCAAGTCCTGTGCTTCCAGGAGCTGTTCTACGGACCGTACTTCTGCCAGGTCCAGGACAAGGCGTTCTACGAGTACGCGGAGGCGATCCCCGACGGCCCGATCGTCAAGCGTTTCCAGGCGCTCGCGAAGGAGCTGGGGATCGTCCTGATCCTGCCGATGTACGAGGAGGAGCAGCCCGGCGTCCTCTACAACACCGCGGCCGTGATCGACGCGGACGGCTCGTACCTCGGCAAGTACCGCAAGCACCACATCCCCCAGGTCCCCGGATTCTGGGAGAAGTTCTACTTCCGCCCGGGCAACGCCGGCTGGCCGGTCTTCGACACCGCCGTCGGCCGGATCGGCGTCTACATCTGCTACGACCGCCACTTCCCGGAGGGCTGGCGGGCGCTGGGCCTCGAGGGCGCGGAGATCGTCTTCAACCCGTCGGCCACCTCGCGCGGGCTGTCCGCCTACCTCTGGCAGCTGGAGCAGCCGGCCGCGGCCGTCGCCAACGAGTACTTCGTCGGCGCGATCAACCGGGTCGGAGTGGAGGAACTCGGCGACAACGACTTCTACGGGACCTCGTACTTCGTGGACCCCGAGGCCCAGTTCGTCGGCGAGGTGGCCTCCGACAAGGAGACCGAACTCGTCGTCCGCGACCTGGACATGGCCAAGCTGCGCGAGGTGCGCGACCGCTGGCAGTTCTACCGCGACCGCCGTCCCGACGCCTACCCGCCGCTGACCGCACCCTGACCGAACCGTTCACCCAGGCAGGAGAGGGACCATGAGCAGCCGTACCGTCATCCGCGGTGGCCTCGTCATCACCGCGTCCGACGAGATCCACGCCGACGTGCTGATCGAGGACGGCCGCATCGCCGCCCTCGCCGCCTCCGGCACGCCCGCCGCCGAGGCGTTCAGTGCCGAGAAGGTCATCGACGCCACCGGGAAGTACGTGATCCCCGGTGGCGTCGACGCCCACACCCACATGGAGCTCCCCTTCGGCGGCACCTTCGCCTCCGACACCTTCGAGACCGGCACCCGGGCCGCCGCCTGGGGCGGAACCACCACCATCGTCGACTTCGCCGTGCAGAGCGTCGGCCACTCCCTGCGCGAGGGCCTGGACGCCTGGCACGCCAAGGCCGAGGGCAACTGCGCGATCGACTACGGCTTCCACATGATCGTCTCCGATGTGAACCAGGAGACGCTCAAGGAGATGGACCTGCTGGTCGAGGAGGGCGTGACCTCCTTCAAGCAGTTCATGGCCTACCCGGGTGTCTTCTACTCCGACGACGGCCAGATCCTGCGCGCCATGCAGCGCTCCGCCGAGAACGGCGGCCTGATCATGATGCACGCCGAGAACGGCATCGCGATCGACGTGCTGGTCGAGCAGGCGCTGGAGCGCGGGGAGACCGACCCGCGCTACCACGGGGAGGTGCGCAAGGCCCTCCTGGAGGCCGAGGCCACCCACCGTGCCATCAAGCTCGCCCAGGTCGCGGGCGCCCCGCTGTACGTCGTGCACGTCTCGGCGATGGAGGCGGTGGCCGAACTGGCGCGGGCGCGGGACGAGGGGCTGCCGGTCTTCGGCGAGACCTGCCCGCAGTACCTGTTCCTGTCCACCGACAACCTCGCCGAACCCGACTTCGAGGGCTCGAAGTACGTGTGCAGCACGCCGCTTCGCCCCAAGGAGCACCAGGCGAAGCTCTGGCAGGGCCTCAGGACGAACGACCTCCAGGTCGTCTCCACCGACCACTGCCCCTTCTGCTTCGTGGGCCAGAAGGAGCTGGGCCGCGGGGACTTCTCGAAGATCCCCAACGGTCTGCCGGGCGTAGAGAACCGTATGGACCTGCTCCACCAGGCCGTCGTCGACGGGCACATCAGCCGCCGCCGCTGGATCGAGATCGCCTGCGCCGCCCCCGCCCGGATGTTCGGCCTCTACCCGAAGAAGGGCACCATCGCCCCGGGCGCCGATGCCGACGTCGTGATCTACGACCCCAGCGCCGAGCAGGTGATGTCCGTCGAGACGCACCACATGAACGTCGACTACTCGGCCTACGAGGGCAAGCATGTCACCGGCCGGGTCGAGACAGTGCTCTCGCGCGGCGAAGTCGTCATCAACGAGCGGGAGTACACCGGACGCGCAGGACACGGCGTCTACACCCCGCGCTCCACCTGTCAGTACCTCAACTAGGAGTGGCGCCCATGGACTTCGGACTCGTCCTGCAGACCGACCCGCCGGCCTCGAAGGTCGTCAGCCTGATGAAGCGGGCCGAGCGCAACGGCTTCCGGTACGGCTGGACCTTCGACTCCGCCGTGCTGTGGCAGGAGCCGTTCGTGATCTACAGTCAGATCCTGGCGAACACACAGAAGTTGACCGTGGGTCCGATGGTCACCAACCCCGGTACCCGTACCTGGGAGGTCACCGCCTCCACCTTCGCCACCCTCAACGACATGTTCGGCAATCGCACCGTCTGCGGCATCGGCCGCGGCGACTCCGCGATGCGCGTCGCCGGCCGCAAGCCCAACACGCTGGCCCGGATCAGCGAGGCGATGAAGGTCATCCGGGCCCTCGGCCGGGGCGAGGAGGCCGACCTCGGCGGCACGGTGATCAGGTTCCCGTGGATCAAGCCGGGCGCCGAGCTCCCCGTCTGGATGGCCGCGTACGGGCCGAAGGCCCTGAAGATGACCGGTGAGGAGGCCGACGGGTTCATCCTCCAGCTCGCGGACCTCTACCTCACGGAGTACATGGTCAAGGCCGTCAAGGACGCGGCCGTGGCCGCCGGACGTGATCCGTCCGAGGTCAAGATCTGCGTCGCCGCGCCCGCCTACGTCACCGCGGACGACTCGCCCGAGGCCCTCGCCCACGCCCGGGAGCAGTGCCGCTGGTTCGGCGGCATGGTCGGCAACCATGTCGCCGACCTCGTCGCCAAGTACGGCGAGCACTCCGCCGCCGTGCCCGACGAACTCACCGACTACATCAAGGCCCGCGAGGGGTACGACTACTCCCACCACGGCCGCGCGGACAACCCCGACACCCAGTTCGTCCCCGACGAGATCGTCGACCGGTTCTGCGTCATCGGCCCGGTCGAGAAGCACATCGAGAAACTGCGGGCGCTGCGCGAGCTGGGCGTCGACCAGTTCGCCGTGTACGACATGCACGACGCCCAGGAGACCGTGATCGACGCGTACGGCGCGGAAGTCATCCCGGCCCTCAACGCCTGACCTCAGCGTCTACAGAGATTCAACTCCCCATCCCCCACTCCAGTTCTCCCCTCCCCACCCCCCACTCCAGTTCTCCCCTCCCCACCTCCCCGGGGAGGGGACCCGGAGACCCGCACGGCCTTTCCGGATCCGCCCTTCATCGATTGGCCTGCCCATGACCGAGACCGCTCCCACGGCCATACCGCCGACCGCTCAAGTCACCCTCGCCGACGGGCGCGTGGAGATCGCGCCGGGGTCCCCGCCGCCCATCGGGCCGTACGCCAACGAGGACCTGCTTCCGGTTCCGATCGAGAAGCGCACCTGGACCACGTACAACTTCTCCGCACTGTGGGTCGGTATGGCTCACAACACGGCCTCCTGGACCCTCGCCTCCGGTCTGATCGCCGTCGGCATGGACTGGAAGCAGGCGGTGTTCACCATCGCCCTGGCCAATGTGATCGTGCTGATCCCGATGCTGCTCACCGGGCACGCGGGACCGAAGTACGGCATCCCCTTCCCCGTCTTCGCGCGTGCCTCGTTCGGCGTGCGGGGCGCCAACCTCCCCGCCGTCGTACGGGCGTTGGTGGCGTGCGGCTGGTTCGGCATCCAGACCTGGATCGGCGGCGAGGCGATCTACTTCCTCGCCGGGAAGCTGATCGGGGACAGCTGGGCGAACGCCTCCCATGTGGGCGGATACGCCTGGACGATGTGGCTGTCGTTCGCCCTCTTCTGGGTGATCCAGGTCGCCATCATCTACCGGGGTATGGAGACGATCCGCCGCTTCGA
Organism: Streptomyces sp. NPDC006476; assembly: GCF_040612015.1. Lineage (NCBI taxonomy): Bacteria > Bacillati > Actinomycetota > Actinomycetes > Kitasatosporales > Streptomycetaceae > Streptomyces > Streptomyces sp. NPDC006476. The sequence continues at coordinate 344,244 of NZ_JBEXPK010000001.1, read as the reverse complement.
GAACTGGGCGGCGCCGTTCGTGATCGTCGGCGCCCTGGTGATGCTGATCTGGATGAGCAACAAGGCGGGCGGGTTCGGCCCGTTGCTCGACCAGCCGTCCAAGCTGGGCTGGGGCGGCGGCTTCTGGAAGCTGTTCTGGCCGTCCCTGATGGGCATGATCGGCTTCTGGTCCACGCTCTCGCTGAACATCCCGGACTTCACCCGGTACGGCAAGTCGCAGAAGGCGCAGACCTGGGGACAGGCCCTTGGTCTTCCCACGACCATGACGCTGTTCGCGCTGCTGTCCGTGCTGGTCACCTCCGGTTCGCAGGCCGTGTACGGGCAGACGATCTGGGACCCGGTCCAGCTCGCCGCCAAGACCGACAACGTCCTCGGCCTGCTGTACGCGCTGGTGACCGTGCTGGTGGCGACCCTGTCCGTGAACATCGCGGCCAACCTGGTCTCGCCGGCCTTCGACTTCTCCAACATCGCGCCCAGGAAGATCAGTTTCCGTACCGGCGCGCTTGCGACCTGCGTCCTCGGCGTGCTGATCTTCCCGTGGAAGCTGTACTCCGACCCGCAGGGATACATCTTCACCTGGCTCGGCCTGGTCGGCGGACTGCTCGGCACGGTGGCCGGCATCCTCATCGCCGACTACTGGATCCTGCGCCGCGGCAAGCTGGACCTCGTCGACCTGTACCGCACCGGCGGCCGTTACTGGTACGAGGGCGGCTGGAACTGGCGGGCCGTCGTGGCCTTCGCGACGGGCGGCGTCCTCGCGATCGGCGGCGCGAGCTTCAAACCACTGATCGACGGACGGCCCATCCCGGCGCTGCGGTCCCTCGCGGACTACGGCTGGGCGGTCGGCCTGGGCACCTCGATGGTGGTGTACCTGGCGCTGATGCTGCTGCGCGGAAGGGACCGCCTGGAAGGCTGAGTGAGCGTCCGAGGGGCAGCCGGTCTACCGGCTGCCCTTCAGCGCCGTCACCGCGTCCCGTGCCGCCTTGATGGCACCCTTGTTGATCACGTCCGTGCTGGGCGCCTTCTTGGTCTCGAAGTCACTGCCGTTGTAGGTGGTGACGACCAGCACATTGGACACACGCGCGATGACGACACCCTCGCGCGTCTGCTGTTTGTCCTGGGTGGTGAGGTTCACCACGGAGTAGGCGGAGTCGCCGAGTCCGGGGACGGCCCCTCCGCCGCTCTTCTCCGTCAGCCGTTGCTGGTACTCCTTCTGCGCCGCCGCGTCCGAGTCCATGACCTCGAAGGAGATGTCGAGCCAGCGGTAGTCGTACCCTTTGAGCGCGTTCCAGGAGCAGGTGCGGCGCAGCTTGGCGTCCGTCGACTGGATCTCCTTGCCGGCCGTCTTGGCGCCCGGCACCAGGGACTTGATCGTCGCGACGGAGATGCTGCCGCACGGGGCCGGTGCGGCGGCGTACGACGCGGCCTCGGCCGTCGACGACGGCGCGGTGGGCGACTGCGTGCTGGTCTTCTGTCCCGCGTCGTGCTGGTCGGCCGGTGTCGCGGGGCTCGACGTCAGCGCCCAGCCCGCCGCGGCGAGCACGACGACGGGGGACAGGCGCGCGGTCAGAGCCAGCGGCAGGGGAAGTTCACGCACGGACACACTTCTCTGTGGGGGAGGCGGTGCGGTGGGGTCCGCACCGCGGACGGGGCGCCAGTCTCACATGAGTCCCTGTGAGACGGAAGTGCGAACTCGTACCGTACCTGTGCGATCACCCTCGGCGCGAGCTGCCGGCTTCGGCCGGTGCGCTCTGGATGCGGCCACGGCCGTGAAGGCGCCGTGCGCGACGAGGTGCACCAGACAGTGGTCGGAGTGCCTGGGTCGGCGCCGGGCGGCCACGGTCCTCGTCGGTGATCCGGTACGGAGCGAGCGCGGCCGGCAGCGCGAGGCGGGCCCCCGGACGCTCGCGCCGGCTCGGGAAGCCGCGCAGGACCGCCGAGGGGTGGGCGCCGTCCCAGTCCCCCAGGATCGTGTGGAGGAGGAGCCCGCTCGTCCGCGTCGAGCAGGCCCGCGCCCGACCGGGAGGCCGTGCGCAGAGCGGCGTAGCCGGTGGTGGTGCGCGGCGGATAACCCGTTGCGGCAGCCGCGGGCCGATCAGCAGGCTGGCGTGATGACCGAGACGACACGCCCCCACGCCCCGGCCCTCCACGAGGACATCCTCGCCTACTACACCCGCGGCAAGGAGGACGGCCGCCTCAGGGACGGCGGTGCGCCGTCCGGCCGGCTGGAATTCTGGCGCACGCAGGACGTCCTGCGGCGGATCCTGCCCGCGGCCCCCGCGCGCCTGCTGGACGTCGGCGGGGGCAGCGGGGTGCACGCAGAGTGGCTGGTGCGGGACGGCTACGAGGTCGAACTCGTCGATCCGGTACCGCTGCACGTGGAGCAGGCCTCCCGGCTGCCCGGGGTCACGGCCCGGTCCGGGGACGCGCGGTCGCTGCCGGACGAGGACGCCACCTACGACGCGGTGCTGCTGCTCGGCCCGCTCTACCACCTGACCGAACGCGCCGACAGGGTAAGGGCGTTGGCCGAGGCGCGGCGAGTGGTCAGGCCGGGCGGACCGGTCGTCGCGGCCACCATCAACCGGTACGCGGGACTGCACGACCTGCTGCGGGAGGAGCGCTACTTCGAGCCCGTCCAGCGGGCCCGCACCGACGCGGCGAGCGCCGACGGCCGGCACCGCTCCGGAGGCGGTCTGTTCACCGAGGCCTACTTCGCCCAACCAGCCGAGGTGCCGGGCGAGTTCAGCGACGCCGGCCTCGCCCCGGAGGGCCAGTACGGGCTGGAGGGCGTCGCCTGGCTCATGGGCGGGATCGAGGACTGGCTGGACGACCCGGAGCGCCGCGAGGTGGTCCTGGCGGCGACGCGGCGCATCGAGTCGGAGCCGACCCTGCTGGGCGCGAGCGGTCACCTGCTCACGGTCGGGCGGCGCCGGCCATGAGCAGGTGTCCGTGCGGGGTCAGGCGGCCGTGCCGCCCGCGTAGTCGCTGTTGAACGTCGTCTCGACGGTCGTGGCCACGGACTGCGCCACCCCGGTGCCGGTGAGGATGATGCCCAACTCGCGGTTGCTGGAGAGGGAGTTGCTGCTGATGTTCATGGAGCCCGCCTCCACCTCCTGGGTGGACAGCCCGTAGTCGGCGACCATGGCCTTGGCGTGGATGTAGAAGCCGTTGGGGTCGGAGTAGCCGACGACGGTGCCGCCGGCCGCCTTGATCTCGGAGACCTCGCTCGCGTAGTCGCCCGGCGTCTCCAGGACGACCCGCACCTTCACGCCCGCCTTCGCGCGCGCGGCGATGGCGTCGACCACCGTGCCGTCGCTGAACTCCAGTTCCTCGACGTCGAGCGTCTTCGTCGCCGCGTTGATCACCGACAGCAGCCGGCTGCGCGAGTCGGTCGGCGACCAGAGCAGGTGGTCGCCGTCGGTCGGGGTGATCGAGGTCCCCGCGTAGTCCGCGTTGAAGACCTTCTCGATCGCGGCGACATCCCGGGTGTCGTCGGTGAAGACGCCGTAGTCACGGCCCGTCGCGTAGTACTGGGAGGTCAGGTTGCCGGTCAGGACCAGCGACTTGGTGCCGTCCACCGTGATCGTCTTCTGGTGGGTGTAGACGAAGCCGGAGGACGACCACACCACTCCCACACCCGCGTTGGTCAGCGCCGTGTACGCGGAGTTGTTCGCGGTCTTGTGCTGGCGGTCCAGGATCACCCGCACCGTGACACCCTTGTTCTCCAGGGCTATGAGGTCGTTGACGGCCGTGGTGTCCTCGAGCTCGTACATCGTCATGTCGAGGGACGTGGTGGCCGAGTCGATGAAGTCGTAGATCGTCGGCTCACCGCTGGTGAGCGAGAAGGCGAAGGCGGAGTAGCTCGCGGCGTTCGCGGGGACGGCGGTGGCGATCACGGCGGCGCCGGCCGCCAGGGCCACACCCGCACGCCCGAAGACCTTCCACAACATGTCTGACTCCTGGTCGAGTTGATGCCCACGTGGGGGGTGGCAGGCGTGAGCATGACACCACGCGCGTAGAACGCGTGGGTGTGGGGCGGCTCATGAAGTGCCCGGGGGATCGCAAAATCTTCGTAGGCGCCTCGGACGGGTAGGGGCAGTCCCACAGCGAACCGAGAGGTGAGACATGCCCTTCCGCACCCGGCCGACCCTTCAGGGCACCTTCGGGATGGTGTCCTCCACCCACTGGCTGGCCTCGCAGTCGGCGATGGCCGTACTGGAGGACGGCGGCAACGCCTATGACGCCGCCGTCGCGGGCGCGTTCGTGCTGCACGTCGTCGAGCCGCACCTCAACGGCCCCGCAGGCGAGGTCCCGATCCTGCTCGCGCCGGCCGGCGGCGAGGTACGGGTGCTGTGCGGACAGGGCGTGGCCCCGGCCGGGGCGAGTGTCGCGCACTACCGGGGGCTCGGTCTGGACCTCGTACCCGGCACCGGCCCCCTCGCCGCCGCCGTGCCCGGCGCCTTCGACGCCTGGATGCTCCTGCTCCGCGACCACGGCACCAAGCCCCTCGCGGACGTCCTCGGGTACGCCGTCGGGTACGCCGAGCACGGGCACGCGCCCGTGGAGAACGTCGGCGCGACCGTCGAGACGGTACGGAAGCTGTTCGAGACGGAATGGACCTCGTCGGCGGAGGTCTACCTGCCCGGCGGAAAGGCCCCCCGCCCCGGTCGGCTGCTGCGCAACCCCGCCCTCGCCGCGACCTGGAAGCGTCTGATCGCCGAGACCGCCGGCGCCGGGGACCGCGTCGCGCAGATCGAGGCGGCGCGCGAGGTGTGGCGCTCCGGCTTCATCGCCGAGGCGCTGGTACAGCAGTCCGGGCGCCCCACCCTCGACACCAGCGGCGAGCGCCACACCGGCACCCTGACGGCGGCCGATCTCGCCGGCTGGTCGGCGACCTACGAGGCCCGGTGAAGTACGACTGGAACGGCTGGACCGTGTGCAAGGCCGGCCCCTGGAGCCAGGGACCGGCACTGCTCCAGCAGTTGGCGCTGCTGCCGCCGGAGCTGCCCGCGTACGGCTCCGCCGACTACGTCCACCTGCTGGTCGAGGGCTGCAAGCTCGCCATGGCCGACCGTGAGGCCTGGTACGGGGACGCCGCCGAGGTGCCGCTGGAAGACCTCCTGTCGGCCGACTACAACGCCGCCCGTCGCGCCCTCGTCGGCGACAAGGCCTCGTACGAACTGCGCCCCGGCAGCCCCGGAGGCCGCACCCCGCGGCTCAGTGCGCACGCGCACACGGTGATAGCCGACGAGCCGGGGTTCAGCCCGATGGGCGCCGGTGAACCGACCGTCGCCAAACCGCCGACGTCCCCGGTGCCGGGGGAGCCGGAGACCGGTGCCGACGGCACCGCCCGCGGCGACACCTGCCACATCGACGTCGTCGACCGCTGGGGCAACATGGTCGCCGCCACCCCGAGCGGCGGCTGGCTCCAGTCCAACCCGGTCGTGCCCGAACTGGGCTTCCCGCTCGGTACCCGGCTCCAGATGACCTGGCTGGAGGACGGTCTGCCCAACTCCCTCACCCCGGGCCGCCGTCCGCGCACCACCCTCACGCCCTCCCTCGCCCTGCGCGACGGTGTCCCGGTGCTGGCCTTCGGCACGCCCGGCGGCGACCAGCAGGACCAGTGGCAGCTGCACTTCTTCCTGGCCCTCGCCCTGCTCCCGCCCGTCCGCGGCGGCCTCGACCTCCAGGGCGCGATCGACGCCCCGAACTGGCACAACGACAGCTTTCCCGGCTCCTTCTATCCGCGCGGTCGGCGGCCGGGCAGCGTCACGGTCGAGTCCCGCGTCGGTGCGGACGTCGTCGAGGAGCTGGGGCGGCGCGGTCACCGGGTGACCGTCGGCGACCCCTGGTCGGAGGGCCGCCTGTGCGCGGTGGCCCGGGACCCGGAGACGGGCGTGCTGTCGGCGGCCGCCAACCCGCGCGGGATGCAGGGGTACGCGGTCGGCCGCTAGAGCCGCGGCTCGCGCACCCCGAGTTCATCCCGATTCCACCGGGTATCCACCCGGCGGGCGGGCGTTGTCAGTGGCGCATGCTCTCATGGAGGCATGATCGTAGACACGGAAACCATCGACGAGTTTCTCGCCCGACGCTCGGCCGACGTGGAGGAGGCGGTCCGCACGGCCGCCGCGGCCGAGATCATGCCCCGCTTCCGCCGCCTGGCCGCCCACGAGATCGACCAGAAGGCAGGACCGCACGACCTGGTCACCGACGCCGACCGTCTCGCCGAGCGGTACCTCACCGAGACCCTCGGCGCCCTGCTGCCCGGCTCCGTCGTGGTCGGCGAGGAGGCGGTGCACGCGAACCCGGCGACGTACGAGGCGATCCAGGGCGACGCCCCGGTGTGGATCGTCGACCCGGTCGACGGCACGCGCCAGTTCGTGCGCGGCGAGACCGGGTTCTGCACGTTGGTCGCGCTCGCGCGCCGCGGAGTGGTCCTCGCCTCCTGGACGTACGCGCCGGCCCGCGGCCAGCTCGCCGTCGCCGTCAGGGGCCGGGGCGCCTTCCTCGACGGCGAGCGCCTGGACGCCGGCTCGCCCGCCCCCGGCCGGGACCTCGAAGTGGCCACCTCCCACCCGGACTACACGACGGACGAGCAGAAGCACGCCCTGCTCGGCCTGTGGACCGACGGCGTCGCCCCCCGCGCCTGCGGCTCGGCGGGCCTCGAGTACCTCGCCGTCGCCCGCGGTGAGCTCGACGCGACGGCCTTCTCCTGGGAGGCCGCCTGGGACCACGCGGCGGGCCTCCTCCTCGCCGAGGAGGCGGGCGGCACCCATCTGACACTCTCCGGGGAACCGTTCCGGATAACCGGCGGCAACAGCCTCCCCTTCACCACGGCCCGGGACGAGGCGACGGCCCGCAAGGTGGTGGGACTTCTGCGGCAAGGACCCGCGTGACCGACCTCGGCGGCAGCGGGCAGCCGGCATCCCCGGTCCGCACCCCCGGGTGTCAGATCCCCGGCATATCCTGACCCCCAGGCCAGCGGTTGACGAAGGGGTCCGAAGGTGCCGTCGATGCTCGATGCGTGCGTGGTGGGTGCGGGGCCGAACGGACTGACGGCCGCCGTGGAGCTGGCCCGCCGCGGCTTCTCCGTGGCCGTCTTCGAGGCCCGCGACACCGTGGGCGGTGGCTCCCGCACCGAGGAGCTCACCCTGCCCGGCTTCCTGCACGACCCCTGTTCCGCGGCCCACCCGCTCGGCATCAACTCCCCGGCCTTCCGCGCCCTGCCCCTGGAGCGGTACGGCCTCCAGTGGCTGCACGCCGACCTGGCCATGGCACACCCCTTCACCGACGGCACCGCCGCCGTGCTGGCCCGCTCGGTCGCCGAGACGGCCGCCTCCTTCGGCTCACGCGACGCGGGGGCCTACCGCAGACTGGTCGCCCCGTTCCTGCCCCGGTGGGACACCCTGATCCGCGACTTCATGTCCCTGCCGCTGACCGCGCTGCCCCGCGACCCGGTCACCCTCGCACGCTTCGGCCTCGTGGGCCTGCCGCCGTCGACCTGGCTGGCGCGCCGCTTCCACGACGACCGGGCCAGGACCCTCTTCGCCGGACTGGTCGCCCATGTGATGGCCCCGCTCAGCGGCTTCGCGACGAGTGCCATCGGCCTGGTCTTCGCCCTCGCCGCGCACGCGCGCGGATGGCCGGTGGCCCGGGGCGGCTCCCAGTCCATCGCGGACGCGCTCACCGCGTACCTCAAGGACCTGGGCGGCCTGGTGCACACCGACTACGAGGTCAAGCGTCTCGACGACCTGCCGCCCGCGCGCGCGTACGTCTTCGACACCTCGCCCACCGCGCTGGCCCGCATCGCCGGTTTCGGCCGCTACTACGCTGACTACAAGTACGGCCCGGGCGTCTTCAAGGTCGACTACGCGCTCGACGGACCGGTGCCGTGGACCGCGGAGGAGGCCCGCGCCGCCACCACCGTGCAGATCGGTGCCGACAGCGCGGAGATCGGCAGGGCCCTGCGTGCGGCCTCCCGGGAGGGCCGGGCACCCGACCGACCGTTCATGATCACGGTGCAGCCGGGCGTCGTCGACCCCACCCGCGCCCCCGAGGGCAAGCAGGTCTTCTGGGCCTACGCCCATGTGCCGAGCGGCTGGACGGGAGACCTCACGGACGTCATGGAACGCCAACTGGAGCGTTTCGCGCCCGGTTTCCGCGACCGCGTCCTCGCCCGCGCGACCGCCGGCCCGCCCGAACTCGCCGCCCGCAACGCCAACTACGTCGGCGGCGACATCGGCTCCGGCGCGGTGACCGGCCTCCAGGTCCTGCTGCGCCCCAAGCTCTCCCTCTCCCCGTACACCACCCCCCACCCGGCGGTCTTCATCTGCTCCTCCGCCACCCCACCGGGCCCGGGCGTCCACGGCATGTCGGGCCACAACGCGGCGAAGGCGGTGTGGCGCAGGCTGCGTGAGCAGCGGTAGCCGCAAGTAGCCGCAACAACAGGGTCCGGTCCGCCCCCTGACGCCGACCACGGGCACGTTCCCCGCACGCCCGCAGGCCCGGCCTCCGTCCGGGCTCGGGCACGGTCTTCACCGTGTCTCGTCAGAGGCGAACGGTGTCCGACGCGAGTGGCAAGGGGCCGGGGTCGTGTCCTTGGCCTGGGTGGAGTGCGGGGCGGCGGGCGCGTCCCCTCGCCTCGACCCCGGAGCGGTGTCCGACGGCCGACTCGCGGCAGCCGATGCTGACCCCGGCCGTAAGGGGAGGGCACCCTCCTTCCCGGCGCCGGAAGACCCGTGCGCGCCGTCCCCGCCCTCCTGGTATAGAGGCACCATGACCAGCATCACTCTCGTCAAGGGCGACATCACCCGGCAGTCCGTCGACGCCATCGTCAACGCGGCGAACTCCTCGCTGCTCGGTGGAGGGGGTGTCGACGGTGCCATCCACCGCCGGGGCGGCCCGGAGATCCTGGAGGAGTGCCGAAAGCTGCGCGCCTCGCGCTACGGCAAGGGCCTGCCCACCGGTCAGGCGGTCGCGACGACCGCCGGGAAGCTGGACGCGCGGTGGGTGATCCACACCGTCGGCCCGGTCTGGTCGGCCGGCGAGGACCGCTCGGAGCTGCTGGCCTCCTGCTACCGGGAGTCCCTCCGGGTCGCCGACGAACTGGGCGCCCGTACCGTCGCCTTCCCCGCCGTCTCCACCGGTGTCTACGGCTGGCCGATCGACGACGGTGCCCGCATCGCCGTGGAGACGGTGCGGGCCGCGGACACGTCGGTCGAGGAGGTCAGGTTCGTCCTCTTCGACGAGCGGGCCCACGAGGCGTTCGCCGCGCAGACCCGCTGAACTCCCGTCCGCTCAGCCGTCGATGCGGTGCGTGCTCCAGAACGACGTCAGGTCCGTGCTCGTCGCGGACTGCGCCGCCGCCTTGAACTCGGCCGTGGTGGAGACGCCGTACCAGTGTGAACTCGCGTAGTCCTTCAGCACCTTGGTCATCGCCGTGTCACCGATGAGGCGCCGCAGGTCGTGCAGGGCGCACTTGCCGTAGCCGTAGACGACGGTGGAGTAGCGGGAGGAGTGGGCGTCCCAGTACGCCATGGAGTTGGTGATCTTCTCGGCGGAGGAGGCCCAGGAGACGCTGTTCCAGCAGTTGCTGCCGGTCTTGCCGAGGGCCAGGTCGGTGGCGTAGTCGGTGAACGCCTCGTCCAGCCAGGGGCTGTTGTACTCGTCGTCGCCGACGATGCCGTACCACCACTGGTGGCCGATCTCATGGGTGAGCGCGGTGGTGCTGACGAGGTCCAGGACGAAGCCGGGGTACTCCATACCGCCGAACCAGTAGTTGTTGTCGATGACCGCGTCCAACTCGCCGTAAGGGTAGGCCCCGAAGCGCGCGGCATGGGCATCGACGGCGGTCTTCGCGGTGCTCAGCATCGACTGCGCGTCGGAGGAGCTGATGCCCGAGACGGAGTAGACGTTGATCGCGGTGCCGGCCGCCGACGTACCCGAGATCTTGCTGAACGGCCCCGCCGCCCAGGCGAAGTCGCGCACCTTGGACGCGGTCGCGGTGGTGACCGTACGCCCGCTGGAACCGGGGGTGTCGACGGACGTGCCGGTGGCCGGGACCAGCAGGCTGCTCGGGTGGTCCAGTGTGACCTTGAAGTCGGCGGCCAGGGAGTAGAAGGACTCGCCGTTGTTGGTGTACGGGTCCAGGTGCCAGCCCGCCCCGTCCTTCACCGCGAGCACGGGCAGCGCGTTGCCGATGTTGTTGAAGGCCCCGTCGTGCCCGAACCGGTCGGCGCCGCTCGGCACGGTGATGCCGAGGTCGAAGCCGATCGTGGCGCTCTGCCCCTGCGCGAGCGGGGCCGGCAGGGAGATCTGCAGGGCGGTGCAGCCGACGGACAGGGCGCCCGCCGTACCGCCGGTGAGGTTCGTGACCGTGATGGGCATCGCCGAGCAGGTGCCGTGATAGTTGTCCCACAGCCGCAGATACACCTCGCCGAGCGCGGTCGAGGAGGCGTTGGTGAAGGTCGCGCTCTCGTGGCCGGTCCACACGGTGCCGCTGCTGTTGCTGCTCAGACTGACTGTGTACGAGGGTGAGGCGGGCGTCCGTGTCGAGTCCGCCGGCGGGGTGGTGCCCGCGGAGGTGTCGAGGGCGATGTCGTCCAGGACGAAGCTGGTCTGCAGGCTGGAGTCCTCGGTGCCGGTGAAGGCGACGTTCACGGTCTGGCCGGCGAAGGCCGAGACGTCGAAGGACTTCTGGACGTAGCCCGTGTTCTTGTCGAGGTTCGAGTACGTCGCCAGCGTGGTGGAGCCGATCTTCGCCGTCAGTTTGTCGTAGGCGGTGGAGGAGGTCGTCTCGGCGGTGTCGATGTGCAGCCAGAAGGACAGGGTCGCCTTGTCGCACCCCGAGGGGACGGTGACGCTCTGGGAGAGCGTGTCGGTGTGCGTGGATCCGACGCCGTCGAGCCAGGCGAACGAGCTTCCGCCGTGCGCGCTCTGACCGGACCGGCTGGTGATGACGCTCGTCGACGACTGGCTCCAGGGCGAAGTGCCGCTCTCGAAGCCGCCGTTGGCCACCACCTGGGCCGGGGTGCAGGCCGCCGCCGCTGAGGGTGCGGCGGCCGCGGGAAGGGCGGGGAGCGATACGACGGCCAGCGCGGCGACGGCCAGCAGGCGCGCGGCGACGGATCTGTGGGGGGTCGATCTCACGCGGAACTCCTTTGCGGCGACCGGGATCCCGGTCTGCTCGGCGATCGCCGGCCGGCCTGGGTGCGCCGGAGGCGATCGGGGCTGCGTGCACTTGTTGGCCTGAGCATGCCATAAGCGTGTGCTGTGAGGGGGCTGTGCGTGAGAAGGGTGACCACGGCCCACCGCGGCCGGCGGCTCCGGTCAGTCGCCGTGTCCGACGGGGGCGCTCTCTCCCTGGGCGACCTCGATGCCGTCGTGCAGGTCCGTGGCCGCATCCAGGGCCGCCGTCGCCGACAGGGCGACACAGACGAGGAGCAGTCCGGCCAGGGCGCGGGGGAGTGCGCGGGCGGCGGGCTTCGGCGCGCTCAGCAGCGCACTGACCCGGCGCGGGACCGGCCCCGCGGTGGCCGTGAGGGACAGCCGCGGCCGGGGGCTCGCGGCGCGGGCGGCGAGCGCCGCGCGGCCGACGGCGCGGGCGGTGAGGGTGCGGTCACCCGTCACCCGCGCGGCGGACTCGTCGGCCCAGCGCTCCAGGGCGTACGAGAGCGGGGCGCGCAGACTGCGCAGTGCCGGGTGCAGGGCCACGGCGAACTCCGTGGCCACGAGGAAGAGATGGTGGCGGCCGGACAGATGCGCGCGCTCGTGGGCGAAGAGCACCTCGCGCTCGCGTGCGCTGAGGGCGCGCAGCATGCCCGTGGTCACCACGATGCGGCCGGGGCGGCCGGGCAGCGCGTACGCGTCGGGCCGCTCGTCCTCCCGCACCGACAGATCGCCGGCGCTCGCCTCGCTCCCGAACTGCCGGTGCGCGGCGCGCAGTTCACGCACGTGCCGGACGGCCCGGCGCAGCAGCGAGGCGCCGAGTGCCGTCAGCGCGCAGGCGGCCAGGACCGCGGCGGGCACGGTGGCCGGGGAGCCGTCGCCCAGCAGATGCGGGGAGAGATGGCCGAGTGCCGCGACGAAGGGGAGGCGCAGGGCGCCGTTCAGGGCCAGCAGGACGAGAGCGGCCGTGCTCGACAGGGCGAGGACCAGTGCCAGAGCGGTCAGCGCCCAGGCCGCCGTCCGGGGCGGCAGCTGCTCCGCACCGCGCCGGGCCAGCGGGACCGCCGGCAGCGGCATCAGGAGCGGGAGCCACACGGCAAAGATCACGTGATTCCTCCAGGGCCGCCGGTCCGTCACCGGCCAGCCTACGCGGCACGACCCCGCGGCCGGTTACTGACCACCACGGGTACCCGCACCGGCTCACGGCGTCTCGTCGGCCGTCCCCTGGCCGGTGGTCTCCAGCAGGGCGCGCAGCACACGCTCGTCCTCCGGGCTCAGGTCGGAGACGAAACGCGCGAGTACGGTGCCGCGGTCCTCGTCCTTGTCGAGTTCGGCGTGCATCCTGCGCGCGGTCAGCCCGGGGGAGTCCTGGGCGGGTGCGTAGGTGTAGCCGCGGCCGACCCGCTCCCGGGTGACCGCGCCCTTGGCGTGCAACCGGGTGAGGATGGTGGTGACGGTGGTGCGGGCCAGGCCGCCGCCGAGTTCCAGTTGCACGGCGCCGGGTGTGAGCGGTCCGTCGGCGGCCCACAGGGCGGCCAGGACACTCGCCTCCAGCTCGCCCGCGGGCCGCCGGTCCGTGCGCCCGTCGGCCGGCTCGTCGATCTGCCCCTGCGGCATGGGAACGCTCCTCGGCTCTGATTCGTCTACAGTTCGGTAGACGGTCTACATGACTGTAGTCGCTCGGCGCGGGTTCCGGCCCGCTCCGTCCACGTCTCAGTATGAGAGGGGTCGCCCGCATGGCAGTTGCCGAGTTCGCCGTCGCCCAGGCGGTGAACGTCCTGGACGCCGGATCCCTGCTGTCCGCCTTCGGCACGCTCGGCATCGCCGCCGTGCTGTTCGCCGAGACCGGCCTGCTGGTCGGCTTCTTCCTGCCCGGCGACTCGCTGCTGTTCACGGCGGGACTGCTGTGCGCGGGCGGCACTCACCGGTCCGTGCATCTCTCGCTGCCGCAGGTGCTGGTCGCCGCGGTCGTCGGGGCACTGGCCGGGGCGCAGGTCGGGTACTGGATCGGGCGGCGCGGCGGCCGTGCGCTGCTGGCCCGCAGCCGGTCGAGAAAGCTGCACGAGGGCGCGGCGCGCGCCGAGGCACTGCTCACGCGCTACGGCCACGCCAAGGCGGTCGTCCTGGCCCGCTTCGTGCCGGTGGTGCGCACGGTGCTCAACCCGCTGGCCGGGGCCCTGGACGTGCCGGTACGGGTCTTCACGCTCTGGCAGGTCGTCGGCGGACTGGTGTGGACGATCGGCCTCGTCCTCGGCGGTTATGCGCTGGGCTCCTCCATCCCCAACGTCGACCACTACCTCCTGCCGCTGGTCGCCGTCGTGGTCCTCGCGTCCCTGACCCCGCTCGCCGTCGAGGCCCGCCGCGCGCGTGCCCGCCGGGCCTCCCCGGGGGCCCCGTCATGACCGACCTTGCCTTCGGCGGCGCCTCGGTCGACGGCGGCCTCGACACCGCGATCGCCGTCTGGTCCGACTACGGCCTCGCCCTGTTCGCCGTGCTGATGCTCGTCGCCTGGTGGCGGGCCCGCGGGGCCGGGGAGGCGCGAATGCTCCGCGCCCTGGCGACACCACTGATCGTGGTGGTCGTGTACGCCGTGGACGTGCTGGTGAAGTCGGCGGTCGCCGAAACCAGACCCTGCCGCACGCTGCACGTGGTCACGGTCGAGGCGTGCCCTGCGGCGGGCGACTGGTCCTTCCCCAGCAACCACGCGGTGATCGCCGGGGCCGCGGCCGTGGCGATCGCCCTGACCGACCACCGTCTCACCCGTGTCGCGGCCCCGGCGGCCGTCCTGATGGCCGTCTCCCGCGTCTGGATCGGCGCCCACTATCCCCACGACGTGGCCGTGGGCCTGGCCTTCGGAGCGCTCCTGGCCTGGCTCCTGATGCAGCTCGCCGACCGGGGCGCGCCGCTGGTCGGACGGGTGGCCGGGACTCGGTTCGGGGCGTTGGTGACGGGGGTGTGAGGCGGAGTGCGCGCTATGGCGTGCCGGGTCGTCCCGGGCGAGCGGCGGCATGTGACGTGGTGATCGGCGGGGCGGTGACCGGTTGGCGGCTGGCGGGGGCGCCGTGAGTGGGGCGGCCCGGGCTCCGCGGAGTGCTCGGTCCGTACGGGATGCGCGGCCCTGGTGGGGAGGGCTGCCGTTGCTCGCCGTCGCCTGCGCCGTGCTGTTCGCCGCCCTCGCGGTCGCGATGGGGGTACGGCACGGCTCGCCGCTCCCGGGTGACGGCGCGGCGCACGCCTGGGCGCTCCGGCACCGGCCGCCGGTCGGTCAGGCCCTGGCCCGGGGGATCACGGCGACCGGGACGGGACCGTGGCCGTACCTGATCGTCATGGCGGCCGGGCTGGTCGCCGGCCGGGACACCGGTGAGCGAGTGAGAGCGGTCGTGTACGGCCTGGCGGTGCTGGTCGCCGGGCAACTGGTGCGCAGCGGGCTGATGGAGCTGTTCGCGCGGGCCCGTCCGAGCGCCGCGGACTGGGCAGCCCACGCCTCCGGCTTCGCCTTCCCCTCCGGCCACACGACGACCTCCGCGCTCACGGCCGGGTTCGTGTGCTGGGCGGTCACCCGGCACATCCGACCCGGGCTCGCGCGAACGACGTGCGTGATCGCGGTGTGCTGGGCGGTGGCCGTCGGGTTGAGCCGCGTCTACCTGGGCGTGCACTGGGCCAGCGACGTACTGGGCGGCTGGCTGCTGGCGGGCGCGTGGCTGGGGCTGTGCTGGTGGGTGCTCGGGCGGTGGCTGGCCGTGCGGATGACGGGTGGGGGCGGATCGGGGCGCTCCGTGCCCGGTGCGCGGCCGGACCGGCGCGAGGGACGGGACAACGGCGACGGAGACGGCACCGGCAGGGGGCGCGCTTCCCGACCACCCACACCCTCTGACAGACCCCCCGACTCCGCACCGCCCTCGGGTCCCTGACGGACATCCGTCCCTCACGTCTCTCCGCGCCCGACCGCACACACCCCCGCGCCTGTCCCGAACCCTGACGGAGGACCATGCCCCCCAAGATCCTGGTCGTCGAGGACGATCACGGCCTGCGTGACGTGCTGATGCGCGGGCTGCGGTACGAAGGGTTCGCGACCCTGCCCGCCGCCGACGGAGCGAGCGCGCTGCGGCTGGCCGGGGCCGAGGTCGCCGCGGCCGTGCTGGACGTCGGGCTCCCGGACGCGGACGGGCGGGACGTCTGCCAGGCGCTGCGCGCCAACGGCTTCTCCTTCCCGGTCGTCTTCCTCACCGCACGCCATGGCCTGACCGACCGCCTGTCCGGCTTCTCCGCGGGCGGCGACGACTATCTCCTCAAGCCCTTCCACCTCGCCGAACTGGCCGCCCGCCTGCGCGCCGTCCTCAAACGTGCCGTGCCCACGCCCCACGCCACGGCCGGGGATCTGGTACTCGACGCCGTACGGCACCGCCTGACCGTCCGCGGCACGGCGGCCGATCTCACGCCGACGGAGTTCCGGCTGCTGGCCACGCTCATGGCGAGGCCCGGGGAGAACGTGAGCCGCCGGGACCTCGTCCGGGCCGCCTGGCCGGAAGGCGCCCAGGTCAGCGACAACACCCTCGACCAGTACCTGACCCGGCTGCGCCGCAAGCTGCGTGCGGCCGGCAGTGACCTGACCATCGCCACCGCCCGCGGCATCGGCCACCATCTGTCATGACCCCCCGGCTCCACCGTCGCCTCTACAGCGCCTTCGTGCGCACCAGCCCGGCGAGCACCAACAGCCCCGGCACCAGCGGAAGCCACACCGTGAGCAACCGGTAGCCGAGCACCGCGGACAGGCTCGCCGCGG
Source organism: Streptomyces sp. NPDC006476 (assembly GCF_040612015.1). Taxonomy (NCBI): domain Bacteria; kingdom Bacillati; phylum Actinomycetota; class Actinomycetes; order Kitasatosporales; family Streptomycetaceae; genus Streptomyces; species Streptomyces sp. NPDC006476. The sequence continues at coordinate 328,295 of NZ_JBEXPK010000001.1, read as the reverse complement.
CCGGAGCCCCGGCCGCCGTCAGCGTCCAGGCGAGCGCCGCGTCCAGCGACCCGAGCCCACCGGGCGTCGGCAGCAGTACGGCGGCACTGCTCGCGGCGAGATACGCGAGCGCGACCCGTCCCGCCGGCAGCGGCAGTTCCAGGGCCCGTACGACGGCGAGCACGATCCCCGTGTGGAGCACGGCGAAGGCCAGCGAACCGCCCCACAGAGCCGCCGCGCGCGGCGGGCGTTCATGGACACCCCGCACATCGGCCACCGTGCACGCCAGCCACCGACGCACCCGGGTCAGCCGAGCCAACGCCACGGCCGCGCAGCCGGCGGCGGCCGTCCCCACGAGGGCGAGCAGCAGTGTCGTCCCGTCCACCGACGGCAGCCGCAGCACCCCGGGACAGGCCAGGGCGAGCACCGCGATCAGCGCGCACCGCACGACCGCGCCCGCGGTGCCGCGGACCGCGAGGGCCGTCGCGGCCCGCCCCGGCGTCAGCCCGCAGCGCATCAGAAACCGCAGATTGACGGCACCGGCCCCCACCCCGGCGGGCAGGACGTGGTTGGCCGCCCCCGCCGCGAACTGCACGGCCACCAGCCGGCGCGCGGGCAACGCCTCCCGCACCGCGCCCTGTACCGTGACCGCCGCGCACACCCAGGTCAGCACGGTGAGCACCGCGGCCAGCAGCAGCCAGCCCCGGTCGGCGACGACCAGCCGGTCGGCCCCGGCGTCCAGTACGGGCCAGTGCCGTACCGCGATCACCACGGCCCCCGCCAGCAGGCCGCCGGCCACCAGGGTCTGCCAGGGCACCCGCCGCCCTGCGTCCAGGACGGCACCGGTCTGCGTGCTCATGCGCCCTGCCGTTCCCGCAGGGCGCCGGGCGCCAGGTAGGCGTAGCCGTCCGACAGCCGGTGCAGTCGCCAGCCGTGGGCGTAGGACGGCAGGTGCCCGGGGCTCGTGGCGAGGAGGGCGACCGGGATGCGGCGGGCGGTGCGCGTGAGAGCACCGGCCGTGGTGCCGGTGTCGTGACCGGCGGTGTACGCGGAGGCGCAGCCGGCCTGGAAGGCGATGGGGACGGAGTCACCGCCGGTGAGCAGACAGGGCGGGGAGACGCCCAGGTGGCGCAGTTCCGTGGCGCTGCGGGCCCAGGCGCGGTGCGCGGTCGTCGTACGGGACACCGCTCTGTCCACCACCGCCAGCTGCACGGCCCCATGACCGGCCAGCCCGACCGCCACCAGGGTCACGACCACCGGTCGCCACCGCCCCGCAGGCGCCGTGACCAGGAACCACAGGGCGTCGGCGACCGGGATCGCGAGCAGGGCGTACGCGGGCAGCAGAAAGCGGGGTGCCGCGTACCCGATGAGGAAGAGATACGGCACGGCCGCGGTGACCGCGCAGGCGAGGGGCAGCGCGGTGCCGATCGTACGACGGGCCCGTACCGCGATGACCAGCGCGGCCGCGGCGAGCAGCGGCAGGACGAACCACCAGGCGATCACCGGCGCGCTCGGGATCGCGCCGGTGCACGGACGGCACAGGGCGCGTCCGCCGAGGCTGCGGAGCTGGTCGGTCACGGCATTGTGCAGGCCCAGGCCGCCCTCGATGCGGGAGCCGGCGGTCAGCCGGGCGCCCGGGCCGCCGTACCTGACGTACGCCTCGACGACCCATTCGAGCGCGCCCGCCGCCATGCCGCCGAGAAGGGCGAACAGAAGGCGCGGGCGGCGGTCGCGGAGGGCCAGGGCGAACAGGGGGAGGCTCGTCCAGACGGCGTCCGTGGGCCGCATCCACGCCATCAGCGCGGCCGCCGCGGCCAGGCCCCACAGAGGTGCCCGTCGGGTGCGGTCGCGGCGGGCCCGCAGGAAGTAGCCCACGGCGGCCAGGGCGCCCACAGCCACCCAGTAGTTGGGCATGGCCTGGGGGCCGTAGAAGAGGGTGATCCAGAGGGTGGCGAAGAGGGCGCCGCCGGCCGCGAGGACGCGGGGCGGGAACGGGCCGAGCCAGGTCCGCAGGGCCCAGTACAGGCCGGCGCCCGCCAGCACGGCCAGGTACACCCGCAGCAGCGGGGTCGACGACGACCAGAAGGCGACCGGGGCCACCAGCAGGGTGATGCCTCGGGCGCGCGGGGCGCTGAAGAAGGCCGCCGGGGCGTGGCTGCTGACCTGGCTGACGTACACCGTCTCGTCCCAGCCGAGGCCCAGCCCGGGGCGCACGAGCACGAGCTGGAGCAGGGTGAAGGCGCCCGCCACGGCCATGAGCCATCGCTCACCCGTCCGGGGCGCCGGAGGTGACCCTGGGGGTGGGGCGGCACCGGGGGTCCGGGTCCGTGAAGGTGCGGCTGCGGCGTCGGAGGCCCGTGGCATCGTCCATCCCTCCGGCCCTACGCGTTGTAGGGTCGTAGATCACCCTACAGGCTGTAGGTCGGGGTGATGTCGGAGGCGGGTAAGGGGGAGGTGCGAGTCGCTGACCGCCGGACCCTACGCGCCGTAAGGTGGTGGCCATGGCAGGCACGACTCCTCGCGGCAGAGCCGAGCGACGCAGCCCCGGCGAGCTGGAGAGCGAGGTCCTCGCCGCGCTGTGGGCGACCGACCGGGCTCTGACGCCGGGCGAGATCCAGGCCGAGCTGGACGGTGACCTCGCCTACAACACCGTGCACACCATCCTGCGGCGCCTGCACGACAAGGGCCTCGTCCTGCGGGACGCCGACGGGCGGCGCGGCGCGTACCGCCCGGCGAAGAACGCGGCCCAGATGACCGCCGAGGCCATGCACCAGGCCCTGGACCGGGGGCCCGACCCGATAGCCGCGCTGCAGCACTTCGTCACCGGCCTGAGCCCGGAGGAGGAGACGGCCCTGCGCGAGCTGCTGGGTGAGGGCGGTGTCTGACGGGGGCACGGCGGTTCGGCAGGGGACGGGAAGGACGAGATGAGGATCGACGTCTACACCCCGGTGCTGCTGTCCCTGCTGCTCGCCGCCGTCAGCCGCCCGGTCGCCCGGTCGCAGGCGCCCGCGCAGGCGGCCCGGGCCCTGACCGCGGCCGCCGTCCTCACCGCGGGCGCGACCACCTGGGCCCTGGTGCTGTTGACCGTCACGCTGGTCGGGCAGGCCCCGCCGGTCGTCGCCGACGCCCGCGAGGACGGGCGGCTGCTGCCGGAACCGGTCCCCGGGACGGTCGCCGTCCTCGCGCTGGCGGTGCTCACGGTCGCCGTCTGCCGTGTGCTGCGCGCGGTCCGGGCCGAGCGGGCGACCCGGCGCACGCTACGCCGTCTGTGCGAGGGGCACCCGCCGGGCGCCGAACTGATCGTCGCCGCCTCACCGCGGCCGCAGGCCTTCGCCGTCCCCGGCACCCCTGGCCGGATCCTGGTCACATCGGCGATGCTGGCCGCCCTGCGCCCCGCCGAACGCCGGGTCCTGCTCGCCCACGAGCGCGCCCATCTCACTCACCGGCACAGCCTGCTGGTCCGTGCGGCCGGCCTCGCCGCGGCGGCGAACCCGCTGCTCGTGCCGGTCCGGACGAGCGTCGCCTACCTGGTGGAACGTTGGGCCGACGAACAGGCCGCCGGCGCGGTGGGCGACCGCGGCACCACGGCCCGCGCGCTGGCCCGGGCCGCCCTCGTCGCGCACAGCCAGGGCTGCGCCCTGCACTTCACCGACCGCACCGTCACCCGCCGCATCGCCGCCCTCCAGACGACCCCGCCCCCGCACCTGCGCACCATCGCCGCGGCGATCCTCGCCCTGGGCGCCCTGCCGCCCCTGTGCGCGGCGGACGCCACCGGGGACCTGCTGCGCTTGCTGGGCGGAGTGCTGAGCTGAGCGGGGGTTGTCCGCCGGCGCCTTCGGGGGCGAGACAGGCGGGGGCGACGGGATGCTGATGCGCCGCCGGCCGCCGAGGCCCCCACAACCCCGTCAAGCCGCCTCCGTATCCTCTGCGCGTACCCCGGCCCGCAAGCCCCACCCCACCAGCACCGTCCCGCACGCCAACACCGCCGCCAGGGTCGCGTAGCCGTGCGTCAGGGTGGTGGACGCGGCGACCCCCGCCACCAGCAACGGGCCGCCCGCGTCGCCCAGTTCGCGGCCCAGTTCGGCCGCGCCCATGGTCTGGCCGAGGCGTTCCTTCGGGGTCGAGGAGGCCAGGGTCGCGAAGCCCAGGGGAGTGATCAGGCCCGTGCCGACGCCGATCAGGGCGGCGGCGAGCAGCACCCCTGTGAGGCCCGGCAGCATCGCGCAGGCCAGCCCCGCCGCCGTGAGCAGCAGCCCGGCGGTCAGACCGGTCCGCGCCGTCAGCCGCCCGGCGTCCAAGGCCCGTCCGGTACGGGGCTGCACGACCGCCGCGCACGCGGCCAGCACCGACACCGCCGCCCCCGTCGCCACCGTGCCGAGCCCCGCCGCGCGGCCGGACACCGGCAGGAACCCCACCCCGACCGACAGCGCGGCCGTGGCCCCGGCGAGCGCGGCCGTCGGCACCAGGAACGCCGGGTCCGCCAGCCGCCGCGCCAGGTCCAGCACCGTCTGCCGCGCCCGGGGGAGCGGCGGTACGACGGGGACGGCGGCCAGCGCCCACACCGCGACGGCCGCGCCGAGCACCGTCAGCACCGTGAACAGCAGCCGCAGCCCGCCCGCCCACACCAGTACCCCGCCGAGCAGCGGCCCCAGTGTGTAGCCGATCGACTTGTAGAAGCCGTAGCCGCCGAACGCCCGCCCCTGCTTCGCCGCCGGGTTCAGCCGGGACACCAGCGCCGACGCGGCCGGCGAGAACGCGGACGCCGCCGCCCCCTGCCCCAGCCGCGCGGCCCACAGCCACCCCGGGCTGTCCGCGAGCACGTACAGCGCTGACGCGACGGCGAAGCCCACCAGCCCGCCGAGCAGCACCGGTCGCGCCCCGACCCGGTCGGCCAGCGTGCCGAACACCGGCTTGAGCAGGACCTCGGCGCCGTCGTAGAGGGCGAGCAGCCCGCCGAGGACGAGCAGCGAGGTGACCGCGTCCTTGCCCGCGCCCCCGAGGTTCGCGGCGATGCCGTGCGCTCCGAAGGCGGTGGTGAACCCGGCGGCGTACAGCGGCCACATCCGCCGGCGCGAGGGGTCACTCCCCGGCGTCACTGATCCCCCGCCGCAGATGCCCCACGTGGTGCACGGCCCGGTCGAGGAGCACGGCGGTCGTGCAGCGCGTACACCACCGACCGCCCGCGGCGCTCGCCCACGACCAGCCCCAGGTTCCGCAGCAGCCGCAACTGGTGCGAGCACGCGGACTGTTCCATGCCCACCTCCGCGGCCAACTCCGTCGCGGGCAGCGGCCCTTCACGCAGCCGGGCGAGGATCAGCAGCCGGGAGGGGGCCGACAGGGCCTGCAGCGTGGTGGCGACCTCGGCCACCTCCGCGATGTCGCCGGCGTCCAGGCCCGCGCGCCCGGTGACGTCCCGCGCGGCGTCCGCTCCGTGACCCATGCGGGCATCCTACCCAGCGCCCCCGCATCGCTGAACGATGTTCAACAACCGACTGGTCACCGCCCGGTGATCCGCACCGGCCCAGGGCAGCCCAGGTCGATGTCGGATTCTCGCCAGCCCTGCCCGCGCCCATCGCCGATGCTGGACGCATGCAGAACGGGATGCACACCGACCGAGAGCGCTGCGTGCGCGCCGTCCAGTCCAAGGACGCCCGCTTCGACGGCTGGTTCTTCACGGCGGTCCTGACGACCCGCATCTACTGCCGGCCCAGCTGCCCCGTCGTCCCGCCCAAGCCCGAGAACATGACCTTCTACCCCAGCGCGGCCGCCTGTCAGCAGGCCGGCTTCCGCGCCTGCAAGCGCTGCCGCCCCGACACCAGCCCGGGCTCACCGGAGTGGAACCAGCGCGCCGACCTCGTGGCCCGCGCGATGCGGCTGATCGCCGACGGCGTCGTGGACCGCGAGGGCGTCCCCGGGCTCGCCGCCCGTCTCGGCTACAGCACCCGCCAGATCGAACGCCAGCTGCTCGCCGAACTCGGCGCCGGTCCGCTGTCCCTCGCCCGCGCCCAACGTGCCCAGACCGCCCGCCTGTTGATCGAGACGACACCGCTGCCGATGGCGGAGATCGCCTTCGCCGCCGGCTTCTCCTCGATCCGCACGTTCAACGACACGGTCCGCGAGGTCTTCGCCCTGTCCCCGAGCGAGCTGCGCGCCCGTCTGCCCAGGAACACAGCCCCATCCGCCACCCCCGGCACCCTCGTCCTCCGCCTCCCCTTCCGCGCCCCCCTCAACCCGGACAACCTCTTCGGCCACCTCGCTGCGACCGCCGTACCCGGCGTCGAGGAGTGGCGCGACGGCGCCTACCGCCGCACGCTCCGCCTCCCGTACGGCCACGGCGTCGCGTCGCTGGCCCCCGAACCCGACCACATCGCCTGCCGCCTCACCCTCAGCGACCTGCGCGACCTGACCGTGGCGATCAGCCGCTGCCGCCGCATGCTGGACCTGGACGCCGATCCGGTGGCCGTCGACGACCAGCTCCGCACGGATCCCGTCCTGGCCCCGCTGGTCGACAAGGCCCCGGGCCGGCGGGTGCCGCGCACGGTCGACGAGGCCGAGTTCGCCGTGCGGGCCGTCCTCGGCCAGCAGGTCTCCACGGCCGCCGCCCGCACCCACGCGGCCCGTCTGGTCACCGCGCACGGCGACCCGGTGGACGACCCGGAGGGGGGCCTCACCCACCTCTTCCCAACCCCCGACGCCCTGGCCGCCCTGGACCCCGAGACCCTGGCGATGCCCCGCACCCGGCGCACCACCTTCACCACCCTCGTCACCCAACTGGCTTCCGGTGCCATCCACTTGGGCCCGGAGAGCGACTGGCCCGAGACCCGCGCCCGTCTCCTCGCCCTCCCCGGCTTCGGCCCCTGGACGGTGGACGTCATCGCCATGCGCGCCCTCGGCGACCCGGACGCCTTCCTCCCCACCGACCTCGGAATCCGCCGCGCGGCCAAGGAGTTGGGCCTGCCCTCCACCCCGGGAGCGCTGACCACCCGCGCGGCGGCCTGGCGGCCGTGGCGGGCGTACGCGGTCCAGTACCTGTGGGCGACGGACAGCCACCCGATCAACTTCCTCCCGGTGTAAGGACATTCATGAAGCAGCACACCGTCATCACCAGCCCCTACGGCCCCCTCACCCTCGTCGCCGAGGACGGCGTCCTGTGCGGCCTCTACATGACCGACCAGCGCCACCGGCCGGCCGAGGAGACGTTCGGAGACCGCGACGACAGCCCCTTCGGCGAGGTGGAGGCACAGCTGACGGCCTACTTCGACGGCGAGTTGAAGGAGTTCACCCTCGAACTCCGCCTGAACGGGACCCCGTTCCAGCGCATGGTGTGGGACCAGCTCCGCCGGATCCCGTACGGCGAGACCCGCTCCTACGGCGAACTGGCCGCCGCCCTCGGCAATCCGGCCGCCTCCCGAGCGGTCGGCCTGGCCAACGGAAAGAACCCGGTCGGCATCATCGTCCCCTGCCACCGCGTGGTCGGCGCCGACGGCAGCCTCACAGGCTACGGCGGTGGCCTGCCCCGCAAACAACGCCTCCTGGACTTCGAACGGGGAACGGCCCTGTTCTAGCGGGTAGTGTTCCGTCGGTGCTGGCCGAACAACGACACCAACTGATCCTGCGGGCGCTGCGATCCGGCGGCACCGTCACCGTGACGGACCTCTCCGATCGGCTCGGAGCCAGCGCCGCGACCGTCCGCCGCGACCTCCTCAAGCTGGAAGGGGACGGACTGCTCACCCGGGTGCACGGGGGAGCGGTCGTCGAGGACGAACCGGCGCCCTTCGCCGAGGCCGCCGAGGCACGGGTGCCGGGGAAGGACGCGATCGCCGCCCGGGCCGCCGCGATGATCGAGGACGGTCAGTCGGTGATCCTCGACTCCGGCACCACCGTCCACCGGCTCGCCCGCCGACTCCACGGACGCCGGATCACGGTCGTCACCAACAACCTCGCCGTGTACGAGGAACTCCTCCCGGACGACAGCGTCGACCTGATGCTGCTCGGCGGCATGGTCATCCGTGCCTCCCGCATGCTGGACGGCTTCATGGCCGAGGACAACCTCCGCCAGGTGCACGCCGACTGGCTCTTCATGGGCGCCTGCGGGGTCCGGGCCGGCGGGCAGGTCATGGACACCACGGTCGCCGAGGTGCCCGCGCGGCGCGCCATGATCGCCGCCGCCGACAAGGTGGCGCTCCTCGCCGACGGCTCCAAGTTCCCCGGCACCGGCATGGTGAAGATCTGCGACCCCGAGGAACTGGACGTCGTCGTCACCGACACCCCGACCGACGCCACCACCCGCGCGGCGCTGGAGGATGCGGGCGTACGGGTGGTGCGGGCCTCGGAGTCCGAAGACGCCTAGCCTTCGTGGTCCGTGCTCAGCCGGCGCAGCAGCTCCGGCAGTGCGGTGCCGATCGGCTCCCGTACGACCTCGTCGGCGATCTCGTCGTAGGGCGTCGGCTCGGCGTTGACGATGACGAGCCGCGCCCCGTGGTCCGCGGCGACGCCCGCGAGCCCGGCGGCGGGCTGCACCTGCAGGCTGGTACCGACGGCGATGAACACCTGGCACGCCTTGCTGATGGCGACGGCCTCACCGAGCACCACCGGATCGAGCCGCTCACCGAACATGACGGTCGCGGACTTCAGGACGCCGCCGCACTCCAGGCACGGCGGGTCGTCCTCACCGGCCTCGACCCGGGCGAGCGCGTCCTCCATGGAGCCACGCGCGTGGCAGCGGGTGCACACCACCTGCCGTGCGGTGCCGTGCAGTTCCAGCACCTTGCGGGCCGTCATCCCGGCGAGCTGGTGCAGCCCGTCCACGTTCTGCGTGATCACCCGCACCGGCACGCCCGACTTCTCCAGCTCGGCCACGGCCCGGTGCGCGGCGTTCGGCTCGGCGAGCAGCGTCCGGTTCGCGCGCCGCATCTGCCACGACCGCCGCCGGATCTCGGGGTCCCCCATGTAGTACTCGTACGTCACGAGCTTCTCGGCCCCGGGATCCTTCCGCCACAGCCCGTTCGGCCCGCGGTAGTCCGGGATGCCGGAGTCGGTCGATATACCGGCGCCGCTCAGGATGGCGACGAGGGGCTTGGTCATGGGGCCGAGGGTAGGGGGGCGCGCCGGGGCGGGGCGAACCTTTATCCGTGCGCTCGGCGGCCGTTCTCCAGCTCGGCAGTTCCGGACCCCTCGTCCAGCACGTCCAGGGCGACCAGGACGCGGTCGCCGAGGGTGCCCAGGAGATAGTCGCCGAGGTCCTCCCGGGCGACCAGACGCCAGGACAGGAGTTCCTCCTCCTGCAGACGGATCGCCTTGAGGTCGTCCTCGGTCAGGACTCCGCCGTCGTACAGGTAGGCGACCAGCGGCGGGAAGCCGGGCCGGTAGACCCAGTCCACCGCGAGCAGCCGGCCGAGCTCGCGGTCCAGGCCGATCTCCTCCAGCGTCTCGCGGTGGGCGCCCTGGCGCGGGGTCTCGCCGCCGTCGGACTCGATGGTGCCGCCCGGCAGGGCCCAGCCCTCACGGTAGTTGGGCTCCACCAGCAGCACCCGGCCCTCCGTGTCACGGAAGAGCGCGGCGGCGCCGGAGAGGATGCGGGGCAGGCCCGCGATGTACGCGGCGAATTCTTCGGAGCTGGTCACACAGGAAGGGTAACCAGCCGCAGGGGTCAGTTCTCCGCCTCCGCCAGGTGCAGCGTCCGCTCGGCCAGCTCGCTGATCCGCACGCCGTCGAAGCCGAACACCGCGCTGCGGACCGTGTCCTCCAGCGGGTCCTTCCACTGGGACGGGATCTCCTCCGCCCCGGTGAGGACGCCCGCCACCGAGCCCGCCGTCGCGCCGTTGGAGTCGGTGTCCAGGCCGCCGCGGACGGTGAGGGTGATGGTGCGGGTGAAGTCGCCGTCGCCGTACAGCAGGCCCGCGGTGAGCACGGCCGCGTTGGGGATGGTGTGGATCCAGCCGAGGCCGGTGGTCTCCTCGCCGATCGTGGCGAGCGTGTCCTCCCAGGTCATCCGCGTGTCGTGGAGCGAGACGACCCGGCGTACGGTGCGCGCCAGCCGGCTGGAGGCCGGGATGACGGCCAGCGCCTGGTCCACCGCGTGCCGGACCGTCGGCGCCGTGAACGCCGCCGCGATCAGCGCCGCCGCCCACATCGCCCCGTACACACCGTTGCCGGTGTGCGAGAGCACCGCGTCCCGGCGGGCCAGCGAGGCGGCGCGGCGCGGGACGCCCGGGCAGGTCCAGCCGTAGATGTCGGCCCGGATCAGGGCGCCGATCCACTCCTGGTACGGGTTGTCGAAGGTGGCCGTCAGCGGCGGTTTCAGCCCGTTCGCGAGGTTGCGGTACGCCGCTCGTTCCGCCGTGAACGTCTGCAGGTACGGCAGTCTCAGCAGCCACAGGTCGCCGACCTGCTCGGTGCTGAACCCGAAGCCGTGGGTCTCCAGCAGATCGAGGCCGAGGATGGCGTAGTCGACGTCGTCGTCCCGGCAGCTGCCGTGGATCCGGCCGCGCACGCACTGGCGCCACTCGGGGCGCAGCTCGAAGCCGTCGCTCTCGACGGCCGGCTCGGGAAGGTAGTCGGTCAGGGGCAGGGCGGCGGCCTGCCGCAGATAGCGGTCGATGCGGTCCCGCGTCCACAGGTCGCCCTGCTCGACCGGCTTGCCGAGCATGTTGCCCGCGATCCGGCCCAGCCAGCCCCCGAGGACGCGGTCGGCGAGCTCTGGCTCAGTGCCCACAGGGGTCATAGCTCCGGTTTACCCAATTCCGGGGGCGCGTGTGCGGTTTCGGCCGTCCGCACAGGCGCCTGACACGGCGCTCGTACGTTGCTCCCACGCCGTTCCCACGCCGCTCTCAGGGGCCGGTCGGTGCATGACGGCGGGGGTGTGCTCCGGTTAAGGTCACAGCGGCGCGACTGGCCTTGACATGCCTCGGGGCCCGGAGAGCAAGGGGAAACAGGTGACACAGCGCGTGCTCATCGCCGCGGACAAGTTCAAGGGCTCGCTGACGGCCGTGCAGGTCGCCGAACGGGTGACGGCCGGGCTGCGCCGGGCCGTGCCGGGCCTGGAGGTGGAGGCGCTGCCCGTGGCCGACGGCGGCGACGGGACCGTGGACGCGGCGGTCGCGGCCGGTTTCGAGCGCCGTGAGGTGCGGGTCGCCGGGCCGCTCGGACAGGAGGTCACGGCCGCGTTCGCGCTCCGGGCCGGCACGGCGGTCGTGGAGATGGCGGAGGCGAGCGGACTCCAGCGGCTGCCCAGAGGCGTCTTCGCGCCGCTCACGGCCTCCACCTACGGCTCCGGCGAGCTGCTGCGGGCCGCGCTGGACGCGGGCGCGCGCACGATCGTGTTCGGCGTCGGCGGCAGCGCGACGACCGACGGCGGCGCGGGCATGCTGTCCGCCCTCGGCGCGCGGTTCCTGGACGCGGACGGGGAGCCGGTGCCGCCGGGCGGCGGCGGACTCGCCGAGCTGGCGTCCGCCGACCTGTCGGGTCTGGACCCGCGGCTGGCGGACGTGGAGCTGATCCTGGCCAGCGACGTCGACAACCCGCTGACCGGTCCCACGGGCGCCCCGGCCGTCTACGGCCCGCAGAAGGGCGCCTCCCCGGACGACGTGGAGATCCTCGACTCGTCCCTCGCGCACTACGCGAAGGTGCTGGAGGAGACGGACGGCGTGCACGCGGCCGAGTACGCCTCGTCCCCGGGCGCGGGCGCCGCCGGCGGCATCGGCTACGGCGCCCTGCTGCTCGGCGCACGCTTCCGCCCCGGCATCGAGGTCATGCTGGAGGTGCTGGGCTTCGCCCCGGCGCTGGAATGGGCCACGCTGGTGATCACCGGCGAGGGCTCCCTCGACGAACAGACCCTGCACGGCAAGGCCCCCGCCGGTGTCGCCGCGGCGGCCCGGGCGGCGGACAAGGAGGTCGTCGCGGTGTGCGGCCGCCTCGCCCTGCCGCCGGAGGCGCTGGGACGCGCGGGGATCCGACGCGTGTACCCCCTGACGGACGCCGAGCCCGACGTCGCCAAGTGCATCGCGGACGCCGGACCGATCCTGGAGCGGGTGGCGGAACAGATCGGGCGGGACTTCCTGAGCTGACGCCGGGAGCCCCGAGCCCGGGGCCACGAAGAAGGTAACGGGGGCTGGGGGCGGCAGCCCCCGGACCAGCACATCGACGCCGCGCACGGAACAGCGAGGGCCCCGAACCATCCCGGTCCGGGGCCCAAGCCAACGCAGTGCTACGGCAGCTGTGCCGTCCTGGCCTCGCGTCGGTTGTCGCGGAAGTTGTTCACCCGGCGGGCCGTGGCAAACAGGGGAATGACCGCTCCCGTGACCAGCTGCAGCGCGCAGCCCGTCTGGAGCAGCAGCTGTCCGCTCGGCGCGTCGAACGCCCAGGCCGCGAGCAGTCCCATCGACACGACGATCCAGGACAGCATCGCCACCGCGAGACGGCCCCGCGGCTTCGGGTACTCCACCCGGCTCACCATCAGCCAGGCCGTGCCCAGGATCGCCAGCAGCGTCGCCACGAAGGGCAGCTCCAGCAGCACGATCGACACGACCGTCAGTGCGCCGAACGGCGAGGGCATGCCCTGGAACATCCCGTTGGGCACCGTCACGCACGAGAAGCGCGCCAGCCGCAGGACGACGGCCAGGAGCACCACGATTGCCCCGACCGCGGCCACTCGCTGGTGTGCGTCGTCCGCGACCATGCCGTAGACGAGGACGAAGTACGCCGGCGCCAGACCGAAGCTGATCAGGTCGGAGAGGTTGTCCAGCTCCGCGCCCATGGGGGAGGAGCGCAGCTTGCGCGCGACCAGGCCGTCGAACAGGTCGAAGACCGCCGCGCACAGCATCAGGATCACCGCCGTGGCCGCGCTGTGGCGGGCCATGCCGGTCTCCTGGTCGCCGGTGAGGTGCGGGATGAGGATCCCGGTGGTGGTGAAGTACACCGCCATGAACCCGCACGTGGCGTTGCCGAGGGTGAGGGTGTCCGCTATTGAGAGGCGGAGAGAGAGGGGCATCTCCTCCTCTTCGTCCACCTCGTCGGCCTCGGGCACCCAGCCCGCCTGGGTATCAGGATCAATCACGGTCAATGCGAGTCACCCCAGCCACGGTCTTCTGACCGACCTCGACCGCGACCTCCACGCCCTCGGGCAGGTAGATGTCGACGCGCGAGCCGAAGCGGATCAGCCCGATGCGGTCGCCCTGCTCGACCTTCGTGCCCTGCGGGATGTACGGCACGATGCGGCGGGCCACCGCGCCGGCGATCTGGATCATCTCGATGTCGCCGAGTTCGGTGTCGAAATGCCAGACTACGCGCTCGTTGTTCTCGCTCTCCTTGTTGAACGCCGGAACGAACCCGCCGGGGATGTGCTCGACCGACGTCACCGTGCCGGAGAGCGGAGCGCGGTTGACGTGGACGTTGAGCGGGCTCATGAAGATCGCGACGCGGGTCCGGCCGTCCTTCCACGGCATGATGCTCTGCACCACACCGTCGGCGGGCGAGATGACCCGGCCCGGGGCGATCTCGCGCTCGGGGTCGCGGAAGAACCACAGCATGCCCGCCGCGAGAGCGGTGGCGGGCACGGCCACGGCCTTGGCGACGCCGGAGCGGCGCGCACGGGCCAGGCTGAGGGCTGCGGTGGCGACGGTCGGCAGAAGCCACGGCGATGCTCCGCGCGCAAGACGTACGCCTGCCAGGCTGTCGCGTGGTGCAGAGGTTTGGCTGTGGGGCATGGATGACCTTCGTAGCGGATGATGCCGCGCTGTAACGGGGGACGGCGGCTTTCCCGGGATCGTACCGGTCGCGGACCGCAACTGGGCAAGCCAGGAAGACGAGTCGGCGACCGAAGAGTGCCTACGGGGTGTGATCTTCTTCTCCAAGAAAACACCCCGTATCCGGACATCTAACCCTGGAACCGATACTCTTCGAGCAGCCTGCGACCGATGATCATTTTCTGGATTTCAGCGGTACCTTCACCGATCAGCAGCATCGGCGCCTCGCGGTAGAGGCGCTCGATCTCGTACTCCTTGGAGAAGCCGTAACCGCCGTGGATCCGGAAGGCGTCCTCCACGACCTCCTTGCAGTACTCCGAGGCCAGGTACTTCGCCATTCCGGCCTCGAGGTCGTTTCGTTCGCCGGAGTCCTTTTTGCGTGCGGCGTTCACCATCATCGCATGGGCGGCCTCGACCTTGGTAGCCATCTCGGCCAGCTTGAACTGGATGGCCTGGTGCTGGGCGATCGGCTTGCCGAACGTGTGCCGCTGCTGGGCGTACTGGACGCCGAGCTCGAAGGCGCGCTGAGCGACGCCGCAGCCACGCGCCGCCACGTTCACCCGGCCAACCTCGACGCCGTCCATCATTTGGTAAAAACCTCGGCCGGTCTCGCCGCCGAGCACCCGGTCGGCGGGAATCCGCAGGCCGTCCATGATGAGCTCGGTGGTGTCGACGCCCTTGTAGCCCATCTTGTCGATCTTCCCGGGGATGGTGAGGCCCGGACGGACCTCCCCGAAGCCGGGCTCCTTCTCTACCAGGAAGGTCGTCATCGACTTGTGGGGCGGGGTGCCCTCGGGGTGTCCTTCATCACTTCGGACGAGTACGGCGACCAGACTTGACGTTCCGCCGTTCGTGAGCCACATCTTCTGGCCGTTGAGGACGTATTCGTCGCCGTCCTTGACCGCCTTGGAGGTGATGGCGGACACGTCCGAACCGAGACCCGGCTCCGACATCGAGAAGGCGCCGCGGATGTCGCCGGCCGCCATGCGCGGCAGGAAGTGGTCCTTCTGCTCCTGCGTGCCGTGCTGCTTGAGCATGTACGCCACGATGAAGTGCGTGTTGATGATGCCGGACACCGACATCCAGCCGCGGGCGATCTCCTCGACGCAGAGCGCGTACGTCAGGAGCGACTCGCCCAGACCCCCGTACTCCTCGGGGATCATCAGGCCGAACAGACCCAACTCCTTGAGACCGTCGACGATCGCTTGCGGGTACTCGTCGCGGTGCTCCAGCTCGGTGGCGACCGGGATGATCTCCTTGTCCACGAAGTCGCGGACGGTGGAGAGGATCTCCTGCTGGATGTCCGTCAGACCTGCGGTCTGGGCGAGGCGGGCCATTACTTCTCCTGCTGCTTCAGCTCCGGGCGGCCGGGCTGCTCGCCGCCGCGCTCCTTGATGTACGTCTCGGTCGGCACCATCACCTTGCGGCGGAACACGCAGACCAGCGTGCCGTCCTGCTTGTAGCCCTTGGTCTCGACGTAGACGATCCCGCGGTCGTTCTTCGACTTCGACGGCCACTTGTCGAGCACGGTCGTCTGGCCGTAGATCGTGTCGCCGTGGAAGGTCGGCGCCACGTGCCTGAGCGACTCGATCTCCAGGTTGGCGATCGCCTTGCCGGAGATGTCCGGCACGGACATGCCGAGCAGCAGGGAGTAGATGTAGTTCCCGACGACGACGTTCTTGCCGAAGTCCGTCGTCTTCTCCGCATAGTTGGTGTCCATGTGGAGCGGGTGGTGGTTCATGGTGAGGAGACAGAACAGATGGTCGTCGTACTCCGTGACGGTCTTGCCCGGCCAGTGCTTGTACGTCGCCCCGACCTCGAACTCCTCGTAGGTGCGTCCGAACTGCATCGTGCTCAGGGCTCCTCAGTTGTCGGGGATCTCGAACTTCGACGTGCGCTGCATGCCCGCCGCACGGCCCTTGCCCGAGATGACCAGCGCCATCTTCCGGCTGGCCTCGTCGATCATCTCGTCGCCGAGCATCGCCGAGCCCTTCTTGCCGCCCGCCTCGGAGGTGTAGTAGTCGTACGCGTCCAGGATCAGCTCGGCGTGGTCGTAGTCCTCCTGGGAGGGCGAGAAGATCTCGTTGGACGCCTCGACCTGGCCCGGGTGAAGCACCCACTTGCCGTCGAAGCCGAGCGCGGCGGCGCGCTGCGCGACCTCGCGGTAGCCGTCGATGTTGCGGATCTGCAGGTAGGGGCCGTCGATCGCCTGGAGGTTGTTCGCGCGGGCCGCCATCAGGATCTTCATCAGGATGTAGTGGTAGGCGTCCGCCGGGTAGCCGGGCGGCTGCTCGCCCACGACCAGCGACTTCATGTTGATGGACGCCATGAAGTCGGCCGGGCCGAAGATGATCGTCTCGACGCGCTGGGAGGCCGTCGCGATCTCGTTGACGTTGTTCAGGCCCTGGGCGTTCTCGATCTGCGCCTCGATGCCGATCTTGCCGACCTCGAAGCCCATCGTCTTCTCGATCTGCGTCAGCAGCAGGTCGAGGGCGACGATCTGCTGGGCGTCCTGCACCTTCGGCAGCATGATGCAGTCGAGGTTCTGGCCGGCGCCCTCGACGACCGTGACGACATCGCGGTACGTCCACTCGGTCGTCCAGTCGTTGACGCGCACGACCCTCGTCTTGCCCGTCCAGTCACCCTCGTTGAGGAACTTCACGATGGTGTGCCGCGCCTCGGGCTTGGCGAGCGGCGCGCACGCGTCCTCCAGGTCGAGGAAGACCTGGTCGGCGGGGAGACCCTGGGCCTTCTCCAGGAAGCGGGGGTTGCTGCCCGGCACGGCCAGGCAGGAGCGCCGCGGGCGGAGACGGTTGACGGTCATACGGGGACCTCCAGGGGGTCGAGCTTGTTCGCTTTCCGGATCTCGTCGACGATGCGGCCGATGATGCCGGTGATGTCGAAGTCCTTAGGGGTGAAGACGGCGGCCACGCCGGCGGCCCTGAGCTGCTCGGCATCTCCATTGGGGATGATCCCACCGGCGATGACGGGTATATCTGTGGCACCGGCCACACGGAGCCGCTCCAGGACGTCCGGCACCAGCTGGGCGTGCGAGCCGGACAGGATCGACAGGCCGACCGCGTGCACGTCCTCGGCGAGGGCCGCGTCCACGATCTGCTCGGGCGTCAGACGGATCCCCTGGTAGACCACCTCGAACCCGGCGTCGCGGGCGCGCACGGCGATCTGCTCGGCGCCGTTGGAGTGCCCGTCCAGGCCCGGCTTGCCGACCAGGAAGCGCAGCTTGCCGACGCCGAGGTCGCGGGCGGTGGCGTCCACCCTGCGACGCACCTCACTCATGGCCGAGCCCTCCGCGGCGGTGACCGCCACCGGCGCGGAGGACACACCGGTGGGCGCCCGGAACTCGCCGAACACCTCGCGCAGGGCCCCGGCCCACTCGCCGGTCGTGACCCCGGCGCGGGCGCACTCCAGGGTGGCCTCCATGAGGTTGTCGGTGCCCTTCGCGGCCTCCTTCAGCTTCTCCAGCGCCTTGCAGGGACGCGGGTGATTGAAGGGCGGCTGGTAACGGGTGTCGCGCCAGCGCTGCAGCGACGCGATGACGCGGGCCTCGACGGCCGGGTCGACCGTCTGGATGGCCGTGTCGAGATCCGCGGTGAGCGGATTGGGCTCGGTCGTCTCGAAGATGTTGACACCGACGATCTTCTCCTGACCGGACTCGATTCGCGCCCGCCGCTCGGCGTGCGAGGAGACGAGCTGCGACTTGAGGTAGCCGGACTCGACGGCGGCCATCGCGCCGCCCATCTCCTGGATCCGCTCGATCTCGGCGAGGGAGTCCTCGACCAGCCGGCCGACCTTCTCCTCGATCACCTTCGAGCCCTCGAAGATGTCCTCGTACTCCAGCAGGTCGCTCTCGTGGGCGAGCACCTGCTGGATGCGCAGCGACCACTGCTGGTCCCAGGGGCGGGGGAGGCCCAGCGCCTCGTTCCAGGCCGGCAGCTGCACGGCACGCGCGCGTGCGTCCTTCGAGAGGGTCACCGCCAGCATCTCAAGGACGATCCGCTGGACGTTGTTCTCCGGCTGCGCCTCGGTCAGGCCGAGGGAGTTGACCTGGACGCCGTACCGGAAGCGGCGCTGTTTGGGGTTCTCGATGCCGTACCGCTCGAGCGTGATCTTCTCCCAGATCCGCCCGAACGCCCGCATCTTGCACATCTCCTCGATGAAGCGGACACCCGCGTTCACGAAGAAGGAGATACGGGCCACGACGTCCCCGAACTTCTCCTCGGGGACCTGCCCTGAGTCGCGTACGGCATCGAGAACCGCGATCGCGGTGGACATCGCGTACGCGATCTCCTGGACCGGTGTGGCGCCCGCCTCCTGCAGGTGGTAGCTGCAGATGTTGATCGGGTTCCACTTCGGTATGTGGGAGACCGTGTAAGCGATCATGTCCGTCGTCAGCCGGAGTGAGGGCCCCGGCGGGAAGACATGGGTCCCCCGCGACAGGTATTCCTTGACGATGTCGTTCTGGGTCGTGCCCTGGAGCTTGGTGATGTCCGCACCCTGCTCCTCGGCGACGACCTGGTAGAGCGCCAGCAGCCACATGGCGGTGGCGTTGATCGTCATCGAGGTGTTCATCTGCTCCAGGGGGATGTCCTGGAACAGCCGGCGCATGTCACCGAGGTGCGCGATCGGCACGCCGACCCGGCCCACCTCGCCGCGGGCGAGGATGTGGTCGGAGTCGTAACCGGTCTGCGTCGGCAGGTCGAAGGCCACGGAAAGGCCCGTCTGCCCCTTGGCGAGGTTGCGCCGGTACAGCTCGTTGGACGCCTCGGCGGTGGAATGCCCGGCGTACGTGCGCATGAGCCACGGCCGGTCCTTCTCCCGCCTGCCTTCGGCGTTCTGACGCTCAGTCATCTATGACCCCGGGTGTCTCAGACGTTGCGGAAGCGGTTGATGGCGTCGACGTGCTTGGCGCGCATCTCCTCGTCGCGCACGCCGAGGCCCTCCTCGGGGGCCAGGCAGAGCACGCCGACCTTGCCCTGGTGGAGGTTGCGGTGCACGTCGTAGGCGGCCTGCCCGGTGTCCTCCAGGGAGTAGACCTTGGAGAGCGTCGGGTGGATCTTGCCCTTCGCGATGAGCCGGTTGGCCTCCCAGGCCTCGCGGTAGTTGGCGAAGTGCGAGCCGATGATCCGCTTCAGCGACATCCACAGATAACGGTTGTCGTACTCGTGCATGTAGCCCGAGGTGGAGGCGCAGGTGGTGATGGTGCCGCCCTTGCGGGTGACGAAGACGCTCGCGCCGAAGGTCTCGCGGCCGGGGTGCTCGAAGACGATGTCGATGTCCTCGCCGCCGGTCAGTTCGCGGATGCGCTTGCCGAAGCGCTTCCACTCCTTCGGGTCCTGGGTCTGCTCGTCCTTCCAGAACCGGTAGCCCTCGGCGTTGCGGTCGATGACGTTCTCGGCGCCCATCGAGCGGCAGATGTCCGCCTTCTCGGGGCTGGAGACGACACAGATCGGGGTGGCGCCGCCGGCCAGCGCGAACTGGGTGGCGTACGAGCCCAGGCCGCCGCTCGCGCCCCAGATCAGGACGTTGTCGCCCTGCTTCATGCCGGCGCCGTTGCGGGAGACCAGCTGGCGGTACGCGGTGGAGTTGACCAGGCCCGGAGCGGCGGCCTCCTCCCAGGACAGGTGGCCCGGCTTGGGCATCAGCTGGTTGGACTTGACCAGGGCGATCTCGGCGAGGCCGCCGAAGTTGGTCTCGAAGCCCCAGATGCGCTGCTCGGGGTCGAGCATGGTGTCGTTGTGGCCGTCGCTGGACTCCAGCTCGACCGACAGACAGTGCGCGACGACCTCGTCACCGGGCCGCCAGGCGTTGACGCCGGGGCCGGTGCGCAGGACGACGCCCGCGAGGTCGGAACCGATGATGTGGTACGGCAGGTCGTGGCGCTTGGTGAGCTCGCTGACCTTGCCGTAGCGCTCCAGGAACCCGAAGGTCGACAGGGGCTCGAAGATCGAGGTCCACACGGAGTTGTAGTTGACCGAGGAGGCCATCACGGCCACCAGGGCCTCGCCCGGGCCGAGTTCCGGCAGGGGAACCTCGTCCAGGTGGAGCGACTTGCGCGGGTCCTTGTCGCGGGTCTGCATGCCCGCGAACATCTCCGTCTCGTCCTTGTGCACGGTGATCGCGCGGTACGACTCGGGGAGCGGCAGGGCGGCGAAGTCGGCGGGCGTCGAGTCCGGCGACTGGATCGCGTCCAGGATGTCCTTCACGGTCACGGTGTTGCCTCCGGCGATGGGCGTCCTGAGGGAGGGACGCTGAGGGTTACGTCGGTGTGCTGCTGAGGGTTTCGGAAGTGCCGTCGGTTCGGCGGTGGTGCTTCGGCAGCGCTTGGTGGCGCGGGAGGTTGCCTGTGACGCAGGCGCCGGGCACGCAGGCGGTGGGCCTGCCGGGGACAGCCCGGACACCATCAACGTATGACACCGCGTGTCAGGTGACAAGGCACTGAGTGCCATGAATGTGCTCTCAGATGAAATCTTTACGTAACAAATGAGCGATGATCGATCGAACTCCCCTTGAAATGTGCCTGAAAACGGGCCCTGACATGCCAAAACGGCCACCCCGAAGGGTGGCCGTCGTCACAGTCGTCCGGGGCGCTCAGCGCTCCTTCAGCGCCTGCTCGATGGTCCGCATGACCTCGTCCAGCGGGGCGTCGGTGCGCGCCACGGTGACCAGGACCTCGCCCTGGGCGGAGACCGACGCGGGGGAGGGGGTCGGCTTGGGTGCCGTCGAGCGGCCCGCTCCGATGCCCGTCCCGAACGTCTTGCGCACGATCGCGAAGGCGTGGTCCAGCTGCGCCTCCACGTCGCCCTGGCCGCCGGCCCGCAGCCAGCGCCGCAGCACGTGGTTGTGGGCGGTGACCACGGCGGACGCGGCGACCTCCGCGAGCAGCGGGTCGTCGTTGGCGTCGTCGTCGTGCGCGTGCTCGTCGAAGTGGCCGAGGAGATAGCGGGTGAAGAGGCGCTCGTAGCGGGCCACCGACGCGATCTCCGCCTCGCGCAGGGTGGGCACCTCACGCGTGAGCTTGTAGCGGGCGACCGAGATCTCCGGCCGGGCCGCGTACATCCGCATGACTTCCTTGATCCCGCGGCACACCGTGTCGAGCGGGTGCTCGTGCGGCGGGGCCGCGTTGAGCACCGCCTCGGCGCGGATCAGCGTGTCGTCGTGGTCGGGGAAGATCGCCTCTTCCTTGGAGCGGAAGTGGCGGAAGAAGGTGCGGCGGGCGACCCCGGCCGCGGCGGCGATCTCGTCGACCGTGGTCGCCTCGTACCCCTTGGTCGCGAACAACTCCATGGCCGCGGCCGCCAGTTCTCGGCGCATCTTGAGCCGCTGGGCGGCGGCGCGGCTGCCTGCGGCACTTTCCGGCGCGTCGGGCGTGGCTGGTGTACGTGAGGACCTGGCGGGCTGGGACATGACCCGAACGTACTGCATGTCCGCAGCGTGCCGCCCAGGTACCGGGGTTCCCCCGCCCCGGGTGGACGGGGGGACGCCGGGTCGGGCGGGCGGGGGCCGACCGCCGGGGTCGAGCAGTCCGCCCCAGTCCGCTTCCGCGGTGAACCAGTCGCCGACGCCGTCAGCGGCGGGCATATTCGCGGAAGCCGCGGCCGGTCTTGCGGCCGAGGCAGCCCGCGGCCACCAGGTGCTCCAGCAGCGGGGCCGGGGCCAGGCCCGGGTCGCGGAACTCGCGGTGCAGGACCTTCTCGATCGCCAGGGACACATCGAGCCCGACGACGTCCAGCAGCTCGAAGGGGCCCATCGGGTAGCCGCCGCCCAGCTTCATCGCCGCGTCGATGTCGTCCAGGGACGCGTAGTGCTCCTGGACCATCTTGATCGCGTTGTTGAGGTACGGGAACAGCAGGGCGTTGACGATGAAGCCCGCGCGGTCACCGCAGTCGACCGCGTGCTTCCTGATCCGGACGCAGACCTCGCGGACCGTGGAGTGGACGTCCTCGGCCGTCAGCACCGTGCGGACGACCTCGACCAGCTTCATCGCGGGCGCCGGGTTGAAGAAGTGCATGCCGATCACGTCCTGCGGACGCGAGGTGGCACGGGCGCAGGCGACGACCGGCAGCGAGGAGGTCGTGGTGGCCAGCACCGCGCCCGGCTTGCAGATCTTGTCCAGCGTCTGGAACAGCTGCCGCTTGATCTCCAGGTCCTCGGCGACCGCCTCCACGGCCAGGTCGACGTCCGCGAAGGACTCGTACGAGCCCGCCGGGGTGATCCGCTCCAGCGTCTGCGCGGCGGCCTCCGCGGACAGCCGGCCCTTGTCGACCGAGCGCGCGAGCGACTTGCCGATCCGGGCCTTGGCGGCCTGCGCCTTCTCCTCGCTGCGGGCGGCCAGGACGACGTCGTAGCCCGCCTTGGCGAAGACCTCGGCGATGCCGGACGCCATGGTGCCGGAGCCCGCGACACCGACCGCGCGGACCGGGCGGCCGGGGACACCCAGGTCGCCGGCCAGGGGCGTCAGCGCGTCGGGCACGACGGTCGCGCTGCCGGGGGCCTCGTAGGTGTAGAAGCCGCGCCCCGACTTACGGCCGGTCAGGCCCGCCTCGCTGAGCTGCTTGAGGATCGGGGCCGGGGCGTGCAGCCGGTCGTGGGACTCGGCGTACATGGCCTCCAGCACCGTACGGGCGGTGTCGACACCGATCAGGTCCAACAGCGCGAGGGGGCCCATCGGCAGACCGCAGCCCAGGCGCATCGCGGCGTCGATGTCCTCCCGGGAGGCGTACTTGGCCTCGTACATCGCGGCGGCCTGGTTGAGGTAGCCGAACAGCAGCCCGTCGGCGACGAAGCCGGGCCGGTCGCCGACCGCGACGGGCTCCTTGCCGAGGTCCAGGGCGAGGTTGGTGACGGCCGCGACGGCGGTGGGCGCGGTCAGGACCGAGGAGACGACCTCGACCAGCCTCATCGCCGGCGCCGGGTTGAAGAAGTGCAGGCCCAGCACGCGCTCGGGACGGGCCGAGTCGGCGGCCAGCCGGGTCACCGACAGGGCGTTGGTGCCGGTCGCCAGGATCGTCTCCGGGCGCACGATCCCGTCGAGTTCACGGAAGATCTGGTGCTTGATCTCGTACGACTCCGGGGCCACCTCGATGACCAGGTCGGCGTCGGCCGCGGCGCGCAGATCGGTGGAGGTGCGGACGCGGGCCAGCACATCGGCGCGCTCCTGCTCGGTCAGCCGGCCGCGCTCCACGGAACGGGAGGTGGCGGCCTCCAGCACGGTGACCGCCTTGGCGACGGCGGCCTCACTGATGTCGATGCCGACGACCTCGCGGCCGGCCTTGGCGAGGACCTCGGTGATACCGGTGCCCATGGTGCCGAGACCGACGACGGCAATGGTCTTCAGCGGGGACAGGGAAGGGTCGGACAGGGGAGTGGCCATCGCGGGACTCCAGGAATGAGGGTGACGACTGGGAGCGCGCCCGGGTGCGCCGAGTCGGGCCGGCCGAAGCGGGCCCGGGCGCACCGGGTGCGTGGAGAAGTGCGGGTGTTGCCGGGCTGCGAGCGCACACGCCCGGTGCCGTCGCCGTAGGCGTGCACACGCCTGGAGCGAACGGTGGTGTCCGACCGGCCCTGTCCCGGGGCCGAGTCGTGCTGCGGTACGTGAGGTACCGAACCGACTGCTCTGACGGCGGCTGCGTCACCAGGCCGTCGTCAGCGAATGCGAGTGGGTGACTCGCTCGTCTGAGCTTAACCGGTGGGTAACGAGCGCGCCAGCCCCCGTGTTTGTGACGTACGTCCCGGCGGATCGGAACTCCCCACTAATCTCGGAGCCATGGACGAAGAGTTGCGATCACTCACGGAGCGTTCACGGCGGGAGTCCGGAGGGTCCCCGGTGCACGACCGGCTCATGGCGACCGACGACCTCGATGAGCTGGCCGGAGTCCTCACCGAGCCGGGGCAGCCGCTGTGGGCCAGGGAACTGGCCGCGTTCCGCCTCGGCCTCGCGGGCGACCGCCGCGCCTTCGAATCCCTCGTCCTGCTGCTGAACCACCGCGATCCTGAGCGCTGTGCCTCCGCCGCGTACGCCCTCGCCCGCCTCGGCGACCCGCGCACCGCCCGCGCGGCCGCCGCCCTCGCCACCAACGAACTCCGCGTCGCCTACGCCCTGCACCCGGTCCGCCTCCTGACCCGGCTACGCGCCCCCGAGTCCGTACCGGCCCTGATCACCACCCTGCAACGACGCCTGCACCCCCATGACCCCTACCGCCGGGTGGCCCTCGCGTGCGTGGAGGGCCTCGGCACCCTGGAGGACGCCCGCGCGCGCCCGGTCCTGAACGAGGCCCTGGCCCACCCGGCCCTGGCGGAGGCGGCGGTACGGGCCCTGTCCCGCATCCCGAAGCAGCGCTGACAGCGCGTCAGACGACCGCGAACGCCTCGATCTCCATCAGGAACTCGGGGCGGACCAGGGAGGCGACCTGGATCGCGGAGGCGGCGGGGAGGCGGTCGTCCGGTATGTGCGCGGCGCGGGCGGCGCGGATCGCGGGCATGTCCGCCATGTCCGTGACGAAGTAGGTGAGTTTGACGACGTCGTCGAAGGTCGCGCCCGCCGCGGCCAGACAGCGGCGGAGGTTGTCGAAGACCTGGCGGGCCTGTGCCTCGGCATCGCCCTCGCCGACGAGCTTGCCGTCCTCGTCCAGGGCCAGCTGGCCGGCGATCGCGACGAAACGGCCCGTGCCCATGACGACGTGGCTGTACTGGGCGGCGGGGAAGACCCCGTCGGGGGCGGTGATCCTGGTCAGCTCACTCATGCGTCCATGGTGGACCACGGGTCTGACAACGACCGCCCCCGAGGGAGCCGTGGGCCTCTCAGCCGCGGAAGCCGACCAGGCCGTGCAGTGTCGAGCCGCGGGCGGACGTCGATGCCGCCTTCGCGGTCAGCGGCTTGGGGTCGGGCAGCTTCGGGCAGACCGCGTCGATCTCCCGTCCGCTGCGCGGCACCGTGCCGCTCGACAGGTAGTTCGCGAGGTACTTGTCCAGGCAGGCGTTCCCGCTCAGCGTGATGCCGTGGTTGCCGCCGCCCTGCTCGACCACGAAGCTCGAGCCGGCCAGCAGCCGGTGGACCGTCAGACCGCCCACGTACGGCGTCGCCGCGTCGTTGGTCGCCTGGAACAGCAGCACCGGAGGCAGCTTGCCATTGGCGACGTTGACGGGCCGCAGCGAGTCCGTCGGCCAGAACGCGCACGGCGCGTTGTACCAGGCGTTGTTCCAGGCCATGAACGGCGCCCGCTCGTAGACCCGCCAGTTGTCCTTGCGCCACTGGTTCCAGTCCCGCGGCCAGGAGGCGTCACGGCACTGCACCGAGGTGTAGATGCTGTAGCCGTTGTCCCCGGACGCGTCCACGGCGGCGAAGTTCTCGTACGCCTCCACCAGCGGATCGGCGTTCTTGTCGTTCACATAGGCCGCGAACGCCTGAGCCAGGTAGGGCCAGTAGCCGTTGTAGTAGCCGCCGGGGATGAAGGTGTCCTCCAGCTCGGAGGCGCCCACCTTGCCGTCGGCCGGCTTCTTCGCGAGCGCCCTGCGCATCGCGTACCACTTGGCCTCGATCTTCTCCGGGTCGGTGCCGAGCTTGTACGTCGAGTTGTACTTGGCGATCCAGGACATCAGCGCCCGGTGCCGGTCGTTGAAGGCGTAGTCCTGCCCGATGTTGTCCTCGTACCAGACGCCGGTCGGGTCGACGATCGAGTCCAGGACCAGGCGCTTGACGCGCTGTGGGAACAGCTTGGCGTAGACCGCGCCGAGGTAGGTGCCGTACGAGTAGCCGAAGTAGCTGGTCTTCCGGGCGCCCAGCGCCGCGCGGATGGAGTCCATGTCCTGCACGGCCTGAATGGTGTTGATGTACGGAAGCAGGTCCGCGTACTTCTTTCCGCAGGCCGCCGCGAAGGACTTGGCGCGCTGCAGGTTGGCCTTCTCCAGGGCCGGGGTGCTCGGCACCGAGTCGGGGCGCACCGGGTTGAAGTAGCCGGGCTTGCAGTCGAGGGCGGGCTTGCTCTTGCCCACCCCGCGCGGGTCGAAGCCGATGACGTCGTACTGGGCGGCGACCGCCTTCGGCAGCGAGGTCGCGACGAACCCGGCGAGCGTGAGGCCGCTGCCGCCGGGGCCGCCGGGGTTGACCAGCAGCGGGCCCTGGCTCGTCTTGGCGGTGTGCCGCACGCGCGAGAGGGCGAGCGTGATCTGCCGTCCGTAGGGATCGCGGTGGTCGAGCGGCACCTTGAGGGACGCGCACTGGAGCGTCGGATAGTCGGTGGTGCCGCAGTTCTTCCAGGTGAGCTTCGCCGCGGGAGCGGTGTCGGCGGTTCTGGCCGCGCTGGCGTCGGCGGGGACGGCCGTGACGGTCCCGGCCACGACGACCGCGGCGCCGCACAGCACGGCTGCGCGTTTTCTCATGGGGTCCTCCCAGGACGGAGGGTTTCGGGCCGCGCGTCTCACGGTCCTCGCCGCATCGTCCCGGAAAGCAGTCCCGGAAGAACTCGTTCTGGCAATACTTGACCCGATCGGGTCGGCGGATGCGCTCGAACGCTCTCAAATCAGCGTGAGTTGGGTCGGTTCGGACATCCCCGGTTCGGGCATCTCCGGTGCGGCGGGCTCGGGCGGACGGATCCGCCGCGGCATCCCCGCGCGCGCGGGCCCGATCCCGTACTCCTGGGCCAGCTCGTGCACCTGACGGGTGATCCGGCGCTGGTACCACTTCGGCGCGTAGGCGCCGTCCGCGTACAGGCGCTCGTAGCGGCGCACCAGCTGCGGGTGATGGTGGGTCAGCCAGGCCATGAACCACTCCCGCGCGCCGGGGCGCAGATGCAGCACGAGGGGAGTGACGGAGGTGGCGCCGGAGGCCGCGATTGCACGCACGGTGGCGCGCAGCTGGGCCGGGTGGTCGCTCAGGAACGGGATCACCGGGGCCATCAGCACACCGCAGCCGATGCCGTGCTCGGCGAGCGTGCGCACGACGTCCAGGCGGCGCTCAGGTGCCGGCGTGCCGGGCTCCACGGTCCGCCACAGCACGGGGTCGGTGAAGCCGACCGAGACGGAGATGCCGACGTCCGTCACCTGGGAGGCCTGCACCAGCAGGTCCAGGTCGCGCAGGATCAGCGTGCCCTTCGTCAGGATCGAGAAGGGGTTGGCGTGGTCGCGCAGGGCGGACAGGATGCCCGGCATCAGGCGGTAGCGGCCCTCGGCGCGCTGGTAGCAGTCGACGTTGGTGCCCATCGCGATGTGCTCGCCGTGCCAGCGGGGTGAGGCCAGTTGGCGGCGCAGCAGCTCCGGGGCGTTGACCTTGACCACGATCTGCGAGTCGAAGTCCAGGCCCGAGTCGAGGTCCAGGTAGGTGTGCGTCTTGCGGGCGAAGCAGTACACGCACGCGTGCGAGCAGCCGCGATAGGGGTTGATCGTCCACTCGAAGGGCATCCGCGAGGCGCCCGGCACCCGGTTGATGATCGAACGGGCCCGCACCTCGTGGAAGGTGATCCCGCGGAACTCGGGCGTGTCGAAGGTACGGCTGACCACGGCGTCCGCGCCGAACAGCGCGGCGTCGGCCGCCCGGCTGTGGCCGCCGGACTCCACGGTGAGGTTCTCCCAGCGCATGACGCCTCCTCGGTAGCACCTGCCCCAGCAGTGAAACACCTGTTCGATTTCCAGTGCAAGTGCTGTTTTCCGACCGCTTCGCACGCCCGGGAGATCGCTTCGTGCACCTCTCCGGCACCCCGATTTGGGGGGCCGCGGGCGGGGGTGGTTGGCTTGCCCCAACCCCGAGAGAGCAAGTCCTGGAGGAAACCGATGGCGCAGGTCGAGGCCACTACGGAGCGGGTCGTCGCGGCGGACGCGGAGAAGGTGTTCGACGCCCTCGCCGACTACCGCGGCACGCGCGCGAAGCTGCTGCCCGAGCACTTCAGCGAGTACGAGGTGCGCGAGGGCGGCGACGGCGAGGGCACCCTCGTCCACTGGAAGCTCCAGGCGACCAGCAAGCGGGTGCGCGACTGCCTCCTGGACGTCAGCGAGCCCACCGACGGACAGCTCGTCGAGAAGGACCGCAACTCCTCGATGGTCACCACCTGGACGGTCACCCCGGCCGGCGAGGGCAAGTCCCGCGTGGTCGTCACCTCCGTCTGGAACGGTGCCGGCGGCATCGGCGGCTTCTTCGAGAAGACCTTCGCGCCCAAGGGCCTCGGCCGGATCTACGACGCCGTGCTCGCCCGGCTGGCCACCGAGACCGAGAAGTAAGTCCCGCGGAATCCGCGGGCGTTGACCGCCCTCACCGGTTCGAGTGGATCTCGGTGCGCCAGGCCGGTCTGCCGTAACTCGTCGCGCTTGCCCGTAGTTGTCGCCCCAGGCGGCAATGGTGCGGCAGGCGCGACGAGGGGAGCGGCACGTGGGCGGGACGACTCTGGTGCAGGACGGACCCGACGTGGTTCCCGCCGAGAGCCACGTCCCCACACCCGTCGCCGGCGTCCACCTCACCCCGCGCCGGGTGCGGCTGGTCTTCCTCGCGCTGATGCTCGCGCTGCTGCTCGCCGCGCTGGAGCAGATGATTGTCGCCACCGCGCTCCCGAAGATCGTCGGTGAGCTGCACGGCCTGGACCGGATGTCCTGGGCGATCACCGCGTACCTGCTGACGGCCACGGTCGGACTGCCGGTCTACGGCAAGCTCGGCGACCTGCTCGGCCGCAAGGGCGTCTTCCAGTTCGCCATCGTCGTCTTCGTGATCGGCGCCGCCCTCGCGGGACGGGCGCGGACGATGGACCAGCTGATCGCCTTCCGCGCCGTCCAGGGCGTCGGCGCGGGCGGGCTCATGATCGGCGTCCAGGCGATCATCGCCGACATCGTGCCGCCCCGACGGCGCGGCCGGTTCATGGGGCTGATCGGCGCGGCCTTCGGGCTCGCCTCCGTCGCCGGGCCGCTGCTGGGCGGCTACTTCACCGACCACCTCTCCTGGAGGTGGTGCTTCTACTTCAACGTCCCCTTCGGCCTGATCACCCTGGCCGTCGTCACCGTAGTACTGAAACTGCCGAAGCCGCGGGCCAGGCCCCGGCTGGACGTGCTCGGCGCGCTGCTGCTCGCCGCCGCCTCTGTCTGCCTGGTGCTGCTGACCAGTTGGGGCGGCACCGAGTACGCCTGGGACTCGCGGGTGATCCTCGGACTCGGCGCGGGGGCCGCCGCCGCGGCCGTGCTCTTCCTTCTCACCGAGCGCTTCGCCGCCGAACCCCTCATCCCGCTGCGCCTGTTCAGGGACTCCGTCTTCAACGTCACCGGCCTGGTGGGCCTGGTGATCGGCGTCGCGCTCTTCGGGGCCGCCAGCTATCTGCCGACGTTCCTGCAGATGGTCGACGGGGCCAGCGCCACCGAGTCCGGGCTGCTGATGCTGCCGATGATGGGCGGGATCGTCGGCGCCTCGATCGTCTCCGGGCAGCTCATCAGCCACACCGGGCGCTACAAGGTCTATCCCGTCCTCGGCAGCGCCGTCTCGGCCGTCGGGATGTGGCTGCTGTCCCGCCTGGAGGCCGACACACCCCGGCTGCAGTACAGCGTGTGGATGGCCGTGCTCGGCACCGGCATCGGCATGGTGATGCCGGTCCTGGTGCTCGCCGTGCAGAACTCCGTGCGCCCCGCCGACCTCGGCACCGCCACCAGCGCCAACAACTACTTCCGGCAGATCGGCGGCAGCGTCGGCGCCGCGGTCTTCGGCACCCTCTTCTCAAACCGGCTGGCCGACGCCCTCGCGCAACGGCTCCCCCCGCGCGCGGGCGCCCGACTGCCCGACCCGCAGTCCATCACCCCGCAGCTCGTCCACGCGCTGCCCCCGCCGCTGCGCGACGACTACATCCGGGCCTACGCCGACGCCATGCCCCGGATCTTCCTCTACCTCGTGCCGGTGCTCGCCCTCGGCCTGCTGATCGCCTTCTTCCTCAAGGAGAAACCCCTGGTGGCCCACAACATCGCCGAACCGGAGCCAGCGACCGTCAACACCCCCATTCCGCAGGCCCGTTCGCCGTACGCCGGCGGAATCCCCGTGTGCGGCACGGTGCAGCACCCCGACGGCAGCGTGGTGCCGCGCGCGGCGCTCACCCTCATCGACGTGGCCGGAGCGCAGATCGGGCGGGGCGCGAGCGGCGAGGACGGGCGGTACGCGCTCGCCACCCCCGGCTCCGGCTCGTACGTACTGATCGCCGCCGCGGGCGGCCACCAGCCGCAGGCCGTCACGGTCACCGTGGGCGAGCGGCCCGTCGACCTCGACATCGTGCTCGGCGGGGCTGGCCGCCTCGCCGGCACCGTGCACACCGTGGACGGCACCTGCGTCCGGGACGCCGCCGTCACCCTGACCAATGTGCACGGTGAGGTCGTCGCCACCACCCGCAGCTCGCGCGAGGGCGGCTATGTGATCACCGAGTTGGTGGCCGGGGAGTACACGCTCGCCGCGAGCGCCCCCGCCTTCCGCCCGGCGGCGCTCCCCGTCACCGTCCAGGCCGCCCGGGAGACCCGCCAGGACGTCGAACTCGCGGGGGGCGCCGTGCTCAGGGGGACCGTGCGCGCGGGCGGCGGAAGACCGGTCGAGGACGCCCGGGTGACGCTGCTCGACGCGGCGGGCAACGTCGTCGACACCCTCACCACGGGACCCGACGGAACCTTTCGGTTCGTGGATCTGTCCTCCGGCGAGTACACCGTCATCGCCGCGGGTTACCCGCCGGTCGCCACCGTGCTCCAGGTGGCCGGCGGCGGACGGACCGAGCGTGACCTGCAACTGGGGCACGAGGACTGACGGCAGCCCGGCGCGCGCCCGGCGCGCGGAGGCGGTCGCGGAAGACCAATTCCCGCGTTGGCGCACATCACCACCGGGCGGAGCCGTACGGTGGAGAAGGCGGCAGATCTTGCGGAGCCGTGGGGAGAGAGGGCCTGGGCCATGGAACAGGGCAGCGACCGTGGCACCGAGAGGGACACGCCTCCCAGCCACGGAGCGGGGAACGGCGCGGTGGCGGAGCACGCCCCGGCCGGCCGCATCCCGCTGGCCGTGGTCGTGGTGGACCGCTCCGGACTGGTCTCCCACTGGAGCACGGGCGCACGGCGGCTGTTCGGCGTCCCCAAGGAGGAGGCGATCGGCCGCCCGGCGGTCGATCTGCTGCCCGTGTCCGGAGTGCTGCCCGAGGAGG
The DNA here is from genome assembly GCF_040612015.1 of Streptomyces sp. NPDC006476. Lineage (NCBI taxonomy): Bacteria > Bacillati > Actinomycetota > Actinomycetes > Kitasatosporales > Streptomycetaceae > Streptomyces > Streptomyces sp. NPDC006476. The sequence goes on along the minus strand of NZ_JBEXPK010000001.1, from coordinate 297,427 downwards.
ACGAGGTCCTGTCCTACGGGGCGTACTCGGCCTATGACGGCCTCGGTCCCGGCCTGGAGTCCTCCCTCGACGGCGGGCTCTCCTACCCGGCGGCGGGCCGCGCGCGGCTGACCGTCCCCGAGCGTTCCCGCGTCGACGTGCTGTGGTGGGCGTATCCCCTGGTGGGGCCGGGGGAGGAGCGGCTGCTGGTGCTGGCCGCCGACACCGCGGGACTGCGCCCGGACGAGTCGGACGGGATCGACGGGGCCGACGACGACATGGCCTTCGAGCGGATCGCCCCCGCCTTCGCCCTGCACACCGACTTCCCCGGCGCCGAGGAACTGGCCCGCAGACTGCCCGAGATCCTGCCCAGCATGAGCGTCGACGAAAGCGCCCGCATCGTCGCGCAGGTGCTCGAACTGGGCTACCCCGTCCTGGAGTTCAGCCAGAACGACCGGGTTCCCGTCACCCCCGACTGGGGCGTGCCCCGGCGCGCCGAGCGCAGGGCCCGCCGCGAGCGGGCCGCACAGGCCGCCGCCGAGGGCCTGCCGGTACCGCGGGAACTCACCGACGAGGGCGAGGACCTGGAGTACGCGGCCGTCCGCGAGCACCTGGAGTTCCTCAACGAGGTCAGCGGACGCATCGGCACCTCCCTCGACCTGTCGCAGACCATCATCGAGGTCAGCAAGGCCGTCGTCCCCCGCTTCACGGACGTCGCCGGCACCTATCTGCGCGAACAGGTCGTCGCGGGCGAGGGGTTCCCCGAGGGCGTGCCCGACACCACCACCATGTGGCACCGGGTGGCCGTCGAGCACACCGACGAACCCGGCCGCTGGGACGACGTCATCCCCGTCGGCGAGGCCATGCCCTTCCCGGCGCACACGCCGTTCTTCCAGTGCATGACCACCGGCGAGCCCGTCCTGGTGCCCCGCATCAGCCAGGAGATGGGCCACGCCATCGCCTCCCAGTTCGAGAAGCGCGACATCCGGCCGCTGATCAACAACCGCTCCATGCTGGTCGTGCCGCTGAAGGCGCGCAACGTCGTCCTCGGCTTCATGATCCTGCTGCGCCACCCGGAGCGCGCCGAGTTCAACGACATGGACCGGGTCACCGGCGCCGAACTCGCCGCCCGCGCGGGCCTCGTGCTCGACAACGCGCGCATGTACACCTACCAGGAGAGCGTCGCCGAGACCCTCCAGGACAGCATGCTGCCGCACATCCCGCCGCACATGGCGGGCTGCGACATCGCCACCCGCTATCTGCCCGGCACGCTCCTCGGGCGCGTCGGCGGCGACTGGTTCGACTCGGTCAAGCTGCCCGGCGCCCGCACCGCCCTGGTCGTCGGCGACGTCATGGGACACGGGCTCAACTCGGCCGCCATGATGGGCCAGTTGCGCACGGCCGTACAGACCATGGCCGCCCTCGACCTGCCGCCCGCCCAACTGCTGCGCAACCTCGACGACCTCGCCCAGCGCCTCGGCGATTCCTACCTCGCGACCTGTCTCTACGCCGTCTACGACCCGATCGCGAGCGAGCTGCACATCGCCAACGCGGGCCACATCCCGCCCGTGCTGGTCCGCGCCGAGGACGGCCGCAGTGAGCTGCTCGACCTGCCGACCGGCGCGCCCATCGGCGTCGGCGGGGTGCCCTTCGAGGCGGTACGCGTGCGCGTGGAGCCCGGCGACCGGATCGTGATGTGCACCGACGGACTGGTCGAGGTGCGCGGCGAGGACATCGGTGTCGGCCTGGCGACGCTCAGCGAGTCCGCCGCCCACCCGGCCGCCTCCATGGACGACGCCTGCGACGCGATCATCCGCGCCCTCAACACCCGCGGCGGCCGCAAGGACGACGTCGCCCTGCTGATGGCACGGCTCAACGGCATCGACGAGGACGACGTGGCCGAGTGGCGCTTCGCCCTCGACCCGGCCGAGGTGGCACGCGCGCGTGCCGTGGTCCGGGAGCGACTGCACGAGTGGGGGCTGCCGAAACTCGCCGACAACGCCGAGCTGATGGTCAGTGAGCTGGTCACCAACGCCGTACGGCACTCGCACAGCAGGCCCGTCGAGCTGCGGCTGGTGCGGGGCGACACCCTGCTGTGCGAGGTGGACGACGACGACCACGAGCTGCCGACCCTGCTGAGCGCGGGCGCCACCGAAACGCTCGGGCGCGGACTGCGGGTGGTCACCACCCTGGCCCGGGAGTGGGGCACCAGCCGGACGAAGGACGGCAAGACCGTCTGGTTCGAACTCGGCCTGCCGCGGCGCTGAGCCCCGAGCGCGCCCGAGGGGCGCGCGGGGCGCGCGGGGGCGTACGTATATCGAATGCGGCGTGAAGGTATGCGCCGCGCGCTTGTAGCGCCGATCCGGGCGCGATAGACCGTACTGGCCCGTCACTTGAGGCGGTTCGGCGTCGTACCCTGGGGAGTTCGGCATGAGCGTGACGAGTCGGTACCGGGAGGCCTGGGAGGGCTTCTGGAGAGAGGCCCCCGACGAACAGGGGGCCGTGTTCTGGGACGCGGATCCGGCCGTGACGGCCGGTGTCCATGTGGCCCTGTTCGAACCGCATCTGGCCGATCCCGGCCTTGCGCTGCTGGACCTCGGCTGTGGCAACGGCACCCAGACCCGGTTCCTCGCCGGGCGCTTTCCGCGGGTGGTGGGCGCCGACCTGTCCGAGGCCGCCGTCGAGCACGCCCGGCACGCCGACCCCGCCGGACAGGCGACGTACCGGGTGCTCGACGTCGTCGAGAAGAGCGAGACGCAGGCACTGCACGCCGAACTCGGCGACGCCAACGTCTACATGCGGGGCGTCCTCCACCAGGCCGACCCGGAGGACCGGCAGCCGATGGTGGACGGCATCGCCACGCTCCTCGGCGAGCGGGGCCGGCTCTTCCTGGTCGAACTCTCCGAGGCGGCCAAGCCCGTCCTGCTGGGCCTCGCACAGGGCCCGTCCGGGCCGCCGCCCAAGCTCGCGCCCATATTCCGGCACGGCATCGCCCCCGGCGAGGTCGCCGACGACACCGTGCCCGAGTACCTGCGCGCGGCCGGCCTCACGGTCCTGGCGGCCGGTCAACTCCCGCTGACCACCACGGAGTCGGCCCCGGACGGCACCCGCATCGAACTGCCGTCGAAGTGGCTGGTGGCGGGCCGCACGAGCTGACGGTACGGGAGACAGGGGCGGGCAGGAACTCCGGCGCCGGCCCCTACGCCGCTGTGGCCCGCCGGCCCAGCGCCGCGAACGCCTCGTCCAGCAGGGCCACCAGGTTCAGGCCGCCGTCCGAGGCCGGCCAGTGGTCCAGGGCGACGTTCAGACAGTCCAGGGCCACCGACTGGCTGAGAGTCGCGATAGCGCGCGATCACCGTGTCCAGCGCCCGCCGCAGGGCCGTCCACTCGTCCGGCGAACGTCTTCTACCGCAGCGGCCCCGTACCGGTGGTGGACCTGCCGGACTTCATCGACCCGGCCGAGCGCCCGGAGATCATCCGGCAACTCGGTCCGCCTCCCGGACCCTCACCCCCGAGGGCGCCATGCGGGACGCAGCCGTCTACCTCGACCGCCTGGCCGCCTCCCCGCTGACGGCGGGCGGGAAGGCGGGCATCACCGGTTACTGCATGAGGGCCGGGCTCGCCCTGCGCACCGCGGGCACCCACCCGGACCGGATCGCGCTCTGCTTCGGCCACGCCGACCAGGACGCGACCAACCCCGCCGAACAGATCGACCGCCTCTCCAAGGCCCTCACCGCCGCCGGCGTCCGCCACCGCGCCGAGGTCTACCCGGGCGCCCGCCACGGCTTCACCCAGGCCGACACGCGATGTACGGCGCCGAGGCCACCCAGCGGCACTGGGCCGCGCTGCTGGAGCTGTTCGGCCGCGCCCTGCGACCGGGTTCGTAGCCTCGTCTGCTCCCTGCGCGTAACGTGGGCCCCCATGAAGATCCTGATCAGCGCCGACATGGAGGGTGCCACGGGAGTGACGTGGCCCGACGACGTGCTGCCGGGGGCGTCACAGTGGGAGCGGTGCCGTTCGCTGTTCACCTCGGACGTCAACGCCGCGGTGCTGGGCTTCTTCGACGGCGGCGCGGACGAGGTGCTCATCAACGAGGCGCACTGGACCATGCGCAACCTGCTGCTCGAAAAGCTCGACGAGCGGGCCGAGATGCTCACCGGGCGGCACAAGTCGCTGTCCATGGTGGAGGGTGTGCAGCACGGGGACGTGGACGGGATCGCCTTCGTGGGCTATCACGCCGGAGCGGGGATGGAGGGGGTGCTCGCGCACACCTATCTCGCCAACTCGGTCACCGGCGTCTGGCTGAACGACGTCCGGGCCAGCGAGGGGCTGCTGAACGCGCACGTCGTCGCCGAGTACGGCGTCCCGGTCGTCCTCGTCACCGGTGACGACGTGGCCTGCGAGGACGCCCTCGGGTACGCGCCCGAGGCGTTGAAGGTCGCCGTCAAGGACCATGTCTCGCGGTACGCGGCCGTGTGCCGTACCCCGGCCAGGACGGCCGCGGACATCCGGGCCGCCGCCAAGGAGGCCGCACGGCTGGCGGTCCGTCAGGAACCGGTGCAGGCGGGGCCGTTCACGATCGCGGTCGAGTTCGACGCCGAGCATCTCGCGATGGCCGCCACCGTCGTGCCGGGAGTGAACCGGGTCGGGGAACGGAAGGTGGCGTACACCAACGACACCATGTACGAGGGCATCCGTACCTTCAAGGCGGTCACCACGATCGTCTCGGCCGCCGTGGAGGAGCAGTATGGCTGACGAACGGGCACTGGACGAGGTCGTGCGGTTCACCTCCGACCTCATCCGCATCGACACCAGCAACAAGGGCGGCGGGGACTGCCGGGAGCGGCCCGCCGCCGAGTACGCGGCCGAGCAGCTGGCGGGGGCCGGACTGGAGCCGGTGCTGCTGGAGCGGACCAAGGGGCGGACCAACGTCGTCGCCCGCGTCGAGGGGTCCGATCCGTCCGCCGACGCGCTGCTCGTGCACGGTCATCTGGACGTCGTACCCGCCCGGGCCGAGGACTGGAGCGTGCATCCCTTCTCGGGGGAGGTCCGCGACGGGGTCGTGTGGGGGCGCGGCGCCGTCGACATGAAGAACATGGACGCGATGATCCTGGCCGTCGTGCGGGACTGGGCGCGAGGCGGCGTGCGGCCCCGGCGGGACATCGTGGTCGCGTTCACCGCCGACGAGGAGGACAGCGCCCGGGACGGCTCCGCCTTCCTCGCCGACAAGCACGCGGGCCTCTTCGAGGGATGCACCGAAGGCGTCGGCGAGTCGGGGGCGTTCACCTTCCACGACGGCGACGGGCGGCAGATCTACCCGATCGCGGCCGGTGAACGGGGCACCGCCTGGCTGAAGCTCACCGCGCGCGGACGGGCCGGACACGGCTCCAAGGTGAACCGGGAGAACGCGGTCACCCGGCTGTCCGCGGCGATCACCCGTATCGGCGCGTACGAGTGGCCGGCGCGGCTGACCCCGACCGTGCGCGCGGCCCTCGACGAACTGGCCGCGCTCCACGGCATCGAGGACGGCCACGAGGACGTCGACCGGCTGCTGGAGAAGCTCGGGCCCGCCGCCAGGCTGGTTGAGTCGACCGTCCGCAACAGCGCCAACCCGACCATGCTGGACGCCGGTTACAAGGTCAACGTCATCCCGGGCGAGGCCGTCGCCTACGTCGACGGACGGTATCTCTTCGGTGCCGAGGACGAGTTCCGCGCCACCCTCGACCGGCTCACCGGTCCGGACGTCGACTGGGAGTTCCACCACCGGTCGGTCGCCCTCCAGGCGCCCCTGGACACGCCCACGTTTGCGAGAATGCGGGCGGCCGTCGAGGAGTTCGCGCCCGAGGGGCACGTCGTGCCGTACTGCATGTCCGGCGGCACCGACGCCAAGGAGTTCTCGCGCCTCGGCATCACCGGCTACGGCTTCACCCCGCTGAAGCTCCCCGAGGGCTACGACTACCAGGCGATGTTCCACGGCGTCGACGAGCGCGTCCCCGTCGAGGCACTGCACTTCGGAGTCCGGGTACTCGACCGGTTCCTGCGGACGGCGTGATCGGACTTGGGGGAGAACGTGCACACCCTGCCCTACGGCTCCTGGCCCTCACCCATCGACGCGGCCCTCGCCGCCGCGCACGACGGGCACCCCGAGCACGTCGGCTTCGTCGGCGACGAGGCGTGGTGGACCGAGCCGAGACCCGGCGAGGGCGGCCGGCGCACCCTCGTGCGGCGGCGCGTCGGCGGCCGGGAGGAGTCCGTCCTGCCCGCGCCGTGGAACGTCCGCAGCCGCGTCATCGAGTACGGCGGCCACCCCTGGGCCGGCGCGATGGTGGACGGCCGGCCCGTCGTGGTGTTCGTGAACTTCGCCGACCAGCGGCTGTACCGCTGCGAACCCGGCGGCGAACCGAGCCCGTTGACCCCCGTCTCCCTCGTCGGCGGCGGACTGCGCTGGGCGGAGCCGCAGTTGCTGCCGGGGCGCGGTGAAGTGTGGGCCGTGCTGGAGGAGTTCACCGGCGACGGATCCACCGACGTACGCCGCGTCCTGGCCGCCGTGCCGCTCGACGGGTCGGCCGCGCAGGACCGGGGCGCCGTGCGCGAACTCACCGACGAGCGGCACCGGTTCGTCACCGGGCCGCGCCTCTCGCCCGACGGCCGCAGCGCCGCCTGGCTCGCCTGGGACCACCCGCGCATGCCCTGGGACGGCACCGAGCTGATCGTCGCCGGGGTCGGCGAGGACGGCACCCTGCACGGACCGCGGACGGTCGCCGGCGGGCCCGAGGAGTCGATCGCGCAGGTCGACTGGGCGGCCGACGGCTCCCTGCTGTACGCGAGCGACCGCACCGGCTGGTGGAACCTGTACCGCGACGACGTACCCCTGTGCCCGCGCGAGGAGGAGTTCGGCGGGCCGCTGTGGAAGCTCGGCAACCGGTGGTTCGCGCCGCTGGAGACCGGGCTGATCGCCGTCGTGCACGGCCGGGGCGCCGGCGCGCTCGGGATCCTGGATCCGGAGACCGGCGAGGTGGTCGACGCGGCGGGCCCCTGGACGGAGTTCGCACCCACGCTCGCGGTGCACGGCGAGCGGGTCGTCGGCGTCGGTGCCAGTCCGCGCAGCGGGCACGAGGTGGTCGAGCTGGACGCGGTCACCGGCCGGGCGCGGGTCGTCGGCGCCGAACACCAGGACGCCGTGGACCCCGCCCACTACCCGGAACCGCAGATCCGCACCTTCACCGGACCCGACGGACGCGACATCCACGCCCATATCTATCCGCCGCACAACCCGGGGTGCGTCCCGCCCGCCGACGAGCTGCCGCCCTACGTCGTGTGGGCGCACGGCGGTCCCACCAGCCGGGCGCCGCTCGTGCTCGACCTGGAGATCGCCTACTTCACCTCCCGGGGCATCGGTGTGGCCGAGGTCGACTACGGCGGCTCGACCGGGCACGGCCGGGAGTACCGGGACCGGCTGCGCGAGCAGTGGGGCGTGGTCGACGTCGAGGACTGCGCGGCCGTCGCCCTCGCGCTCGCCGACGAGGGCACCGCCGACCGCGACCGGCTCGCCGTCCGCGGCGGGAGCGCCGGTGGCTGGACCGCCGCCTCCTCGCTCGCCCAGACCGACGTCTACGCCTGCGGCACGATCCTCTACCCGGTCCTCGACCTCGCCTCCTGGGGCGACGGGGAGACCCACGACTTCGAGTCGCAGTACCTGGAGTCCCTGGTCGGGCCGCGGGCGGAGGTGCCCGGGCGGTACACGGAGCGGTCGCCGCTGGAGCACGCCGACCGGATCGCCGTGCCGTTCCTGCTGCTGCAGGGCCTGGACGACGTGATCTGCCCGCCGGCGCAGTGCGAACGGTTCCTGGAGCGGATGCGGGGGCGGCGGGTGCCGCACGCCTACATCGCCTTCGCGGGGGAGGGGCACGGATTCCGCCGGGCCGAGACCATGATCCGGGTCCTGGAGTCCGAACTCTCCCTCTACGCCCAGGTCTTCGGGCTCGACCCGAGCGGCGTCCCGACCCTGGAGCTGTCGGAGTGAGCGAAACCCTACGAGAGCTCCGGCGCCCGCCCCGGCTCGCCCCCGGCGCCCGCGTCGCCGTCGTGGCGCCCGCCGGGCCCGTGCCGGAGGAGCGGGTGCAGGCCGGGCTCGACGTGCTGCGCGGCTGGGACCTCGACCCGGTCGTGGCACCCCATGTCCTCTACCGGCACGGGCAGTTGGGGTATCTCGCGGGAACGGACGCGGACCGGGCCGCCGATCTGCAGAACGCCTGGTGCGACCCGTCGGTGGACGCGGTGCTGTGCGCGCGGGGCGGGTACGGGGCGCAGCGCACGGCCGACCTGCTGGACTGGGAGGCGATGCGGGCCGCCGGGCCGAAGGTGTTCGTGGGCTTCAGCGACATCACGGCGCTGCACCAGGCGTTCGCCACCAGACTCGGCCTGGTCACCCTGCACGGGCCGGCCGCCGCGGGCGTCGACTTCGTGAAGAACACGCGGGCGCAGGAGCACCTCAGGGCAACGCTTCTCGCCCCGGAGACGGTCACCACGATCGCCTCCCGTGGCACAGCCCTGGTCCCGGGCCGGGCACGGGGCGTGATCCTCGGCGGCTGTCTGAGCCTGCTCACCTCCGACCTCGGGACGCCCCACGCCCGTGCGGGCGCCCGGGGCGGGCTGCTGATGATCGAGGACGTGGGGGAGGCGCCGTACCGGATCGACCGGATGCTCACCCAGCTGCTGCGCGGCGGCTGGCTCGACGGCGTCCGGGGCGTCGCGCTCGGGTCCTGGACGCGGTGCGGTCCCTACGACGAGGTGCGCGCGGTGCTCGTCGACCGGCTCGGCGGTCTCGGCGTCCCGGTGGCGGAGGAGTTCGGGTTCGGCCACTGCGAAGGGGCGCTGACCCTTCCCTTCGGCGTGACCGCCGAGCTCGACGCCGACGCGGGCACGCTGACCCTGGCCGAACCGGCCCTGGGCTGAGCCGTCCACGCCGTAGGCTGGCGGAATGCCACACGCTTCCCGCTACCTCGCCGAAGGCCCCCGCGTGGGGATACGTCACTTCACCTACGAGGACGGCGCCGAGTTCACGGCCCGCGCGCGCGAGAGCAAGGACCTGCACCACCCCTGGCTGTTCCCGCCGGACGGCCCGGACGCGTACGCCGCCTACGCGGGCCGGCTGATCGAGGACCCGACCAAGGCCGGGTTCCTGGTCTGCGAGAAGGACGGCGAGCACGGCGACGGCGCGATCGCCGGGTTCATCAACATCAACAACATCGTCCAGGGCGGCTTCCAGTGCGGGGCGCTCGGCTACGGCGCCTTCGCGCACGCCGTCGGACGGGGCCTGATGCGGGAGGGGCTGAACCTCGTCGTCGGGTACGCCTTCGGCCCGATGCGGCTGCACCGGCTGGAGATCAACGCCCAGCCGCAGAACGCCGGGTCGATCGCACTGGCCCGCAGCTGCGGCTTCCGGCTGGAGGGCTTCTCCCCGAAGATGATCTACATCGACGGCGCCTGGCGGGACCACGAGCGCTGGGCGGTCACCGCCGAGATGCGGGCTTGACGTTGATCTGCCGACTCCACGTCGGCGAGGATGACGCGCATGCGGAATGTCGTCGTGCTGGACGCCCCCTCCAACCTGGGGCTGCGGCCGCCGGCGCCCGGGACCGTGCCCGGGTGCTACAAGCTCGCCGGGGCGCTGCGGGAGCAGCGGATCGTGCAGCGGCTGGGCGCGCTGGAGGGCGGGGTGGTCGTGCCACCGCGGTACGACCGGGGGGAGTGGCGGGAGGGGGACGGCGTCTTCAACGCGGCCGCCATCGCCTCGTACACCGTCCGACTGGCCGACCGCATCGAGCGGCACGTCCGTGCCGGGGACTTCCCCGTAGTCCTCGGGGGTGACTGCTCCATCCAGCTCGGCGCCTCCCTCGCGCTGCGCCGGATCGGACGGTACGGCCTGGTGGCCGTGGACGCCTCCCCGGACTTCCGGCATCCTGGCAACTCCGACCGGATCGGCGCGGCGGGCGGCGAGGAGGTCGCCCTCGCCACCGGGCGCGGACAGGACGACCTGACCGACCTGGAGGGACGGAAGCCCTATCTGCGGGACGAGGACGTGCGGTTCTTCGGGATCCGGGACTGCTTCGAGACGGACCGGGCCGAACTGGCCGCGCTGAAGATCCCGGTGGTCACCGTCGGGGACATCCGGGAGTGGGGCGCCGACGCCCTCGCCCGGGCCACCGCTGAGGCCTTCGCGGTTCCGCAACTGGACGGCTTCTGGGTGCACTTGGACGCCGACGTCCTCGACCCGTCCGTGATGCCCGCCGTCGACAGCCCCGACCCGGACGGCCTCCTGCCCGGCGAACTCGTCGCCCTGCTGCGGCCGTTGCTCGCCTCCCCGCACTGCGTCGGCCTCAACATCACCATCTACGACCCCGACCTGGATCCGGAGGCGACGGCGGGCGCGCTGCTCACCGATGTCGTCGTGTCCGCCTTTGCGGAATCCTGACCGGTACCTCCCCTGGCCAGCTCCCCGGTGAGCGGCTTCCATGGTGATCGTGACGACGATCCGACGTGAGGTACTGACCCTGCCCGCAGCGGAACTGGGCCCGGACAACCCGCTGCCCCCACTGCGGCAGCTCCACGAGGTTCATCGCATCGACGACCGGGACCGGGACGAGCTGCCCCGAGGTGGGGGTGCCCCCGCTCGAGCGAAGCCGAGAGTGGGGGAGGCGCGACAGGCCGGGTACGGGTCGCTGCGCGGCATCCTGCCCGTCCGGGTCCGAGACGGGTACGGCCGATCGCGCGAACCCCGCGAGATCGACGCCCTCGTGATCGAGAACGACCGTCTGCGCGCCACTGTCCTGCCCGGCCTCGGCGGCCGGCTCGCCTCCCTGATCCACAAGCCCACCGAGCGTGAACTCCTCTACCGCAACCCGGTGTTCCAGCCCGCGAACTTCGCCCTCAACGGCGCCTGGTTCTCCGGCGGCGTCGAATGGAACATCGGCGCCACCGGCCACACCACCCTCGCCTGCTCCCCCCTGCACGCGGCCCGTGTCCCGGCCCCGGACGGCACGGAGATGCTCCGCCTGTGGGAGTGGGAACGCCTGCGCGACCTGCCCTTCCAGGTCGACCTCTGGCTCCCGGACGGCTCCGACTTCCTGTACGTCGGCGTCCGCGTCCGCAACCCGCACGAGCGGCCCGTGCCCACGTACTGGTGGTCCAACATCGCGGTGCCGGAGGAGCGCCGGATCCTGGTCCCGGCGGAGGAGGCCTGGCGGTTCGGGTACGAGCGGCGCCTGCGCAGGGTGCCCGCGCCCTCGAACGCCGAGATCCGGCAACACCCCCACGCGGCCGACTACTTCTACGACCTGCCCGACACACGACGCCGCTGGATCGCCGCCCTCGACAAGGACGGGCACGGGCTCGTGCAGACCTCCACCGACGGGCTGCGCGGACGCAAGCTGTTCCTCTGGGGACAGGGCCCCGGCGGACGTCGCTGGCAGCAGTGGCTCACCGAACCCGGCACGGGCGGCTACCTCGAGATCCAGGCCGGACTCGCCCGGACCCAGCTGGAGCACGTACGGCTGGATCCGGAGAGCGAGGTGTCGTGGCTGGAGGCGTACGGCCCGCTGAGCTCCCCGGAGGCGGCCGACGCGGCGGAGGCGCGACTGGAGGCCGCTCTGCCGCGCGCCGACGTCGACGCCGCTTACGCCGCTTGGAAGCCGTACGCCGACGCCGAGCCCGGCGAGGTCCTCGCCACCGGCTCCGGCTGGGGCGCGCTCGAAGTGCTGCGCGCCGACTGGAAGGTGCCCGGCACACCCTTCGACGAGGACACCCTGGGCGAGGCCCAGGCGCCCTGGCTGCACCTGCTGCGCGCCGGGTCCTTCCCCGAGCCGCGCCGGGTGCGGCCGCCCGGCGAGACGCTGGTCGCCCCGCATTGGCGGGACATGCTGGAGACCGCGCCCGCGACCCCGCTCACCGAGTACCACCTGGGCGTCGCGCAGTGGCACGCCGGGGACCGGGCGCAGGCCGTGCGCAGCTGGGAGCGGGCCCTCGAACTCGCCCCGTCGCTCTGGCCGTTGCTGCGCTGCCTCGCCGTCGCCGACCAGGAGGACGGGTACCACGAGCGGGCCGCCGACCGGTACGCCGAGGCCTTCGACGACCTGTGCCACGAACGGCGCGACAACGGCGAGTCGTGGACGGCGGCCACCGCGGCGCTGGGCCGCGAGGCCATCGACGCGCTGCTCGCCGTACGCCGTACCGCCCAGGCGCGCTCGGTGTGGGAACGGCTGCACCCGGCGACGCGGGCGCGTGGCCGGTTCCGGCTGACCGAGGCACAGTTGCTGCTCGCGGAGGGGCGCCCCGAGGAGGCGCTGGACCTCTTCCGGGCCGGCTTCGAGGTCGCCGACCTGCGCGAGGGCGCGGAGTCGATCGGCCGTCTGTGGGCGCGGCTGACCGACGAGCCGCTGCCCGCGCACTACGACTTCCGGATGCGGCCGGCGGAGAGCTGAGACCCGGGACCCGGGCCGGGGCTACGCGTTGCGGTCCACGTACTCGTACACCGTGCCGTCCGGGTGCATCGCGATCAGGTTGCGGCCCCCCGGGGTCGTCACCGGACCCGCGACGATGTAGGCGCCGAGCTCCGTCAGCACCCGGTGGGCCTCCTCGACGTCCTTGACGGCGATCGTCGCGGCGACCTTGCGCAGCGCCTCCAGCTCGGACTCGGGCCCGCTCATCAGCAGGAAGCAGCCGACCGCGGCCGCCTGCACGCCACCGCGTTCGAAACGGAGGGCTCTGCTGCCCGCGAGCCGCTCGTAGAACGGCACCGCCCTCTCCAGGTCGTCGACGCAGATCCGCAGCGTGGCTCCCAGAATGTCCATGCGCAAGAGCCTAGTTGGGGCGGCGGGAGGAGGTGATCCGTTCCCCTGATCACCGGCGTGGTCCCCGGCGGCTTCCCGCGCGCGAGGCGTTATGCGTACGTCCGTACGGGTACTCGGTGGCCATGGAAGGCTTGGATCATCTGGAGCATCTGGACAAGCACCTGGTCGACGAGCTGGCGCAGGTGGCACGCGAGACGGTGCGTGACGAACTGCGCGAACAGACTCGCAAGCAGCGCCGTACGGCCATGCTGTACGCCGCGTCCGGAGCCGTCGCCCTGTACGCGGGCGCGGCCGTCGCCCTCGCGGTGGGCCTGGCCCTGGCCATCGGTCTGCCCGACTGGGCCGCCGCGCTGATCACCGCGGCCATCCTCGGCATCGTCGCCTACGTCCTGCGCGGCATGGCCCACCCCTCCGGGTCCCGGCCGACGCCGGAGCGCGAGGCCGAACTGACGGCCGCCGCCCAGGGCGACCGGGCGTTCGGCGCGCCGGTCACCCCGCCGACCGGGGGCGGAGCGCCCGTTCCGCCGATGCCGCCCGTCGCACCGGGCGGCGCTGCCGGAGCGGCTGGCGCCCCTGTCGTGGGCGAACCGGGTACCGGAACGGGCTCCCCGGCGCCGCGCCAGGACGACATCGACCCCGAGCTGCCGCACCACCGGGCGTGATGCGTGGTGCGTAAGCGCTGGGGGATGCCGGTGCCGGGCGGCCGCAGGGCCGTCGTCGTGACCGGGGCCAGCGGCGGTGTGGGCCGGGCCACGGCGGTGGCCTTCGGCGCGCGGGGCGACCGGGTCGCCCTGCTGGCCCGGGGACGCGAGGGCCTGGCTGCGGCCGCCGACGAGGTGCGGCGCGCCGGGGGCGAGGCCCTCGTCCTGCCCGTGGACGTGTCCGACGCGAAGGCCGTCGACGACGCGGCCCAGCAGGTCGCCGACACGTTCGGACAGATCGACGTCTGGGTCAACAACGCGTTCACCGGGGTGTTCGCGCCGGTGACCGAGATCACGGCGGACGAGTTCCGCCGGGTGACCGAAGTGACGTACCTCGGTTACGTCTTCGGAACACGGGCCGCGCTGCGGCACATGCTGCCGCGGGACCGGGGCACCATCGTGCAGGTCGGTTCCGCGCTCGCCTACCGCGGGATCCCGCTGCAGTCGGCGTACTGCGGGGCGAAGCACGCCATCCAGGGGTTCAACGAGTCGCTGCGGTGCGAACTGCTGCACAGCGGCACCGGCGTGCGTACCACGATGGTGCAGATGCCCGGGCTCAACACCCCCCAGTTCGACTGGGTGGTGAACCGGATGCCGGGCAAGGCCCGGCCCGTCGCCCCCGTCTACCAGCCGGAGGTGGCGGCGCGGGCGATCCTGCACGCGGCCTCGCACGGACGGCGGCGCGAGTACTGGGTCGGCGGATCCACGGTGGCCACCCTGCTCGCCAACGCGGTGGCGCCCGGGATCCTGGACCGCTATCTGGCGCGGACCGCGTTCGACTCCCAGCAGGAGGAGGGCGGGCACGGCGGGCCTAGCAATCTGTGGGCGCCGGTGGACGGAGCGCACGGGCGGGACTTCGGGGCGCACGGGCGCTTCGACGACGAGGCGGTCGACGACAGTCCGCAGGACTGGGTGTCCCGCAACCGGTCCCGGATGGGCGCCGGACTGGTGGCCGCGGGCCTGGGCGCGGCGGTGACCACCGGACTGCGCCGCCGCGGCCGCCAGGCCTGAACCTGCACACGGATCACCCGGATCACCGTCAGCGCACCCGGTAGTCCTCCACCTCCTCGGTGCGCAGCGTCAGACCATGGCCCACCCCGCACAGCGGCCGCACCGTTCCGCCCGTCGGGTCCAGGGCGCCGTCGAAGAACATGTCCTCGATGCGGACGTGGTCGTGGAACCACTCCATGTGCCGGATGTTGGGCAGCGCGGCGGCCGCCGCCGCGTGGGCGTGCGGGGCGCAGTGGGTGGAGACCTCCAGCCCGTGGGACTGGGCCAGGGCGGCGGCGCGCAGGAACTCGGTGATGCCGCCGCAGCGCGTGGCGTCGATCTGCAGGCAGTCGACGGCGCCGGCCGCGATCATCCGGGCGAAGTACTGCAGGTCGTAGCCGTACTCGCCCGCCGTCACGTCGACGACGAGCGCGTCCCGGACCAGCCGCAGACCCGTCAGGTCGTCCGAGGAGACCGGTTCCTCGAACCAGCCCACCCCGTGCTCGGCGAGCGCGTGGCCGACCCGTACCGCCTGTTTGCGGGTGTAGGCGCCGTTGGCGTCGACGTACAACTCGGCCTCGTCGCCGATGATGTGGCGGGCGGCCTGGACACGGGCCAGGTCGCGCGGGACCGCCCGTCCCCAGCTCTCCCCGATCTTGATCTTGACGCGGGGGATCTGCTGCCCGTGCACCCAGCCGCCGAGCTGCGCCGCGAGATGCGTGTCGTGGTACGTGGTGAACCCGCCGCTGCCGTAGACCGGGACCCGCTCCTGGCAGACGCCGAGGACGCGGGCGAGGGGGAGTTCCAGCAGGCGGGCCTTGAGGTCCCACAGGGCGATGTCGAGTGCCGAGATGGCGCCTCCCGCGATGCCCTGCCGGCCCGCGTTGCGCACCGAACGGCACATCGCGTCGTGCACGGCGGGGATGTCGAACGGGTCCCGCCCCTCGACCAGCGGGGCGAGGTCGTCACGCAGGAAGTCACCGACCGCCGGCGGGCCGTACGTCCAGCCCGTGCCGGTCGCGTCGCCCGCGCTCACCTCGGCGATCACCATGGTCGTGGAGTCCCAGGCCAGGGTGCCGTCGGCCTCGGGCGCGTCGGTCGGCACCGTGTAGACGGAGACGACGGGCCGGTGGAGTTTCATCGCCGCTTCCCCCGGGGGTCAGGACTGCTGGAGCTGCGGCAGCACCTTCGTACGGTAGAAGTCGAAGAAGCCGCGCAGATCGGGGCCGATCTGGTTGACGTACACGCGGTCGAAGCCGGCGTCGGCGAACTGCCGCAGTTCGGCGACGTGCTCGTCGACGTCGTCGCCGCACACCCGGTTCTCGCGCACCATGTCCTCGGTGATCAGCTGCTGCGCCTGCTCGAAGTGCTTGGGGGAGGGCAGGACCTGGCTCAGCTCGCCGGGCAGCTGCTCGTTGGCCCACAGCCGGTGCACGGTCCGTACCGCCTCGTCCCTGTCGAGGTCGTAACAGACCTTGGTGCCGCCGCTGACCAGCTTCCCGCCGCCCCCGCCCTTGCGGTACTGCTCCACCATGGAGGCGTCCGGCATCATCGTGATGTAGCCGTCGCCGACCCGGGACGCCAGCTGGGTGGCGGCCGGTCCGAAGCCGGAGATGTCGATCGGCACGGGCTCGTCGGGGACGGTGTAGAGGCGGGCGTTCTCCACCGTGTAGTGCGGGCCGTGGTGGTTGACCTCCTCGCCGGTGAACAGCCGGCGCATCACCTGGATCGCCTCCTCCAACATCTCCAGACGCACGTGGGCGGGCGGCCAGTGGTCGCCGAGGATGTGCTCGTTGAGCGCCTCGCCCGAGCCGAGGCCCAGCCGGAAGGCGCCGTCGGTCATCACCGCGCTGGTCGCCGCGGCCTGTGCCACCACCGCCGGGTGCATCCGCACGGTCGGGCAGGTCACGGCCGTCTCGATCGGCAGCGACACGGCCTCGGACAGCGCGCCGATCACCGACCAGACGAACGGGCTCTGGCCCTGCTCGTCGTTCCACGGGTGGTAGTGGTCCGAGATCCACAGCGCCTGGAACCCGGCCTGTTCGGCCATCCGCGCCTGCTCGATCAGCTCGGCGGGACCGTACTGCTCGCACGAGAGGAAGTAGCCGTACTCGGGCATGGGGGTGTTGCCTCCGCGACGTCGGCGGTTGCTGTCCCGGGCCGGGTACCCGGCGGCCGGAGGGGAAACCGGCGCACGTTTGGCGACCCTGACCAGGGGGACGCGGAAGTTTCCGTACGACGCACGCGACAGCGCCGGAGGCGAACCGTGGCTCGACCCCGCATCGTGATCGTCGGCGCCGGCTTCGCCGGCTACCAGACGGCCCGCACCCTGTCCCGGCAGATGCGGCACAACGCCGACGTCACCCTGCTGAACCCGACCGACTACTTCCTGTATCTGCCCCTGCTGCCCCAGGTCGCCGCCGGGATCCTGGAGCCACGCCGGGTGACGGTCTCCCTCTCCGGCACCCTGCCGCACGTCCGGCTGGTGCTCGGCGAGGCCGACGGGATCGACCTCGACGGACGGACCGTGCACTACACGGGACCCGAGGGGGAGGGCGGGACCCTGAGCTACGACCGGCTGGTGCTCGCCGCCGGCAGCGTCAACAAGCTGCTGCCGATCCCGGGCGTGGCCGAGCACGCGCACGGCTTCCGCGGGCTGCCCGAGGCGCTGTATCTGCGCGACCACGTCACCCGGCAGGTGGAGCTCGCCGCGTCCGAGGACGACCCGAAGACCTGCGCCGCGCGCTGCACCTTCGTGGTCGTCGGCGCGGGCTACACCGGCACCGAGGTCGCCGCGCAGGGAAAGCTGTTCACCGACGCGCAGGTCCGCAAACACCCCTTGCGCAAGGGGATACGGCCGCGCTGGCTGCTCCTCGACATCGCGAAGCGGGTGCTGCCGGAACTCGACGAGCGTCTCTCGCGCACCGCCGATTCGGTGCTGCGCGAGCGGGGCGTGGACGTGCGGATGGGCACCTCGGTGAAGGAGGCAACGCACGACGGAGTCCTGCTGACCGACGGGGAGTTCGTGCCGACCCGCTCGCTGGTGTGGTGCGTGGGGGTACGGCCCGATCCGCTCGCCGACTCGCTGGGGCTGCCCATGGAACGCGGCCGGCTCCTCGTCGACCCGCACCTGCAGGTGCCGGGCCGGCCCGAGCTGTTCGCGGCCGGGGACGCGGCGGCCGTGCCCGACCTGGAGAACCCTGGCCAGTACACGCCGATGACCGCGCAGCACGCCTGGCGGCAGGGCAAGGTGGCAGGGCGCAACGTGGCCGCGTCCCTCGGCTTCGGCGAGCGGCACGCCTACCGCCACCGCGACCTGGGGTTCGTCGTGGACCTGGGCGGGGTGAAGGCCGCCGCCAATCCGCTCGGTGTCCACCTGTCCGGGCCGCTCGCCGGTGCGGTCACCCGGGGATACCACCTCGCCGCGATGCCCGGCAACCGCGTCCGGGTCGCCGCCGACTGGATCCTGGACGCCGTACTGCCGCGCCAGGCCGTCCAGTTGGGCCTCGTACGCTCCTGGTCGGTCCCGCTGGACACCGCCTCCCCGGAACTGGCCCGGGTGGCCGGCCGCCCGGACCGACAGCACGACACCACGACCCGCTCCGGCCCGGGCGCGGCCACGGCCGAGGACACGGGCACCGCGCCGATCCTCGAACCCGGCGAGGGACAGCCGGACGCCCCGGAGCCGGCGAAGAACCAACCGGGCGGTGAGCCCGCCACGGGGCAGCCATCCACCCCCGAGCCGGCCAGGAATCAGCCGGGCGGTGAGCCGGCTGCGAGTCAGCCGGGCGGTGAGCCCGCGAAGAACCAACCGGGCGGTGAGCCCGCCAAGAACCAGGCCGGTTCCGATGCTGAACCTGGCCAGGGGCAGCCCGGTGGCCCCGAACCCGAACACCCCGTCAAGCGTTCCGACGCCTCCGCGGAAGGAGACTCATGAACACCGCCGAACTCGTAGAGCTGGGCCAGCAGTTGCGCGTGGACAGCGTGCGCGCCTCGGCCGCCGCGGGGTCCGGGCATCCGACGTCCTCGATGTCAGCCGCGGACCTGATGGCCGTGCTGATCGCCAACCACTTCCGGTACGACTTCGACCGCCCCGCCCACCCCGCCAACGACCGCTTCGTACTGTCCAAGGGCCACGCCTCACCCCTGCTGTACTCCGTCTACAAGGCGGTGGGCGCCGTCGACGACGAGGAACTGCTCACCTTCCGCAAGCTCGGCAGCCGCCTAGAGGGCCACCCGACCCCGCGCCAACTGCCGTGGGTCGAGACCGCCACCGGCTCGCTCGGCCAGGGCCTGCCCGTCGGTGTCGGCATCGCGCTGGCCGGCAAGCGCCTCGACCGCACCGGCTACCGCGTCTGGGTGCTGTGCGGGGACAGCGAGCTGGCCGAGGGGTCGGTGTGGGAGGCCGCCGAGCAGGCGGCGTACGAGAACCTCGACAACCTCACCGCGATCGTCGACGTGAACCGGCTGGGACAGCGCGGCCCCACCCGGCACGGACACGACCTCGACGCCTACGCCCGCCGCTTCCAGGCGTTCGGCTGGCACACCGTCGAGGTGGACGGCCATGACGTCGACGCCGTCGACCGGGCCTACGGCGAGGCTGTCTCGACGTCCGGTCAGCCCACGGCGATCCTCGCCCGCACCCTCAAGGGCAAGGGCGTGGAGTCCGTCCAGGACCGCGAGGGCCTGCACGGCAAGCCGCTGCCGGAGGCCGAGGAGGCGATCGCGGAACTCGGCGGACCGCGCGACATCCGCGTCCGGGTGAACGAACCGCCCGCCGCCCGCATGCTGCACTCCGTGCCCGCCGGGAGCCTGGAGCTGCCCCGCTGGGACATGGGGGACGAGGTCGCCACCCGCAACGCCTTCGGGCAGGCACTGGCCGCCCTCGGCGCCGGACGCGGCGACGTCGTCGCCCTCGACGGCGAGGTCGGCGACTCCACGCGGGCCGAGTTCTTCGCCAAGGAGTACCCCGACCGCTACTTCGAGTGCTACATCGCCGAGCAGCAGATGGTCGCCGCGGCCGTGGGCCTGGCATCGCGCGGCTGGGTGCCGTACGCCTCCACGTTCGCGGCCTTCCTCACGCGCGCCTACGACTTCGTGCGGATGGCGTCGATCAGCGGCGCCGGCATCAACCTCGTCGGCTCGCACGCGGGCACCGCGATCGGGCAGGACGGGCCCTCCCAGATGGGCCTGGAGGACCTGGCGATGATGCGGTCGGTGTACGGCTCGACCGTGCTGTACCCCTGCGACGCCAACCAGACCGCGCAGCTGGTCGCCGCCATGGCCGGCCTCGACGGCGTCCGCTATCTGCGCACCTCGCGCGGCGAGAGCCCGGTGATCTACGGCCCCGACGAGGAGTTCCCGATCGGTGGCAGCAAGGTGCTGCGCTCCTCGGACCAGGACCGGCTGACGATCGTCGCGGCGGGCGTCACCGTGCAGGAGGCGCTGACCGCCGCCGACGCGCTGGAGCGGGACGGCATCCGGGCCCGGGTCGTCGACCTGTACTCGGTCAAGCCGGTCGACCGGCGCACTCTGCGGCAGGCCGCCGAGGACACCGGCTGTCTCGTGACCGTCGAGGACCACCACGAGGAGGGCGGCATCGGCGATGCCGTCCTGGACGCCTTCCTCGACGGGCGGCCCGTGCCGCGCCTGGTGCGCCTCGCGGTGCGTGACATGCCGGGCTCCGCCTCGCCCGAGGAGCAGCTGCACGCCGCCGGCATCGACGCCGAGGCGATCGCGGCCGCCGGGAAACTGCTGGTGGAGGAGGCGGTCGTACGGTGAGCGACGACGGCGTACGGACCGTACGGGCCGGGCGCCGCACGGTGGAGGTGCACCGGGCGGACAAGGTGCTCTTCCCGGGGGACGGCGGGGCGAAGGAGTACACCAAGGGCGACCTCGTCGACTACTACCGCTCCGCCGCCCCTTTCCTGCTGCCGCACCTGCGGGGCCGTCCGCTGATGCTGGAACGGCATCCCGACGGTGTCGACGGTCCGCGGTTCATGCAGAAGAACACCCCGGAGAACTACCCGGAGTGGATCACCCGCGTCGAGCTGGCCAAGGAGGGCGGCACCGTCTGCCACACGGTGTGCGACGACTCCGCCACCCTCGTCTACCTCGCCGACCAGGCCTCGATCACCCTGCACCGCTGGCTGTCCCGGGTGGGCAGCGTGGACCGGCCCGACCGGATGGTCTTCGACCTGGACCCGGCCGGCGACGACTTCACCGCGGTGCGGGAGGCCGCCTCGCTGCTCGGCGAGCTCCTCGACGAGCTGAAACTCCCCTCGGCGCTGATGACGACCGGCTCGCGCGGGCTGCATGTGGTGGTGCCCCTCGACGGGCGGCACGACTTCGACGAGGTCCGCGCGTTCGCCCGCGACACCGCCGACACTCTCGCCGAGGCCCACCCCGACCGGCTCACCACCGCCGCCCGCAAGAAGGACCGCGGCGACCGGCTCTACCTGGACGTGGGCCGCAACGCCTACGCGCAGACCGCCGTCGCGCCGCTCACCGTCCGCGCCCGGCCCGGCGCGCCCGTGGCGACCCCCATCGACTGGAGCCAGCTGGACGACCCGGACCTGACCGCCCGCCGCTGGACCATCGCCGACGCCCTCGAACAGGTCCGCCGCGATCCCTGGGCCGGGATCAACCGCAGGGCGCGGGCGCTGGGACCGGCCCGGCGCAGGTTGGACGCGTTGCGCGGCGCCTGAAGGTTTGGCCACTGATATTGCGGCCACCCGCAAACAAGAGGTGGCCATGTCTGACACAAAAGACTCACAAGAATCCCAGAGTTCACACAAGTCACAAAATTCGGACAAAGGGAATGGCGGGGCGAGCAAGCGGCCGGGCCCCATGCAGGTGCTGCGCGACGCGCGTACGCAGCTCGCGGAGCTGACCGGTATGGACGCCGAGAGCGTCTCGTCGTTCGAACAGACCGAGGACGGCTGGTCACTCGAGGTGGAGGTCCTCGAACTGGCCCGGGTGCCGGACACGATGAGCCTGATGGCGAGCTATCAGGTCGAACTCGACCCCGACGGCCAGCTGACCGGTTACCGGCGCGTCCGCCGCTATGAACGCGGGCGGGCCGACGCACACAGGTCGCGGGGCCGCTAGGCCGCCGACCTGCTCACACACTCGAAACCACAGACAAGGAGGCGCGGTCGGCATGACCGTTGTCCCGGCACAGCAGACCGGCGGTGGGGGCGGTTCCAGTGGCCTCTACGACGTTCTGGAACTCGTCCTCGACAGGGGTCTGGTCATTGACGCGTTCGTACGAGTCTCTCTGGTCGGCATCGAGATCCTGAAGATCGACGTACGTGTCGTCGTGGCCAGCGTCGACACCTATCTGCGCTTCGCCGAGGCGTGCAACCGGCTCGACCTGGAGTCCGGTCCGCACAAGGACCCCGGCCTGCCCGACCTGGTCGGCGAGATGACCGAGTCCGGCGCGCAGGGCAAGTCCAAGGGCGCCCTCTCGGGGGCCGCCGAGACCATTTCCGGCGCCTTCAAGCAGGCACGCGACGAAGGGGGCCGCGAGCGGGAGACCGAGTCCCGGCCGCGCGCCCGCAAGAGCACCTCCTCGCGCAGGAAGGAGGACGACGAGTGAGCACGTACGTCTACGGCATCACCGCGAGCTCGCACCCCGCGCTGCCGAAGGATCTCGCCGGTGTGGGCGACCCGCCGCGCCCGGTGCGGATCCTCGAGGCGGGTGAGCTGACGGCTGTGGTCAGCGACGCGCCCGAGGGGCTGCGGCCCAAGCGCAAGGACCTGCTCGCCCACCAGACCGTGCTCGCCGAGGCGGGCGCGGCCGGGGTGGTGCTGCCCATGCGCTTCGGCAGCGTCGCCCCCGACGACGACACCGTCACCGGTGTCCTGACCGAGCGCGTCGACCACTACAAGGAGCGGCTGCGAGCGCTGGAGGGCAAGGTCGAGTACAACGTCAAGGCCACCCACCAGGAAGAGGCCGTGCTGCACCTGGTGATGTCCGCCAACCCGGACATCCGTGCCATGACCGAGGCCAACCGCAAGTCGGGCGGCGGCAGTTACGACGACCGGCTGCGCCTCGGCGAGATGGTGGTCGCCGCCGTCAAGGCCCGGGAGGGCGAGGACGCGGCCGCGGTGCGCAGCGCCCTGGAACCCCTCGCCTCGGACGTCAGCGTGGGCCCCGAGTCCACCGGCTGGCTGGTCAACGTCTCCTTCCTGGTGGACCGCGACTCCGCCGACCGGTTCCTGACCGAGGTGGAGAACGTCCGCGGCAGCCATCCGCACATCGAGCTGCGCGTCAACGGCCCTCTGCCGCCGTACAGCTTCGTCGAACCGGACGCCGCCGAGCACGCGGGCACGGCGGTCGGTCCGGGAGTCGCCCAGGAGTGAGGTCGTGGGACTCATCAAGGAGCTGGTTCTGCTGCCCTTCGCCCCGGTGCGCGGCAGCGGCTGGGCGATCGGGCAGGTCCTGCAGGAGGCGGAGCGCATCTACTACGACCCCGCCGCGATCAGGGCCGAACTCGCGCGGCTGGAGGAGCGGTTGGAGGCCGGCGAGATCGACGAGGAGGAGTTCGACCGACAGGAGGACGACCTTCTGGACCGGCTGGAGATAGGCCTGCGCGGTGGCGCGGGCACTGGCGACGGGACGGCACGATGAACCGAGCGGGAATGGGCCTCGCCGTAGGGGCCGGATATCTTCTGGGACGTACCAAGAAGATGAAACTGGCGGTCGCAGTCGGCACCATGGTGGCCGGCAAGCGGATGCATCTGAGCCCGAAGGCGCTCGCGGACCTGGTGTCCCAGCAACTGCAGAACAACCCGCAGTTCAAGGAGATCGGGGACCAGCTGCGCGGGGACCTGCGCGGGGTCGGCAAGGCGGCCTCCGGCGCGATGGTGGAGCGGCAGATCAACTCACTCGCCGACCGTCTGCACAGCCGCACGGAGCAGGTCCACGACCAGCTCAGCGGCGTGGCCGACAAGGCCGGCGGCCGTGACTCCGGCGAGGAGGACGACGGCGCCGAGCGGGAGGACACTGAGGAAGAGGAGCCGCGCGAGGAGTACGACGAGGACGAACCGGAGGCCGAGGAGGAGTCCCCCGACGCGGAGGCCGAGGACGAGTCCCCGGACGAGGAGGAGGACGAGGCGGAGCCCGCGAAGCGGACCGCCAAGAAGGCCGCGAAGAAGACCGCGGCCCCGAAGTCCGCCGCCAAGAAGGCCCCGGCCAAGAAGACGGCGGCCAAGAAGACCGCGAGCAAGAAGGCCCCGGCGAAGAAGACCGCCAAGAAGACCGCCGGCCGTGGCGGCTCGGCGGCCAGGGGCGCGGCCCGCGGAGCCAGGACCCGCCTGCCGAAGGGAGACGGTGAGCGATGACCGAGACCCTCGGATCGGCGAGCTCCGCCGCGCGCGGGGCCACCGACAAGGCCGGCCCCCTGACCGACCTCGCCCACAGCGAGGCCGCCGACCGACTCAAGGCCGAACTGCAGGACTACCTGGCCGCGCAGGCCACGCGACTGCTGACCGGCGTCGGCCGCAAGCTCGGCGAGACGACCGTCAAGCTGAACGACATAGCCGAGGGCAACAGCCCCGGCTTCGCCAAGCTCGCTCTCGACGGTGGACGCAAGCTCGCCGAGGGCAAGGGGCCGCTGCGCTCCGCACTGGAGCTCGGCGCCTCCCGCGCCAAGGAGAACGTCGTGGGTGCCGTCAAGAACCTCGGTGGGGGCAAGGGCAAGGGTAAACGCGGGGCGGGCAAGAAGCCGACGGTGATCATCGAGTCCGTCGACGTGGGCGTGGACCGGCGCACGGCCTACGACCAGTGGACGCAGTACCAGGACTTCAGCACCTTCGCCAAGGGCGTCAAGAACGCCAGCCGCTCCGACGACACCCAGTCGGACTGGCAGCTGAAGGTCTTCTGGTCCAACCGCAGCTGGAAGGCGAAGACCACCGAGCAGATACCGGACGACCGGATCGCCTGGTCCTCGGAGGGCGCCAAGGGCACCACCAAGGGCGTCGTCTCCTTCCACCGCCTCGACGACAACCTGACCCGGGTGCTGCTGGTCATCGAGTACTACCCCTCGGGGCTGTTCGAGAAGACCGGCAACATCTGGCGCGCCCAGGGCCGCCGGGCCCGGCTCGACCTCAAGAACTACGTCCGCTTCATCACCCTCAAGGGCGAGGCCGAGGACAGCTGGCGCGGCGAGATCCGCGACGGCGAGGTGGTCCGCAGCCACGAGGACGCGGTCGCCGAGGAGGAGCAGGAGGGCGAGGAGTCGTACGAGGGCGACGAGGAGGAGCCCAGGGACGACGAGGCGCGCGACGAGGACGAGGAAGAGCCCGAGGAGGACGAGGAGCCCCGGGACGAGGAGGAAGAGGAGCCCGAGGAGCTCGAGGAGGCCGAGGGCGAGTACGAGGAGGACGAAGAGCCGGAGTACGAGGACGAGGAAGAGCCCGAGTACGAGTACGCCGACGGCGGGAGCCGTCGATGAGCATGGCCCGTCGGATGCCCGAACCCTATGGACAGGGTTCGGGCGCCAACCTTGCCGACATCCTCGAGCGGGTGCTCGACAAGGGCATCGTGATCGCCGGTGACATCCGGATCAACCTCCTCGACATCGAACTCCTCACCATCAAGCTGCGGTTGATCATCGCCTCGGTGGACAAGGCGAAGGAGATGGGCATCGACTGGTGGGAGGACGATCCCGCGCTGTCCTCCCGTGCCCGGCGCAGCGAACTCGCCCGAGAGAACGCCGAGTTGCGCGAGCGGCTGGAGCGGATGGAGCTCGACGGCTGGCAGCGCACGGACGAACGTGCGGAAGAGGAGGAGGCCCCATGACCGGACTGCGGTACGTCTACGCCGTCTGCCGCCCCTTCGGTGCGCCGCTGCAGGCCCAGTTGAAGGGTGTGGCGGGCGATCCGCCCAGACTGCTGTCCCACCACGGCCTGATCGCCGTGGTGAGTCACGTACCGGAGCGGGACTTCGCCGAGGAGCCGCTCCGCAGGCGTCTGGAGGACCTGGACTGGCTGACCGAGACGGCGAGGGCCCACCAGAGCGTGATCGACGCCCTCACCGTGGTCACCACCCCGCTGCCCCTGCGGCTCGCCACCGTCTTCCGGGACGACAGCGGGGTCCGCGTCATGCTGGAGGAGCGCGAGGAGGACTTCCGGCGCACCCTGGACCGGCTGCAGGGCCGCGTCGAGTGGGGCGTCAAGGTGTACGTCGAGAACGGTCCGGAGACCGGCGCGAAGCCCGCGCCGAAGCCGGCGTCGGGCCGGGACTATCTGCGGCAGCGGCGGACGCGGGCGCGGGCGCACGAGGATCTGTGGCAGCAGACGGAGGAGTTCGCGAACGGTCTGCACAGCACGCTGTCCCGGTATGCCGAGGACTCCCGGCTGCACGCCCCGCAGAATCCCGCACTGTCCGGGGTCTCCGGGCGCAATGTGCTCAATGCCGCCTATCTGGTGCCCCGTGACCATTCCGAGGAATTCGTGGAACTGGTGGACCGGACCAAGGACCAGACAAAGGTGGACAGCCCCGGAATCCGGGTGGAACTCACCGGGCCGTGGGCCGCCTATTCCTTCGCGGGAGAAGAAGCATGACCGTCATCGAACGCCGGGAGATCGCCCTCGTGGACCTGCTCGACCGGCTGCTCGCCGGCGGGGTCGTCATCACGGGGGACATCACGCTGCGCATCGCGGACGTCGATCTGGTGCGCATCGATCTCAACGCGCTGATCAGCTCGGTCAACGAGCAGGTGCCGTCGCCCTGGGGGGAGTTGCTGTGACCGCACGCCGAGGCCGGATGGACCTGGAGCCGGACACCGTCGAGCGCGACCTGGTCAAACTCGTCCTGACCGTCGTGGAGCTGCTGCGCCAGCTCATGGAGCGCCAGGCGCTGCGCCGCTTCGACGTGGGCGACCTCACCGAGGACCAGGAGGAGCGGATCGGGCTCACGCTGATGCTCCTCGACGACCGGATGACCGAACTGCGCGAGCGGTACGGACTGCGGCCCGAGGACCTCAATCTGGACCTCGGGCCGCTCGGACCGCTGCTGCCCCGGGAATGACTCCCGGCGAGCGGCGGTCCTACTGCGCGACCGGTACCGGCGAGACCTCTTTTCGGCACAGGATCTCCCCGTGGAGGACGGCGAACCAGCCGTCCTCGTGCTCGCCCCACTCCCGCCAGGCCTGCGACACCGCCCGCAGCTGCGCCGCGGTGGCGTGCCCGCCGCTGGTGGCCCGCTCCGCGTAGGCGGAGGCCATCGTCCGGTCTGCCCACAGACCGCTCCACCAGGACCGCTCCTCGGGGGTCGAGTAGGTCCAGGTGCTGGAGGTGGCGGTGATGTCGGTCAGACCCGCCCGCAGCGCCCAGGACCTCAGCCGGCGCCCGGCGTCCGGCTCCCCGCCGTTGGCCCGGGCCACCCGGCGGTACAGGTCCAGCCAGTCGTCCATGCCGGCCGACTCCGGATACCAGGTCATCGCCGCGTAGTCGCCGTCGCGTGCGGCGATGAACCCGCCCGGCCTGGTGACCCGCCGCATCTCGCGCAGGGCCTGTACCGGGTCGCCGACGTGCTGCAGCACCTGGTGGGCGTGGACGACGCAGAAGGTGTCGTCGGGGTAGTCCAGGGCGTGGACGTCGGCGACCGCGAAGTCGACGTTGGTCAGGCCGCGTTCGGCGGCCGTGGCCCGGGCCTGGTCCAGGATGCCGGGCGCGTGGTCGACGCCGGTGACATGGCCGTCGGGGACCAGGGCCGCCAGGTCGGCGGTGATGGTGCCGGGGCCGCAGCCGATGTCCAGGATCCGCATGTGCGGCTTGAGGGAGCCGAGCAGGTAGGCCGCGGAGTTGGCGGCGGTCCGCCAGGTGTGCGAGCGCAGCACCGACTCGTGGTGCCCGTGCGTGTAGACGGCTGTCTCCTGCGACTTCGACATGACGAACTCCCCTGTTCGACGGCTTGCCGGTTACGCATCACGGTACGCCCGCATGTCGGCATGTGAGACCTGCGTATTGGGATGTGGACTGACGCCGCGTCAGTCGAGAGAAGTGGTGAGGTGCGGCGGTTACCCTGAAGTGCCCGTTTCCCGTTCCGCGGGCGATCGCCGAGCCCGGAGGGTCCCTGAATGCGTCTGCTCCTCATACGTCACGGCCAGACCCCCAGCAATGTCGACAACCTGCTGGACACGGCCGTCCCGGGGCCGGGCCTGACCCCGCTGGGCGAGCGGCAGGCCGCGGCGCTGCCGGAGGCCCTGGCCGACGAGGACATCGAGGCCCTGTACGCCTCCACGCTGGTGCGTACGCAGCTCACCGCCGCGCCGCTGGCCGCCGCACGGGGCCTGGAGCTCCTGGTCCGGGACGGGATCCGGGAGCTGTCCGCCGGGGAGCTGGAGATGCTGCCCGGGGACACCGAGCAGGGTGAGCTGTACATGAAGACGGTCTTCGCCTGGGCCGACGGGGACACGGCTCTGCGGATGCCGGGCGGCGAGACGGGCGCGGAGGCGCTGGCGCGTTACGACGCGGTGGTCGCGGAGGCGGCCGGCAGTGGGGCCCGCACGGTCGCCATGGTCAGCCATGGCGCGGCGATCCGGATGTGGACGGCCGTCCGCGCGGACAACGTCGACGTGCCGTTCGCCGCAGCCCACCCACTGAGCAACACCGGTGTGGTGATCCTGGAGGGCTCGCCCTCGGACGGGTGGAAGGCGTTGTCGTGGGCGGGGGCCGTCGTCGCTCCCAGCGGCGACAGCGGTCCCGCCGGACGGTCCGTGGACGAGGTGCGATAAGGGTTTGCCCCGCCCCGCCCGTCGCCCGCAGAATGCCTCCTCATGGGACATCTGGAAGCCGCGCATCTCGAGTACTACCTCCCCGACGGGAGGGCGCTGCTCGGCGATGTGTCCTTCCGGGTGGGGGAAGGGGCCGTCGTGGCCCTGGTGGGCCCCAACGGCGCGGGCAAGACCACCCTGCTGCGGCTGATCTCCGGCGAGCTGAAGCCGCACGGCGGCACCGTCACCGTCAGCGGCGGGCTCGGCGTGATGCGGCAGTTCGTCGGGTCCGTGCGGGACGAGACGACCGTGCGGGACCTGCTGGTGTCGGTGGCGCCGCCCCGGATCCGCGAGGCCGCGCAGGCCGTCGACCGGGCCGAGCACGCCATCATGACCGTCGACGACGAGGCCGCCCAGCTGACCTACGCGCAGGCGCTCGCCGACTGGGCCGAGGCGCGCGGGTACGAGGCCGAGACGCTGTGGGACATGTGCACCACGGCCGCGCTCGGGGTGCCGTACGAGCAGGCGCAGTGGCGGCAGGTGCGCACGCTGTCCGGCGGTGAGCAGAAGCGGCTGGTGCTGGAGGCGCTGCTGCGCGGCACGGACGAGGTGCTGCTGCTCGACGAGCCCGACAACTACCTGGACGTGCCCGGCAAGCGCTGGCTGGAGGAGCGGCTGAAGGAGACCCGCAAGACGGTGCTCTTCGTCTCCCACGACCGTGAACTCCTCTCCCGGGCCGCCGAGAAGATCGTCTCGGTGGAGCCGGGCCCCGCCGGTGCCGACGCCTGGGTGCACGGCGGCGGCTTCGCCACCTACCACGACGCCCGGCGTGAGCGCTTCGCGCGGTTCGAGGAGTTGCGCCGCCGCTGGGACGAGAAGCACGCCCAGCTGAAGAAGCTGGTGCTGAACCTCCGTCAGGCGGCCACCGTCAGCCATGAACTGGCCTCCCGCTACCAGGCCGCGCAGACCCGGCTCAGGAAGTTCGAGGAGGCGGGACCGCCGCCCGAGCCGCCGCGCGAGCAGGACATCACCATGCGGCTCAAGGGCGGTCGTACCGGCGTAAGGGCCGTGACCTGCAAGCAACTTGAGCTGACCGGGCTGATGAAGCCCTTCGACCTGGAGGTCTTCTACGGCGAACGGGTCGCCGTCCTCGGCTCCAACGGCTCCGGCAAGTCGCACTTCCTGCGGCTGCTGGCCGGGGAGGACGTGGCGCACTCGGGGGAGTGGAAGCTCGGGGCGCGCGTGGTGCCCGGGCACTTCGCCCAGACCCACGCCCATCCCGAGCTCCAGGGCCGCACCCTGCTGGACATCCTGTGGCAGGAGCACTCCCAGGACCGCGGCGCGGCGATGTCCCGGCTGCGCCGCTACGAGCTGACCGGCCAGGCCGAACAGGCCTTCGACCGGCTCTCCGGCGGCCAGCAGGCCCGCTTCCAGATCCTGCTCCTCGAGCTGCAGGGCGTGACGGCCCTGCTGCTCGACGAGCCGACCGACAACCTCGACCTGGAGTCCGCCGAGGCGCTCCAGGAAGGCCTGGAGGCCTTCGACGGCACGGTGCTCGCGGTCACCCACGACCGCTGGTTCGCGCGCTCGTTCGACCGCTATCTGGTCTTCGGCAGCGACGGACGCGTCCGGGAGACACCGGAAGCGGTGTGGGACGAGCGGAGGGTGGAGCGGGCGCGGTAGACCGCCGGAGGGTGGAGCGGGCGCGGTGGGCCGCGCTCACGTCCACCTGAGCAGCGCCCCCAGTCCGCCCACCGGGGCCTCCCGCCCCTGCGCCGGGGTCACCGACAGTGCCGGGGCCCCGGTGGCCACCGCCGAGCGGATCAACGCGTCGTCCGCGCGGGCCGGCCACGAGTGCTGTTCGCCCAGGATCTTGAGGTCCGTGCGACGGACGGCGAGCTGGTCCGGGTCCTCCCCGATCCACACCTCGCGGTGCGCGTCGGGGCCGTCCGGGCGGATCAGCAGCTCGTCGATGCGGTGCTCGCGGGCGGCCTCCACCAGCGCGGGCACGCCCTCCGCGGCCGCCGTGCGGCCCTCGCCGTCCGGTTCGCGGGCCGCCAGGAACCGTTCCAGCTCTCGCTCGGCCCGCCGCCGTACGTGATCCGCGCGCGCCTGCTCGACCTCCTCGTCCAGCAGCCTGCTGCCGGTGCCGTGCGACGCTTCGACGGCCAGGTCCTTCAGATGCGCCGGCAGCCGCTCGTGCACCGACCGCCGTTCCCGGTCGTCACCCACGAGAATCAGCAGGTCGGCCCGGGTCTCCTCCTGGCAGGCGGCGACCGCCTCGGCGATCTCGGCCGCGTTGTGCTCCCAGGTGTTCTCCACCTTCAGCTGGAAGTGCCGCTCCGACCAGTCCACCGTGCTCGTACGGTGCACCGGCCACTGCCGGCCGGTGACCGAGCCCGCGTCCTCGCTCCCGAGCGAGCTGCGCAGCTCCAGGTCGGCGCCCTTGCGGTCGATGTACGCCACCACGCACACCGGGTCCTCGCCGGCCAGCTCCAGCAGGGGAGCGGCGTGCGGCAGGGGTGCCCATACGGCGCTGTCCCGCTGCGGGGGACGGGCCAGCGGAGGATCGAGGACCACTTCGCCGGCCCGGGCGAACACGGCGCGGCCGTTCGGTTCGGAGGAGTGCCGCAGCTCTTCCAGCGCCTCGCGCACCGCCCGGCAGGTGGCCTCGTCGGCGCCCTGCCGATCCAGGTCCCGGGCCAGTGCCACGGCCGTCAGATGGCGCTCGTGGGGCGTGGCCTCCGTGTGCCGGGACGTGTCCACGTACACGGAGGCCCAAGGGCCCGGATGTTCGTAGAGTGGATGCAGAAAGGCGAGATCCATGGCTCCCTCCCGGATGCCGCTTGGGGTTGTTGCTGCCGGGCGGGTACCCGGACCGCATGGACGAACACGACGAGCGGATCACCACCATGACCGGAGTCGACGCCAGCAGGCTGGACGACCAGCAGCTCATGAAGGAGCTGGAGACGATCCACCGCACGCGCCACGACACGCTGCTGTACGGCTCGAGCGACGCGCTCCGGGCCCACAACGACCGCATGGCCGAGCTGGAGGGCGAGTATCTGCGCCGCAACCCCCAGCGCATGGTGGCCGCCGGCCGCACCCGCGAAGGCGCCCGGGAACGCCAGAGCGGGGAGTCGGTGACTCCCCGCTCCTGAGGCCGGACCGCACCGGTCAGTGGCGCACCGGCGGCCGGTCCCGGTGCCGGTGCGCCGCGATCGCGTCGACGAACGCCCGTGCGAACTCCGCGTCGGCGGGGCCCGGTGACGCGTCCGTCACCACACCCCGGTCGGCGATCACGCCCCGCGAGCCGGTGGACAGCTCGACGCCCTGGGGCTGGAGGACGGACAGCACCTCCACGCCCGAGCCGAGCGCGCCCACCGGCTTGCCGTGCAGATAGGCGCTCCGCACGAAGCGCAGCGCGTCCGGGTCCTCGGCCAACGGCGGCGTCCCGTCCGGACCGCCGGGCACCAGCACGGCGTCGTACAGCACCGAGGCGACCGTCGGCAGCGCCCGGTCCACCGCGTACGTCTCCCCGTCGGCGCCCTCGACGGTGCCGTCGGCCGGAGCGAGCGCCTCGACGATCGCGCCCTCGGCGGCCAGCGTCTCCCGCACGGAGGCCACCTGCGCGGCGTCGACGCCGTCGGTGACCAGGACCGCGATCTGCCGGGTGCGGATCGAGCCGTCGCCGCGCAGTGCCTGAAGGCTCAGCGCCGGGGACTCCTGCTTGTACGGCGTCTCCTGCCCGGCCGGTTCCGGCACACCGATGCCGCGGGCCACGGCAGCCGCCAACTCCCCGTCCACCTTGGCGAGTTGCTCGACCGTACGGGCGCGTACCGTCATCGCCCCGACCTTGCCGAGCTCGAACCGGTAGGCGTCGACGATGTGCTGCTTCTCCCAGTCGGTCATGCTGTGGAAGAACAGCGCGGCCTGGCTGTAGTGGTCCTTGAAACTCTCGCTCCGCTTGCGGATCTTGGCGCCGTCGACCCGCTCGGCGTAGTGCGTGTACGCGTGCCCGTCGACTCCCGCGTGCGCGGGGCAGCCGCCGCCGAGCGAGTTCGGGAAGTAGTTCGTGCCCCGATGGATGGCGCTCTGGTGGTAGCCGTCGCGCTGGTTGGTGCGCACCGGTGCCACGGGCCGGTTGACCGGGATCTGCGTGAAGTTCGGGCCGCCCAGCCGGATCAACTGCGTGTCCAGGTAGGAGAAGTTGCGGGCCTGCAGCAGCGGGTCGTTGGTGAAGTCGATGCCGGGGACGACATTGCCGGTGTGGAAGGCGACCTGCTCGGTCTCGGCGAAGAAGTTCTCCGGGTTGCGGTCGAGCACCATCCGGCCGATGGGCCGGACCGGCACCTGCTCCTCCGGGATGAGCTTCGTGGCGTCGAGCAGGTCGAAGTCGAAGGCGAACTCGTCCTCCTCCGGGACCAGTTGGACGCCCAGCTCCCACTCCGGGTACTCGCCGGCCTCGATCGCGTTCCACAGGTCGCGCCGGTTGAAGTCCGGGTCACGGCCCTGGCACTCCTGCGCCTCGTCCCACACCAGCGAGTGCACGCCCAGCTTCGGCTTCCAGTGGAACTTCACGAACGTGCCGCGGCCCTCCGCGTTCACGAACCGGAAGGTGTGCACGCCGAAGCCCTGCATCATGCGGTAGCTGCGCGGGATCGCCCGGTCCGACATCAGCCACATGATCGCGTGCAGGGTCTCCGGCTGCAGCGACACGAAGTCCCACAGGGTGTCGTGCGCGGAGGCGCCGGTCGGGATGTCGTTGTGCGGCTCGGGCTTCACCGCGTGCACGAAGTCCGGGAACTTGATGCCGTCCTGGATGAAGAAGACGGGGAAGTTGTTCCCGACGAGGTCGTAATTGCCCTCCGACGTGTAGAACTTGGTCGCGAAGCCACGCACGTCCCGCACGGTGTCCGCCGAGCCCTTCGGCCCCTGCACGGTGGAGAACCTGACGAAGACCGGCGTCCGCACCGACGGGTCCTGCAGAAAGGCGGCACGGGTGAACTCCGCGCAGGACTCGTACGGTTCGAAGTAGCCGTACGCGCCCGCTCCCCGGGCGTGCACCACCCGCTCCGGGATCCGCTCGTGGTCGAAATGGGTGAGCTTCTCCCGGAAGTGGAAGTCCTCCATCAGGGTCGGCCCGCGGTCCCCCGCGGTCAGGGAGTCGTCGGTGTGGTCGACCGCCACGCCCTGGTCGGTAGTGAGCGGCCCGGCGGCCGGGTCGTCCGCGTGGAAGGCCTCGCGCTGGTGCTGCTTGCGGTCCTCGCCCGGTGCCCCCATCAGCCGGCCCCCTCGGCGAAGACGTGCAGGAAGGCCTCGCAGAACGCCTTGAGATCGTCCGGCTTGCGGCTGGTGATCAGCGTGTTGCCGCCGTTTTCGTCGATCTTCACCTGCTCGTCCACCCAGGTGCCGCCCGCGTTGCGGATGTCGGTCTGCAGGCTCGGCCACGAGGTGAGCGTGCGGCCGCGCACGACGTCCGCCTCGACCAGAGTCCACGGGGCGTGGCAGATGGCCGCGACCGGGCGGCCCTGCTCGAAGAAGTCCCGCACGAACGACACGGCCTTGTCGTCCATGCGCAGGAAGTCGGGGTTGGCCACGCCGCCGGGCAGCACCAGCGCGCCGAACGAGCCGGCCGAGGCCTCGCCGACGACCTCGTCCACGGGGAACGTGTCCGCCTTGTCGAGGTGGTTGAAGGCCTGGATCTCGCCGGACTGCGTCGACACCAGCACGGGCTCGTGTCCGGCGTCCTTGGCCGCCTGCCACGGATCGGTCAGCTCGATCTGCTCGACCCCCTCGGGGGCGGTCAGGAATGCGATACGCATGATGGTCAACGTCCTTTCCTCGTGCGCCACGTCGCTCGGTCCGAGGCGCGTTTGCGGTTACGGCGGCCCGTGCGCACGCAGCGCAGGAGTTCCTCGCCGTACGGCAGCACCACACAGGTGCCGATGGCCACGGCGATACCGGCGAGGTAGCCGCGGGACAGGGGCCGGCGACGGGGCACCAGCCTCCAGGCGTCGGGGTCGCCGCCGCCCCCGCGCAGCAGGGACGTCACCTGGTCGGCGTGCAGGCACATCAGGGCGGCCAGCGCGCCGAAGGGCAACGACTCCAGGAAACTGTGGATGTGCTGCTCGACCGGCTTGACCTCGCGGTCGCTGCCGACAGCCGTCCGCACGTCCCACAGCGCGGTCGCCTCGTGCACCGCGGCGCCGCCCAACTGCACCGACAGGAGCAGCGGGTTGACCTCGTAGCGCAGGGTGAGCGCGATGGGGACGCCGATCTCGGCCATCATCAGCGAATGGATCAGCGATTCCTTGGTGCCCGACGTGTCCTCGATGCGGGTGCGGCGATGCATCACCCAGTCGGCGAGACCGGGTGCGAACCAGCCGGGCAGCAGTCCGTAGAGGAGATACCGGGTGGTGACGTCGGCGACGTCGACCGTGCGGGGGCCGGCGGCGATGTCCGCGGTCCGGCCGCGGGTCATACGGTGCCCCCGTCGTCGGGTTCGGCCCGGCTTATCTCGGCCAGCGCCGAGTCCGGGTCCTCAGCCTCGGCCAGGTCGCCGAGGGTGACCACACCGACCGGCAGGCCGTTCTCGACGACCGGCAGCCGGCGTACGGCGTGCGTGCGCATCAGCGCGACGGCCGCCTCCACCGGGTCGTCGGGAGCGACCATCACCGGATCCGGGGTGCACACGGACCCGGCGCTCACCGTCAGCGGGTCGACGCCCTCCGCGACCGCCCGCACCGTGATGTCACGGTCGGTGAGCACGCCGACGATCCGCTGACCGTCGGCGACGACCACGTCGCCGATGTCCTGCGCGCGCATCAGCTGCGCCGCCTCCACGAGTGACGCGTCCGGGCGGACGGCGACCACGCCCGGCGTCATGACCTCCCTGACGAAATCAGCCATCACAGTGGGCCTTCCTCCGCTTCCCGGCCGCCGGAACCCCGCGACCGCCATCGGTACGTCTATCGCTCTCACCCGGCCTCGACGACCGCCTCGGCCAGCTGCTGGACCGTCGTGTAGCGCGCCGACCGGGGCAGGTGGCCCACCCGCTCGGTCAGGGCGTCGGGCGCGTGCGCCTGGCGCAGGGCGGCGGTCAGTTCCCCGGGGCCCGCGGGGAACACGTGGCGGTTCAGATGGCGTGCCAGTTCGGTGCGGACCCTGGCCAGGGACGCGGTGTTCGCGACGGGGCCGCCCGCGACCTCCGGGTCGTCGTCGGCGGCGGGCTCGGGATCGTGCCATTCCTCCGTCCGCGTGGGACGCCCGGACCGGAGCAGCCCCTGGAGCTCGTGCTTCATCTCCTCGTCGCGGTGGACGCTCAGCCGGTCACTTCCTCGCTGCATGAGTGGTCCCTCCAGATCTTCGCGAGTGCGCACCGCGTACCCGAGGACCGGAGGCCGACACGGGGTTTGCGCGGCGAACCCCGGGAGACCCGGAGCTGACCCCCCACGCCCCCGGAGAGGGAGGACGGCCATGCCACTGCTCGCCGTGATCATCCCGCTCCTCATGCTCGGCGTGGTGCTGGCACTGGGCCGTTACGAGGAGCTTCTGCTGCCGACGAAGAAGACCGACCGGAGCGAGGACGCCCCGGCCGGCCCCCTGGGCGCGACGCTGCCGCTCAGGATGCTGCCGAGCCGGGGCCCGGCCCGGGCGGTCGCCGCGGAGAAGCACCCGCCCGCGCCCTCGGGCCCGGTGTCGGACGAAAGGAATGAGTTCAGTCCACGTGGCCCTGACCTGGGCACTGAACTCTTCTCTGCATGAAAGGAAGTAGCGAACCTCGCGCTGAACAGTTCAGTGCGCAGACCATGATCGCACCGGGTCGCCCACGGCACCATCATCGCCGCCGTTGATGCGCTGACCGACGAGGAAAAAGCCGAGGTCACGGTCTCCACCGCACACAAGGCAAAGGGGCGGGAGTGGCTTGGGGTCAGAATCGCCGACGACTTTCCACCGCCGCCGGACAGCGACGAGGCGGATGACAGTCGCCGTCCGATCCCGGAACCTGTGAGCGAAACGGACGCCCGACTCGCCTACGTCGCCGTCACTCGCGCCCGGCATCAGTTGGACCTTGGAGGGCTCGCATGGATCGAGGACCAAACAGCCCCTGTCCATGGCGCCTGAGAACCAACACGTGGCTGACCCGTAGTTCAGCTCCAGGACCGCCTGGTGTTGGCGTTGCCTTGAGTAAGTAGGAGTCCATCCGCGTACAGAACCCGGCGTATAGGCCCGACTCGTCTGCCGCTACCTGCGGCTTTGCCTCGTAAAGGACCTCTGACCTGCGTCGGAGGTCCTTTACGATTTTTCGGGGGCTTGCCGCGCTATGCGCCGGAAAGTCCTCGGAAGTCCCTCGGGCAGCGCTGAAAGTCCCTGCAAAGTCCCTGGAACAGAGGGGAGAGCGCGCTGTGCGACAGTGTCCTGGCGTCCATGTACACGCAGCCGCGCACCGACGACGTGGCGTTGCTGCCGGCCCGCACCAAGAGGCTCAGCGAGGATCAGGTGGCCGACTGGGCGGTGCCTCCTGATCCCGCAGCTGTGGCCACGATCCGCAGAGAGGTTGTGGACCGGCTGGCTGCGTGGCATCTGGAGGCCGCCGTCTTCGTTGCCAAACTCGTGGTCAGACCAATGCGATCTCTATGGCGCGGAGCCGATCCGGCTCCGGCTGATCAGGGAACGGAGTCTGATATGCGCTCTTCACGGTCGCCCAGCTCACTCGCCGCTGGGGCACCCGCTCCTCCATGACCGGCAGGACGAGCCGGGCGGAACAGCAGCTTGACGAACTGGTCCCATGACACGGTCGTCGAGGTGCGAAGTCGCCGAAGGCGCATCGCGGACCTGCCGGAATACCAAGACGGCTTGGCGTCAGAGCGTCGCCCCCAGTTCCGTGCCCTGGCGGATCGCCCGCTTGGCGTCGAGTTCCGCGGCGAGGCGCCCCTCGCCGACGGCCGGGCCGCGCTCGTGCACATGGTGAAGAGGTCGGCGACCCATGTGCTGGGCCTGGGCGTGGCGGGCGTCCGGGACGCCCTCGGGGCTCGCCTCGGACGTGAGCCGTACACCGTGAAGACCGTGGGCCGCCGCGGTGAGCAGGGCGCCGTGCTGGCCACTGCGGACGCCTACGAGGGAATGCTGCGCCTCCTTCCGGCCGAAGTGCCCTACGACAACGAGGTCAGCGCGCGCGTGATCCTGTCGCTGCCCTTCTTCCGCGCCGTCGCGGCCGCCCCCCGGCTCACCTGCCCCCTACTGGTCCAGGTGATGGACCACGACGACCTCACGCCGCCGGGCCCCGGTGCCGCTCTCGCGGCCGCGGCTCCGCACGGCGAGCTGCTCGCCTACCGCGGCGGCCATTGGGACCCCTACGTCGGAGAGGGCTTCGACCAGGTGGTTCCCGACCAGATCGCCTTCCTCAAGCGGACTCTCGGGGCTCCAGCCGCTCGGTGACGGTGCGGCGCACCCTCACCGGCGCGTCGGCGGGGGACCGCTCCCTCGCCGGCGCCGGTGTCGTACGCACTCGGTGCGATCTGCCTGATCAAGTCGCCCTCGCGTCAGCACCGCGCACTGTCGGGACTGCCGCAGCGGCTGGCCACACTGGCTGATCCGCGGCACCGGCGCGGGAAGCGTCACCCGTTCGTGAGCGTGCTGCTGATCGCGTGCTCGGCCGTACTGGTCGGGCCCCTCGTTCGCCGTGATCGGCCAGTGGGCCAAGAACGCTCCGCAGGAGGCTCTCGCCCGGCTCGGTGCCCGCACCACCAGCGTGTTCGCCGTCCGCGTTGCGCCGAGCCCGGCGACCGTCCGCCGGATCATCAGCACTACCCGTCCCGGCGGCCTGGCCGAC
The DNA here is from genome assembly GCF_040612015.1 of Streptomyces sp. NPDC006476. Classification (NCBI taxonomy): domain Bacteria; kingdom Bacillati; phylum Actinomycetota; class Actinomycetes; order Kitasatosporales; family Streptomycetaceae; genus Streptomyces; species Streptomyces sp. NPDC006476. The sequence goes on along the minus strand of NZ_JBEXPK010000001.1, from coordinate 259,350 downwards.
CTGCTCGGCGCCGACCCGGCCGGGTCCGACACCCCGGCCGTGGACGGCAAGAGCACCCGCGGCTCGTGCAGCGGCGACAGCCCGGCCGCACATCTGCCGGCCGCTGTGACCTGTGCCATGACGGCCGTCACCCAGCTGCGAGTGCCGGACAAGATCAACGAAATCACCTGCTTCGCGGCCCCGTTAGAGCCCTACAACCTGACCGGCGTGAGGTGACCGCCGACGCCCTGCACACCCAGCGCGCACACGCCCACTTCCTCGTCGAGCAGAAGGACGCGCACTATGCCTTCCCCGTCAAGAAGAACCAGCCGATCCCTTATGCGCAGACGGCGAAGTTCTACGACCGGTCCCACGGCAACGGGCGGTTGGAGACCCGGACGGTACAGGTCCTGACGTCACCGCCCTCGGCATCGACTTCCCGCACGCCGCGCAGATCGTCCGCCACCGGACCTGCGTGAAGAGGGGCAGACGCACCCGCGAGACGGTCTACGTGCTGACCGACCTCACCAGCCACCAGGCATCCCCCGAGCGTCTCGCGAAGATCGTGCGCTCGCAGTGGACCATCGAGAACCGGCTCCACTTCGTTAGCCCTCCACCCAAACGCAGGCTGCCGACTCTCGCTCCTCCAGCATTCCCAGCACCGACGCCACCGCGCACCCCTCGACCATGCAGCGGACACAAGACGTCGCGATGCCTCCCTCAACCCAAGCGAAACCATGCCTGACCAGCAGGAATCAAGGGATCACGTTCGGTTGGGATACGGCTTCTGAGGATCGTGGGCGCGGTCGACGATCCAGACGCCTCGTCCCCGGTCGGCCAGGAAGGCCACGAGCGCGAGCAGGAGCGCGCCTCCTGTCACGGCTTGTGCGCCGACTGTCCCGAGGGGGCCGCCGGCGCACAGCACGGTCATGGTGACCGCCGCCCATTCCACGGGAGCGAGCCGTCAACGTAGTGGGGTCGAACCGGAATCGCTACGGCGCCCACGCCCGTAGTGCCGCATCCACCACCGCATCCACCGTGTCGTGACCGAGCCGGGCGCCCACAAGAAAACGCTGGTAGACGAGTGGGCCGACAGCCGTCATGGCGAACGTCTCGGCCGTGACGTCATCGCGCAGCCGCCCCCGGTTGACGGCCGCAGTGATGGCGGGCCGCAGGGCGTCCACGATCTGGGTCAGCAGTGTCTGTCGGAGGTGCTGCATCCCGTCGTCGTACTGTGCCCCGCCCAGTACGGCGGCGAGAACCGCCCCGGCCTGGGCGTCGTCGAGCCGCTCGCCGAGCTGGCGCAGGTAATGGACCAGCTCGGCGCGCGGCTCATCACCTGACGCCGCCCGCACGTCCTCGGGCGCCGGTGACAGGGGTGGCATACCAGCCTGCAGCGCCGCCAGACGGAGACCGAGCACGTCGGGCCAGTGGCGGTACACCGTGGCCCGGCCGACCCCGGCTCGGGTGGCAACCGCTTGGTGCGTGACGGCCTCCAGGCCGCCCTCGGTGAGCAGCGTGGTGGCCGCGGCCACCATGGCCTCGCGGCTGCGCACCTGGCGTGGATCGACTCGTTCCTCCTGCATGCGCCGCCCTTCGTGTGAGACAAGTTGCCTCACATGCTAGTCGCAGGGCTTCTTGATCCGGAGGCATCTGTCAGCCTGCCGCTAGCCTCGCGGGCGTGCCGGACCAGCGCGTACGAGCGGCTTGTCTGCCGCATGACCATGGTCTGCAGGGCGAGTTGGAGCCCTCGGTCGACATCACCTCCGACCATGAGCCAGAAGTCGGCGGCGTGGTCGGCATACGCCTCCGGGTGGCGTGTCACCAGTTCCTCGTAGCGTCTCGCTGCCCGGTCCCGCCACGGTTGGGCCTCCTGGTGGCGGCCTGCCGCTCGCAGGGTAAGCGCGAGGTGGGCGATGTACTCGGGGTCGTCGCTCGTCTCCGCCAGCGGGCGCAGGCGGGTCACAGCGGTCTCGGGGTCACCCAGGAGCAGGTCGACCTCGGCGAGATGACCGGTCGCCGGGGCATGGCCCGGCACGCGGCGCCGGGCCGCGTCGAACCAGGACCGAGCCGTGGGCAGGTCACCTTCGCGCAGCCACATCACCCCGCGGCGGAAGTCCAGTTGGGCGAGCGGGAAGGGCGAGACACCCCGGTAGGCGGCGCGCGCCTCGTCGAACACGTGCTCCGCCTCGGCGGTCTCGCCGCGTTCCGCCTGGAGCACGGCGAGAGCCGACAGCATCGTGAAGTCGGACTGGTGCAGGGCTGCGCTCCGCAGCAAGGAGTGGGCTTCGGCGTAGCAGCCGACCGCTTGCAGGATCGCCGCCCGTTCCGCGTCCAGAGTGGCCTGCGCCGCGCCGGCCCGGCGTGCCGCGTCGAGGTCGGCCATGGCCTCGGCGAACCGGTGCAGGGTCGCCCGGGTCCGGGCTCGGGCCAGCAGGGCGGCACGGTCGTCAGGTGCGTTCCACACCATGTGTTCGGAGAGCTGTGCGGCTTGCTCGTAGTCGGCGACGCGGCCCAGGAGGTGTCCGCGGAGTGTAAGGAGGTCGACCAGGACCGCTTGTTGTGCGACGGCGAGTGGCGCGGTCGAGGCCGCCCGGCGTACGGGTGCGGCCAGGCCGTCGATCTGGGCCGACAGGTTCACCAGGGCCAGGGCGCCGTTGGTCGTGACAAGTTCCTGGTCGGTCGGCTCGCGCCGGTTCTTCATGCTGCTTCCTCCTCCGGCTCCGGCGGGGCGAGCAGCGCGGTCATCACCGTCATGAGGTCCGGCGGGTTCGGGTTGGGGGCCACGAGGTATGGGAAGTCGTGCGTGGCCGGCCGGGTGGCCTGGTCGACGCCGTCGCTGATGCGCGGGCCGTCGACGCCGCCCACCAGGAGTGTGTAAAGGGTGTCCACGATGTCGTCGTTGGGCGCACGGCCACCGCAGGTGGTGTGCTCACGTCCGGCGAGCAGCGCGGTCTCGATCTCGAAGCAGCTGTCCTCGGCGAACGGCTTGGAGATGTCGACGACAAGGAAGTCAGCCAGGAGGAGTTCCGTCATCGGGTGAGTGCCTTGGTCGTCCGGCGGCCAGACGAGCTCGCCGTCGAGGCGGTCGAAGAAGGCCAGGTTGGCGTCGAACCGCGCCCGGTAGGCCCCGGCGTAGTCCGGTCGCACAGCGAAGGCATCCTCCTCGTTGTAGAGGTCTCGGATCTCCAGGTCGCTGTTGACGGGGTCGAAGCTCTTGCTTGCCAGGACGACATTCTTGATCTCGGGGCGGCCCATGCGTTCCAGCCGGACCGGGCGCCCGCCGGAGGTCACAGTCTCGCCGACGACGCCGAGCAGGGGGCCACAGTCCAGGCCGAACACCACTTCGGGGTCCACCTCGACGACGATGCTCAGCACGTTCATCCCTTCGAGGACGTTGTTCGCGCCGGGACGGAAGGCCAGCTTCTGCGTGGCGTCGGCGGCCAGAACGCCTGCGAGGTCGATGAAGAACGGGTCGAGTCGTGGTCCGGCGAAGATCCTCAGCCCTTCGGCCTCGGCGGGTGTGTCGCCGCCGACCTGGAAGAGGACCTGCTCACTGCTGGGCGTCGTGCAGGTGCCTATCTGGACCGGTTCGTCGCTGCCGGGGATCTTACCGGGCGTGGCGAAAGTGAAGTCGAGGCCGTACTCGGTGTCTCCGACAGTGAACGCGGCCCGCTCGGCCGCCGGGGCGACCGGCCGGACCCGGAAGCGGTAGGTGATCGCGTCGGAGAACAGCGCGGTGGGAGCGGCGACCGGAAACACGTCGAGGACGAGTACCAGGCAGCCGGGGTGGTCCGGGCTGGGGAAGGCGAAGACGTCGGCGACGTCGGACGCAGGGTCGAAGAGGATGCGCGGTCCGGAGAAGTGATCCGCCATCGGGAACTCCTTCGAGTGATGGGTGGGTCGAGGTGTGCCACCTGTGAGACACGATGACTCACAGAGATGCTGTGGGTCAATCTGTCTCATGGTGGCGAGCGCCATGCGACTGCTTGCGAGTAGTGCATTGACAAGCCGAATCGGCGAACTGATGATGTAATCAGTCCTGTGGAGATGGTCAGAAAGTGGGGCTCGTCCCGCTTACCCGCCACTCCGTGGTGGCCTATTTATGGCGATACGTGAAGTATTGCCGCCCACGCCCAAGGAGAGGCGCCATGAGCGAGACAGACCTGCACGCCAAGTTCCAGCAGTTCCCCGATACGGTCCGCGAGAAGGTCGAGACCGCCCTGTTGGACGCGAAGATCGCTCTCAAGGTCAAGGCCGCCGAGATCCTCGTCGACAAGGAGGAGATGGCCGAACACGCGGTCACCACCGCCGGCCGGATTGGCGCCAAGAGCGGTGAGGTGTCCGAGCTGACGACGATTCTGCCGCTGAAGCCGAACGGTGCGGCGCACCTGCGGAAGTTCTTCCGGCTGGTCGGAGGGAACCTGGCGGGCGCCGGTCAGGTCGGCACCCTTCACAACATGCGGTTCGTGTTCCTCGAGAACGACACGAAGCTGCTGTTCGCGACCGCCTTCGACGGCGAGTGGGACCCCTACATCGACGACTTCGCCACCAAGATCCCCGAGATGATGGACTACCTGTTCAGCAATGTCGAGGGCTGGCCCGGCATCACCTCGCCAGATGTGAAGGACTTCATCGTCAAGTACCAGATTCCGGCGGAGGCGTGGTTCGTCGCCCACCCGGGCCTCACCGTCGCGGAGGGCCACCGGCTCAAGCGGCAGGAGGCCGCCGTGCAGCGTTTCCTGTCGGACCTCAACTGAAGGCAGGCGCACCATGCCTTCCCCGCTGTTCCGGCGGCTGCGCCGCCCGCCCACTCTGGATCTCGACGACATCCAGGCGACGTTGCTGCGGGCCCGGCCCGAGCCCTACTTCGGCACCCACGCGATCCTGGAGATCACCGAACCGGCCGCGGGCAGGGAGCTGCTGCGCCGACTGGCCCCGCGGGTGACATCGGCGGCCCGCTGGGACGAGCCGCAGCCTTCCTGGCTGGCCCTTGCGATGAGCTACCAGGGACTGGTCGCACTGGGGCTGCCTGAGACCTCACTGGCCTCCTTCCCGGCCAACTTCCGCGCCGGGATGGCAGCCCGCGCCGAGCGGCTGCGGGACACCGGCGTGAACGCGCCGGACCGCTGGGAGTTCCCCTTCGGCACCCCGCGGGTGCACGTGGCTGTCTCGGTCTACGCCGCGAGCGAGGACGACTGGCGGGCCGAAGTCGCCGCCTACGAGAAGGAGTTGGGCGAGGTACCGGGCGTCCGGCTGCTGTCGCACCAGGACTTCGCGGCCGACGGGTTCAACGTCTTCGGCTACCGGGACGGCTTCAGCCAGCCGGTGGTCGAGGGCAGTGGCGCCGAACCTCTGCCCGGCGACGGACGGCCCATCAAGGCCGGTGAGTTCGTCCTCGGCCACCCGAGCGAGACCGGCGTGCCGCTGCCCGTGCCGGCTCCGGACGTCCTGGGCCGCAACGGCACCTACGTCGTCTTCCGCAAGTACCACTCCCACGTCGCGGCCTTCAACAAGTGGCTGCACGACAACGCCTCCACCGAGGCCGAACGCGAACTGCTGGCCGCCAAGCTGGTCGGCCGCTGGCGCAGCGGCGCACCGCTCGCCCTGACCCCGGAACGGGACACCCCCGCGGTCGGTGAGGACCCGAACCGGATCAACGACTTCGACTACTCCGCCGACCCGCGCGGGCTGCGCACCCCGCTCGGCTCCCACATCCGCCGGATGAACCCGCGCGACACCAAGCTGACGGTCCTCACCGACGTCAACATCCGCCGCATCATCCGGCGCGGCACCTCCTACGGCACCCCGCTTCCCCCGGACCGCCTCAAGGACGACGGCACACCGCGCGGCCTGGACTTCATCGCCCTCGGCGCGCGGGCCATCGACAACGTCGAGTTCCTGCAGAGCGAATGGGTCGGTTCCGGCAACTTCATGGGCCTGGGCAAGGAGAAGGACCCGATGATCTCACTCCAGGACAAGGGCGCCTACTTCACCGTGCCCGGGACCCCGCCGCGCCGGGTGCAGAACATCCAGTCCTTCAACACCCTGCTCGGCGGCGAGTACTTCTTCATGCCCAGCCTGTCCGCCATCCGCTGGCTCGGCAGCAACTGACCCCACCTCGCGCGGAGGCACTCCCCATGACCTCGTACGTCCGCTACAGCCCTGACCTCGAACAGCCCTTTCCGGACGAGGACGAACTCGTCCGCCAGGTCGTCGCGGCCATGGGCAAGGCCAACCAGCAGGTCGCCGACAAACACCGTCACGGCCTGCGCGACGCTCACGCCAAGAGCCACGGCGTCCTCGCCGGCGAACTGCGCATCCAGCCCGACCTGCCCGCCCACCTCGCCCAGGGCCTCTTCGCCGCACCGGCCGCCTACCCGGTGATCGTGCGCTTCTCCTCCGCCCCCGGCGACCTGCGCTCCGACCAGGTGCCCGTCCAGCGCGGCCTCGCGATGAAGGTGATCGGCGCCCCTGGGGCCCGCGCCCTCGACGACGGCTTCACCACCCAGGACTTCCTCCTCGTCAACCACCCCACCCTGCCCTTCGGCAACATCGCCGAATACGCCAAACTCCAGGGCATCCTGGAGAAACAGCCCGGCCAGAGCGACCAGCAGCTCCAGCTCACCGGCGCGGCCGCCCGAGTGGCCGCCAAGGCCCTCACGCGCGTCGGACGTCCGCTTCCGCCCGCCGTCGAGACCCTGGCCGCCGCCAACGACCACATCCTCGGCGAGACCTTCCACTCCATGGCCGCGCTGCGCTACGGCGACCACGTGGCGAAGATGTCCGCCGCGCCCCGCTCGGCGAACGTCAGGGCCCTCACCGGCAGCCAGGTCGACAAGAAGGCCGGCGAGTCGGCTCTGAGGGACCTCGTCGTTGACTTCTTCGCGCACAACAGTGCCGAGTACGACATCCGGGCCCAGCTGTGCACGGACATCGACCGGATGCCGGTGGAGGACGCCTCGGTCCTGTGGCCCGAGGAACTGTCACCGCACCAGACCGTGGCCGTGCTGCATCTGCCCGCCCAGGACGCCTACAGCGACGCCCGCCGCCGCTACGCCGACGACGTCCTTTCCTTCAGCCCCTGGCACGCCCTGGAGGCCCACCGCCCGCTGGGCTCGATCATGCGCTCCCGCCGCGCCGCGTACCCCGCCTCCAGCGACTTCCGGCACCGCTTCAACGGCATCGAGCCGCAGGAGCCGTCCGACATCAAGGAGCTGCCCGCCTGACCAGTTCCCGACCGGCCCGGATGCGGCCGCGGGTCGGTCGGGGCCCGCGTGCCAGAATGGTGAAGTCCATTCTCCGCCCTGGTTTCTTCGAGGTTCCTTTCGTGTCCCAGCCCGTCGGCCGTGTGCCCCAGCGACGCAACGCCCGGTCCAACCGGGCCCGCATCCTCGCCACCGCCCGCCAGGAGCTCGGCCGGAACCCCGACATCACCCTGGAGGAACTCGCCCGCGCCTCAGGTGTCGTACGGCGCACGCTGTTCGGGCACTTCCCCGGCCGGGCCGCGCTCCTGGACGCGCTGGCCGAGGAGGCCGCCGAGGCCCTTCAGGCCGCCGTCGCGGTCGGCGCGGGGGTGACGGAACCGGCCGACCGGGCGCTCGCCCACTTCACGTTGGCGCTCTGGCCCGTGGGCGACCGGTACCGGATGCTCCTGGCGCTGGCCCGACGGGACCTCGGCATGGACCGTGTCGCCGGGATCCTGGAGCCCGCCCGGGTCAGGGTCACGGCCATCGTGGAGCAGGGACAACGGGACGGCGTCTTCCACACCCACCTGCCGGCCCCGGTGCTGAGCGTCGGCCTGGAGGCGATGACGGTCGCCCTGCTGGAGGAGGTCAACACCGGGGCGCTGGAGGACGACGGCACCCGGGTGGCCGTCACCACGCTCATCGCGGCCGGTGTGCCGGAGAAGCGGGCGCAGATCGTCGTCGACGAGATGGCCGCCACCGAGGCGTGAGTTCGCCCCCCACAGTTCGACGTGACCCCGATGCGAAGCGCCGGGGTCTTTCCATGTCCGCCCCCGCGCCAGCGTCGTGGCGATACGGTAGTGCCGGGCCAGCGCCGCCACGTCATATGGGTAGGTCCACTCCGCCCGCCGGACCGGGTCCCGAGGGGCAGGACCAGATCTTCGACGATGCGTACCTCCTAGCGAAACACTTGGCCGGACCGCGCAGTTCGTCGAGGCCGACCTGCATGCCTTGGAACACATTCGGCGGAATCGGGACGGCAAGCGCCGCCTTGCCGTGGTTGAGGTCATCCAGATGCGCGTTGAATTCTCGTTCCCTGATCAGGTCCACGGGCACAGGCGACTACCACCGGCACGGCCGAACTACCTGGACATACCTCGGCTCGGAACTCCTCCAGGCCGGTTGAGGACGCCAGGGCCAACGGAACGCCGAACGAAGCGGTCGTCACGGACGAGAAGACAGTGGTGAGGAACGCCTTGTCCGCCCAGAATCCCGCGTGATCTCGCCACCAGCCCAGGCCGAGCAGCGCCATACCAACCATCCACAGCGCCACACCCGGCACTCAACCGCGCGGCGTCTCTTCCCAGATCCCCCCGCACCTGCCCCGCCCCTCCCCGAACGGCTTGATCACCAGCTCCCCGACGCTGCACCGCCCAACTCGGCGTCAAGCCAGTGGTGCCAAACCAAGCCGCCCCGAAGCCACCCATAGCGCCTGATCTTCGACAATCATCCTGGAACTGGGCCCGGTTGGGGTCAGGTCGGAGGTCCGCTGAACGCCACCCCAGCCTCCCGGGACGGACAGCCAAAAAAGGGGACGGTGCCGGGTGTCCCCTCCCGGCACCGTCCCGGGGCCGTGCGCCGCTCAGGCACAGCCCGTCATGGGGGTGGAGGAGGCCGGAATCGGGATTCCGGCCTCCGGTGTACGGGGCTCAGGCGCCCACGGTCTCGGTCTGTTCCTCGGTGGCCGCTGCCGCTTCCTCACCGTGCTTGGTGGTGTGCTTGCGGCCGGGCAGGACGGCGATGACGATCAGGGTTCCGGCGGCCATGATGATGGCGCCGATGAGGCTGGTGTGGGCGATGGCGTGGGCGAAGGACTCGTGCACCGCTCCCAGCAGGGTCTGGGCCTGCTCGGCGCCGCCCTGAGGGTTCTTGGCCACCTGCTCGGCGACCGCGATGCCGCCGCCGACGGAATCCTTGGCGGTGTCCATGGCCTCGGCCGGGAGGTGGCCGCCGACCATGTCGGTGAGCTTGTCCTTGTATGACGTGGCGAGCAGCGAGCCGAGGATGGCGATGCCCAGGGCGCAGCCGAGTTCCAGGGCGGTGTCGTTGGCGCCGCCGGCGACGCCCAGCTCCGACTCGGGGAAGGAGCCCATGATGGTGTCGGTGGCCGGGGACAGGCTCAGGCCGATGGCGAAGCCGAGCAGCAGCAGGGGCGTGAGGAAGTCGGTGTAGGTCGAGCCCGTCTCGATCCGGGTGAGCAGGAAGACGCCCGCGGTGCCGATGACCATGCCGGTGCCGACCACGATCTTCACGCCCAGCTTCGGGGCGAGCTTGCCGGTAACCGCGGCGCCGACGAAGACCGCACCGGCCAGCGGCAGCAGGCGGATACCGGTCTCCAGGGCGTCGTAGCCGAGGACGAACTGCAGGAACTGGGTGGAGTAGTAGATCGAGCCGAAGGTGCCGAAGAAGAAGAACAGCACAGCCATCATCGAGCCGCCGAAGGGGCGCTCGGTGAACTTGCGCACGTCCAGCATGGGGTTGGGGTGCTTCAACTCCCAGGCGACGAAGGCCAGCAGGCCCACGCCGGCGACGACGGCCGCGGTGATCGGGCCGACGCCCCAGCCGAAGTGCGGGCCCTCGATGGTCGCGTACACCAGAGAGCCGACCGACACGATCGACAGCAGACCGCCGACGTAGTCGATCCGGCCCATGCCCTCCGCCTTCGACGGCGGCACCAGCAGCAGCGCGCCGACGACGCCGAGGACGGCGACGGGGACGTTCATCAGGAAGGTGGAGCCCCAGGCGTGGTTCTCCAGCAGCCAGCCGGCGGCCAGCGGGCCGGCGGCGATGGCGAGGCCGGAGGTCGCGGACCAGGCGGTGATCGCCTTGGCGCGCTCGGCACGGGGGAAGATCGCGACCAGTAGCGAGAGGGTGGCCGGCATGACGATGGCGGCTCCGACGCCCATGATCGCGCGGGCGGTGATGACGAGGTTCGTCTCATCGACCAGGCCGCCCATCACCGAACCTCCGGCGAAGATCAGCAGGCCGAGGACGAGCGCGCCGCGGCGGCTGTACTTGTCGCCGATCGCGCCGAGCACCAGCATCAGCGCGGCGTAGGGGACGGTGTAGCCGTCGATGACCCACTGCAGGTCACTGCTGGACAGCCCCAGGTCCTTGGTCATGTCGGGGGCGGCCACAACCAACGACGTGTTCGCCATGACCACGATCAGCAGGCTCAGGCACAGGACCAGCAGGGCCCACCAGCGCCGGTGGTAGGGCTCCGTCATCTTCTCGACGGGTGTGTTCGGAAAGAGCGGCATGGTCGGGCTCCTCGGCAGGGGGTGAAGCGGTGGCTTCGGGGGCGGAATCGATGGGAGCGGCGCAGGGGGGCCAAGAGGAGGCCCGGCACCAGGGGCAGCTAATTGCCCGCTGATGTGCAGACTAGTTTATTGCCCGTTGATGTGCAACTATCGAGTCGCCCTCCCCCGCCTACCGGAGGTTCGACATGATCCACGCACACCTGACAGCCGCCCCGGAACGCAGCCGAACCCTGCTCACACGGGCCCGCATCCTCGAAGCGGCCCGGCAGGAACTCGACCGTGACCCCGACAGCAGCCTCGGTGACATCGCCGAGGCGGCAGGGGTGGTACGCCGCACGGTCTACGGCCACTTCAACGGCCGGGCCGCACTGATGGAGGGGCTGGTGGAGGAGGCCACATGGGCCCTGCGGCAGGCGCTCGCGGTTCCCCGCCCGCCGATGGCGGACGCCGTCACGGAGCTGGCGCGCTTCGTCCTCGCCGTGTGGCCCGTCGCCGACCGCTACCGCATCCTGCTCCGCCTCGCCCCCCAGGACCTCGGAGCCGATCGGCTCGCCGAAGTCCTGGCCCCCGCGCGGGACATGACGGAGGCGATCATCGGCCAGGGGCAACGGAACGGTGCCTTCATGACCGGCATCCCCCCGGCCGTCCTGGCCCGGGCCCTGGAGGGACACCTGCTGGGGCTTTTGGACTGCGTGAACAGCGGGGCCTGGAACGACGACGGCACGGACACCGCGACCGCGGCCCTGATCGCGATGGGCGTGGCCGGAGACAGTGCCGCGGCGTGCGTCCATGGGCTTGTCCGCCCCGACGACGACGCCGCGTAGGCGCACTCCCCCAAGCACCACTCGAAGAGGAGAAGCATGTATCAGTCCCAGCGCAACGAGGAGTACGCCGGCGAGGCCTACTACGGCGACAGCTCCACGCACGCGAGCCCCCCGACCCGGACCAGGCGGTGCATGATCATGGTCGCCGCGTCTCTGGTGGCCGTGCTCGTCGGCGGAGTCGCGGTCGACCGGATCGCCGCAGCTCGCGCGGAGGGCCGTACGGCCGAGGCGTTCCAGGACGGCACGGGAACCGCCGATCGGCCGTCAGTACACGTCAGGGGCTTTCCTGTGCTGAACCAACTGGCTGCGGGCAGGCTGGATCATGTCGACCTGACCGCCCACGACATTCCGGCCGGCGGCAGCACCCGGCCGCTCCCGGTGACGAGGCTGACGGTCGGGATGGACGGGTTGAAGACCTCGGGGAGCGCCGACGAGGCTCACGCGGACGGCGTCACAGCGAGCGCGTTCCTGTCGTACGCGGACGTGTCGAGGGCGCTCGGCGTGCAGGTGTCACAAGGGGACGAGTCGGGGCGGGTCGACGCGACCGCGAGTCTGCCGCTCGTCGGCGACGTGACCGTGAGCGCGTCCGTCTCGGCGGCCGGCGGCAACCGCATCGCCTTCACGGACGTACGCGCGGAGCAGGGTGAACTGCTCCCTCCGCTGAAATCACTGCTCGACAAGGCCCTGGAAGAGCCCATTCCGCTGCAGAACGTGCCCGAGGGGCTCCGTCTGCGCTCGGTCACCACCACCGAGGACGGAATCGACGCCCGCTTCACGGGCCGCTCGGTCACGTTCCACCCGGACTCCTCGTCCGCGTGAGGCCGTCAGGCGGCGTCAGGCAAGGGGCGTCGGGCGACCTGGTGTGCTTCGTCCGCGGGCAGGCCCAGCATCCGCAGGACCATCTCGGCGAGGTTGACCGCGGCCTCGTCACCGTCCACCTCGGGGCGGGCGAACCGCAGCTCCACCAGGGACAGCAGGGTGCCGCCCAGTGCGGACAGGGCGACCACGGGGTCGACGGGCGTGAAGCGGCCGGAGGCGATGCCGACCTGGAGATCACGCAGGGCGCGTCGGGCCAGTCCCTTGCCCGAGTGGATGTGCGCGAGGCCACGGCGGCGCAGGACCTGCATCAGCTCCGGGTGGGAGTCGGCCATGCGGGCACTGAGCCGGAAGCCGCCCGCGACCCGCTCCGCCGGGTCGTCGATCCCCGTCAGACGCTCGTCGAATTCCTTCGCGAACTCCTCGAGGGCGTCGATCACCGCCGTCTCGAACAACTCCGCCTTGGAGTCGAAATGGTTGTAGAAGGAGCCGAAGCCCACGTCCGCGCGCTCGGCGATCGCCTGGATGCTCGCGCTGGTGTCGCCGCTCTCGGCGAGTATCTGCCGGGCCGCTCGCACGAGAGCTCCACGGGTCTCTGCGCGACGTCGCTCGAAGCGGTTGCTGGGCGGGGCTGACGTAGACATGCGCAGAAGTCTAACGGTTACCCAATGTAGATCGCAGTCCTGATGAATTCATCATTTACTGCAGCGAACGTCTTGACGACGGAACTGTCACAGTTGATAATTTCCTCATTGCGGCAATGTTGCTCGGAGGGCTCCATGTCTGAAACACGCGTCAACGGGGACGTCATCACGGCCCACCAGGACCTCCACAGCGAGCAGGGCGCCCTGCGCGGCGAACATCCCGGCCGCTCCCGGAATCCCGTGATCAAGGTGGCGGACCTGGCCTGGCTGGAGTTCGAGAAGCCCGACCTGGAGCGGGCGGAGGTCTTCGCCCGCGACTTCGGTTTCGGCGTCGCCGCCCGCACCGAGAGCGAGCTGTGGTTGCGGGGGACCTTCGCGGGCTCGCCCTGCATGGTGGTCCGGCGCGGTCGTACGTCCCGCTTTATCGGCCCGGCGTTCCGCGCCGCCGAACGGGGCGACCTGGACCGGCTGGCCCGCGCGACGGGCAGGGACGTGCGGGACGCCGACGTTCCTGGTGGTGGCAAGGTCGTCGACCTGCTCGACCCGTCGGGCTTCCCGGTGCGTGTGGTGCACTGCAGCGAGCGGCTGCCCGCGCTGCCGGAACAGCACCCGCTGTTGTTCAACTTCGGTACGGATCACCGTCGTACGAACACCACGCAGCGGCCGCCGCGCGAGCCGTCCCGCATCCAGCGGCTGGGCCATGTGGTGCTGGAGACACGCGTGTTCGCCCGGGCCCTGGACTGGTACCTGGACACCCTCGGGATGATCGTGTCCGACTTCCTGTTCCTGGACGGGCAGCGCGGGCGCGGTCCGACAATGGCGTTCATCCGCTGCGACCTGGGCAGCGTGCCAGCCGACCACCACACCCTCGCGATGCACCTGGGGCCGGGCACGGGGTACGTCCACTCCGCTTACCAGGTCACCGACCTGGACTCGATCGCCGCCGGTGGGGAGTACCTCAAGGAGCGTGGCTACAAGCGCAGTTGGGGCATTGGCCGGCACATCCAGGGCAGCCAGCTGTTCGACTACTGGCGCGACCCCGACCGCTTCATGCTGGAGCACTTCGCCGACGGTGACCTGTTCTCCTGCGACGTCGAGCCCGGGTGGGCGCCCATGTCGACCAGCGGCCTGGCCCAGTGGGGCCCGCCGGCCACCCGCGACTTCCTCGGCGCGAGCCCCTCCCCGCAGCGGGTCCGCGATGTCATCGAGGCCCTGCGCGGCGACAACGAGATGGACCCAGCGCGACTCTTCGGCCTGCTCAAGGCCGCCAACTCCTGACCCGTCCCTCTGAAGAAGGCACTGACATGAGCACCAATGTCCTGCGCACGGCCGACGGCTGGTGGGTCGTCCGAGGCGACCGGGCCGTCCCCGTCGAGACCAAGGCCGTGACCACCGCCGAGCTGCTGGCCGACCGGGACGCCGTCCGGGAGGCCGCTGCCTCCGGCGGGCCGGGCACTCCGGTCGCCGATCTGGTCGCGCTCTCCCCGGTCACCACGCCCTGCCGGGTGGTCGCCCAGATGGTCAACTACCGTAGCCACGCCCGTGATTCGGGCTTCAAGGGCGACATCCCGCCCGCGTTCTTCCGCAAGGCATCCGGTTCGGTCAGCGGTCCCAGCGAGGCCGTAGTCCGGCCGTCACGCGTGAAGTTCCTCGACTACGAGATCGAGCTCGGGCTCGTGATGGGCGCGCCGCTGCCCGTCGGCACCGTGGTCGAGGAGCGGGACCTGCCGTCGTACGTCGCCGGACTGGTGATCACCAACGATGTCAGCGCCCGTGAGGTGCAGCTGACCAAGACGCAGTTCTACGAGAGCAAGTCGTACCCCACCTTCACGCCGACCGGTCCGTACCTGTCGTTGCTGGAGCCGGAGGACTTCGCCCATCTCCTTGACCTGCGGCTGAAGTTGAGCGTCAACGGCGAGCTCCGCCAGGACCGCACCTTGGCCGACATGATCGTCCGCCCGGCGCAGGCGCTCACTCTGCTGGCCCGCTTCCAGACCCTGGACGCCGGCGACCTGCTGCTCACCGGCACCCCCGGCGGCACGGCCCTGAAGGCCCCGCCGAAGGCCGTCGAGAAGATCGGCGCGCTGCTGCCGCCGGCTGTGAAGTGGAAGGCGTTCTTCAAGAGCCAGGCGAAGAACCCGCACTACCTGAACCCGGGCGACGTGATCACGGCGACGATCGCGACCCCCGACGGCCGCATCTGCCTCGGCGAGCAGCGCACGCCCGTCGCGGACGCGAACTAATACCCGAGGTGAGCCGCACATGACCGTCGATGAAGCCGCACGTGTGCCCGTCGTGATCGTCGGGGCCGGACCGGTGGGCGTGACCGCCGCCCTTCTGCTGGCCCGGCGCGGAGTCCGCAGTGTCGTCCTCGAACGCCACCGGGATGTCTATCCGCTCCCGCGCGCCGTCGCCAATGACGACGAGATCCACCGGATCCTCCAGGCCGCCGGAGTCGGCGAGGAGTTCACCGCGATCTCCCGCCCGGCGAACGGACTACGGCTGCTGGATGCCCGGCACCGGGTGATGGCCGAGTTCCGGCGCTCCCCGCAAGGGCACCACGGGTATCCGCAGTCCAGCATGTTCGACCAGCCCGAGCTGGAACGCGTGCTGCGCGACGCCCTGGCCCGGCGCCCGGAGTGCGAACTGCGCGGCGGCGTGGAGGTCACCGGCGTCGGCCCGGACTCCACCGGCCCCGTACGCGTCACCTACCGCGACGACACCGGCGATCACGAGCTGTGGGCCGACGCGGTCCTCGGCTGCGACGGCGCCAACAGCCTCACCCGCGAAGCCATCGGCGGCGCCTGGGAGGACCTGCACTTCGAGGAGAAGTGGACCGTCATCGACGCCGAGACCACGGGCCCCGTCCGTTGTTGGGAGGGCGTCGACCAGGTCTGCGACCCGGACCAGCCGGGGACCTTCATGCGGGTGAACGAGACCCGCTACCGCTGGGAGTTCCGGCTCCGTGAAGGAGAAGGGCAGGAGACGGTCCGCGAACTGATCGCCCCGTGGCTGCCGCCCTCGTACGACGGGGACTTCGAGGTGGTCCGCGAGACGCAGTACACCTTCCGGGCCCGCGTCGCCGACCGCTGGCGCAGCGGACGGGTCTTCCTGCTCGGCGACGCCGCCCATCTCACCCCGCCGTTCATCGGACAGGGCCTGTGCTCGGGACTGCGAGACGCCTACAACCTCACCTGGAAACTCGCCCGCGTCCTCCAGCAGGGCGGCGACGAACGGCTGTTGGACACCTACGAGAGCGAACGCAAGCCGCACGCACGGCGTGTGGTCCGCCTCGCGGTCGCCATGGGCTGGGCCATGACCGGTGGCCAGGACGGTGCCGCCGCGCTCCGCCGCCGAGCGCTGGCCGCCGCCTGCCGCATACCCGGCCTGACCGAGCTGGCCGGCCGCGACCTCAGCCCACCCCTGACCGCCGGACCGCTCGTGCGGCGCGGGGTCCGCCGAAGGCTGGCGGGCACACACTGCCCCCAACCATGGGTGAGCGTCGCCGGACGGCCCACCCGGCTCGACGAGGCGCTCGGCGACTCCTTCGCCGTACTGACCGCCACCGAGCCCGGCCCTTCCCTGACCGCGCTCGCCCACAGTCTCGGCGTTCACGCCGTCCCGGTGACAGACCTCGGCGACGACTGCACCCTCGCAGCCTGGCTGCGCGCCGGACACGCAGATGCGGTCCTGCTGCGGCCCGACCGGGTCGTCATGGACATCGTCCCGGCAGGCGGCCGCGACTTCACCTCGACCGCCGCCTGGGCCTCCCTGCTGCACACCACCCGAAGCCCTGTCCCTTCCGAACGGACGGCCCCGAAAAGCCTGTTGAGGAGTACGACGCGATGAGCACGCCCTTCTTCACACCCGATCCGGAGACTGCGGCCGCCAGTCGCATCGCGGACTTCGCCCGGCTCCAGGGCATGGACCCGGAGGACTACGCCACCCTGCATCAGTGGTCTGTCACCGACCTGGAGGGCTTCTGGCGCGCGGTGTGGGAGTACTTCGACATCAACGCCGACACCCCCTACGAGCAGGTGCTGGCCGAGGAGCGGATGCCGGGCGCCCGCTGGTTCCCCGGCGCCACCCTCAACTACGCCCACCATGCCCTGCGCAACCTGTCCGACGACGACGTGGCGATCATTGCCCTCGACGAGACCGGTGCCGGATACGAGGTGACCGGCGCCCGGTTGCGTGCCCTGGTCGCGTCGGTGGCCGCCACCCTGCGCGACCTCGGCGTCGGCAAGGGCGACCGGGTCGTCGGCTATCTGCCCAACACCCCGCACGCCATCGTCTCGTTCCTCGCCGCCGCGAGCCTGGGCGCCGTGTGGTCGGTGTGCGGTCAGGACTACGCCCCCAAGGCCGCCTCCGACCGCTTCACCCAGCTCGAACCCACCGTGCTGATCGCCGCCGACGGCTACCTGTTCAACGGCACCACCCACGACCGCCGCGAAGCCGTCCTCGAACTCGCCCACGCCCTGCCCACGTTGAAGGCGACCCTGCTGGTGGACCACATGGGCCTGCCCTGGCCGTCGCAGGCGTACCCGTCGCTGGTGGTCCCCTGGGAGGATGCCTCCACGCGCACCGAGGAACTCGCCTGTGCACCGGTCCCGTTCGACCATCCGCTGTGGGTCGTGTTCTCCTCCGGCACCACCGGCCTGCCCAAGGGCATCGTCCACGGTCACGGCGGCGTGCTCCTGGAGCATCTCAAAACCCTGGGGCTGCACTCGGACTTGAGGCCCGGCGACCGTCTCCTCTGGTACACCACCACCCACTGGATGATGTGGAACCTGGTCGCCTCCACACTGCTGACGGGTGCCACGACGTGTACGTACGACGGCAGTCCGGCCCCCTTCGCCAAACTCGACCGCCTATGGGATCTGGCCGCCCGCCACCGGGTCACCGTCTTCGGCACCAGCCCCCAATACCTGCTGGGCATGGCCAAGTTCGGCATCGACCCGTCCGCGCACGACCTGTCCTCGATCCGCGTCGTCGGCTGCACCGGCTCCGCCCTGCCCGCCTCCGCCTACCCCTGGGTCCGCGAGCACGTCGGCGAGCACGTTCTGCTGGCCTCCATCAGCGGCGGCACCGACATCGTCTCCGGCTTCGCCGGCAGTGCCCCCAACACCCCGGTCTGGTCAGGCGAGTTGTCCGCACCGCACCTGGGCGTGGCGCTCGCCGCGTACGACGCCGAGGGCTTCCCCGTCATCGATCAGGTCGGCGAGCTGGTCGTCACGCGCCCCATGCCCTCGATGCCGCTGTACTTCTGGAACGACCCCGAGGGCACCCGCTACCGCGACGCCTACTTCTCGGCGTACCCCGGGGTGTGGCGACACGGCGACTGGATCACGGTCACGGGGCACGGCTCGGTGATCATCCACGGCCGCTCCGACTCGACGCTCAACCGCAACGGTGTACGGCTCGGCAGCGCCGACATCCATGATGTCGTCGAACGTCTCCCCGAGATCGCCGAGGCCCTGGTCATCGGCGCGGAGGAGCCGGACGGCGGCTACTGGATGCCGCTGTTCGTGGTCCCGGCGGCCGGGGTGACCCTGGACGACACCCTGCGCGAGAAGATCCGCGACGCCGTCCGCACCGGCGCCTCACCCCGCCACGTCCCCGACGAGATCCTCGAAGTGCCGGGCATCCCGCACACCCGCACCGGCAAGAAGCTGGAAGTCCCGATCAAACGACTGCTCCAGGGCGCCCCGGTCGAGCAGGTCGTCAACCCCGCCACCGTGGACAGCCCCGACCACATCGACCACTACGTCCGGCTGGGCACCGAGCGACGCAAGGGCAGGTCCGCCTCATGACCACCGTGCTCGCCGTCGCCCTGTCCCTGGTCTTCCTTCCGCTGGGGCTGGCGAAGCTGGCCGCGGCGCCGTTCATGCGCCAGGCGGCGGCCCATCTCGGCATGTCGGTACGGCTCTACCGCGTCGTCGGCGCGCTGGAGGTGGCCGGGGTCGCCGGTCTGCTGACGGGGCTGACCTGGACGCCGCTGGGCGTGGCAGCCGCGACAGGCCTCGCCCTGCTGATGGCCGCCGCGGCGGTGATCCACCTGCGCCACGGTGACCCGCCGGTCCGGGCCGTCCCGGCCGCCGTACTGGCCCTGATCTCCTTGACATACGCGGCAACGGTGATGACCGCTGGCTGACGCGTCCTGTACGGCCGGGCACGGGCGGCCCCCTGTGAGGGTGGCGGCCGCCCCTCCCGGCTCCGCGCGGGCTGCCATCGCACACCGGCCTCCCCCCCCCCCCGAGACCGGGGTGGCCCGCACCGACGTCCGGGGCCTGCGAGACGCTGGGCTCGACAGGCCTCGGACGTGCTTAAAGTGTGTTGCAGAAGGCCGTGAACAGGGCATCTACGTTGTATGGCTGGGGTGTTGAGGGCCGAGCGGGTGTGGGTGGAAGCGTCCAGGGGGCTGCGGATCGATCAGTTCGGGCGGTTGCTGAGGGCGGTGCGTGCGCGTGGTGGGGATGGCTGTGGATGGGGGCGGCCGTGGCGGCTGCCGCTGGCCGAGCGGGTGCTGCTGGTGGCGGTCTACTACCGCACGAACCTGACCATGCGGCAGCTGGCCCCGCTGTTCGGCGTCTCGCCGGCCACCGTCTGCCGGGTGATCCAGCGCCTTGGCCCGCTGCTCGCGCTTGAGCCCGTCCGCGCTCCGCAGGATGCCATCGAGCGGTTGTGGATCGTGGACGGCACCCTCATTCCGGTCCGCGACGGCACGGTGGGCACGTCCTCACGTAACTACCGCTTCTCGGCGAATGTGCAGGTCATCGTGGACGCGGACACGCGCCTGGTGGTGGCTGCCGCCCGCTGGTGCCGGGCACGACCGCGGATGCGAAAGCCTGGCGGGATTCGCGTCTGGCCGAGCAGTGCCAGGGCGTCACCGTGCTCGGCGACGGCGCCTGCATCAACATCGGCCTGATCGTCCCGCACCGCAAACGGCCCGGCCGGCCGCTGCTCAAGGGCGAGAAGGAGGACAACGCCGCGCACCGCAAGGTCCGCGCCCGCGTAGAGCACGTGATCGGCTACAAGATCCTTCGTGACTGCCGGCAACGCGGCGACGGCCTCCATAACGCCGTCCAGGCCGGCGCCCGCATGCACAACCTCGCCCTCGCCGCATGACCGGATGCGTCAACAGTCCAGATCAGGCTGCCTGTTCACGGCCTTCTGCAACACGCTTTGAGAGGGGAGAGCCGGCGTGACATATCCCGAACGGCGCGCGAATTCGCTCAGCCCCAGCCGTTCCCGCTTCCCGAGGGAGAAGGCGAGGGTCCGGGTGAAGAAGTCCTGCAGCATCGGGGCGGTGAAGGGCTCCCAGACGGCCACCCGGTCGGCAAGCTCGCGGGACTCACTCCGCGCGAGGCCGCGCGCGGCCAGCAGACTGCGGTGCACCATGCCGACGATGTCCGGCCGCCGCGCCGCTGTCTCCTTCCGTACCGCCCACACGGCCAGTACGAAAGGCAGCCCTGACCAGCGTCTCCACAGCTCACCCAGGTCGTACGCCCGAACGCCGGGAGAGACGGGCCGGTTCATCGTCGCCGCCAGGGCGGCGTCCCCGGTCAGAACGGCGGCATCGGCAGAATCCAGCATGACCTCAAGATCAGGCGGCCGCGTTACATACCTCGGAGTGACCCTGTAGTGCTGCTCCAACAGCAGCCGGGACATCTGTGCGGAGGTGGGACTGGTCGTGGCGACTGCGACCGTGCGGCAATCCAACGCGCTCAGCGGCACTTTCGTGACGATCGCACAGGACTGGATCGGCCCGTCACTTCCGACGGCGATGTCGGGCAGCATCACGAGGTCATCGCTGTGCCGCAGATACTCGACCAATGAGATCGAGCTGAGGTCCAGGTCGCCGGAGAGCAACCGTCCCGTCAGCCGGTCCGGTGTGTCCTGGACAAGGTCGATGTCCAACAGGGCGGTGCTCCGCGCCAAGCCCCAGTACAGGGGGGTGCATGTCAGGAATGCACTGCGCCCGACCCGCGGTCGCCTCGTCGGTTCACGGATCTGGCTGGAGGACGTCATGGAGATCATCTTAAGTCCCGCTCCGAACGCCCGGCGGCCGTCTTCCTGCACCCCGGCTGCTAGTGCCCCGCACGTGCTGGACCGGTGTGTGGCCGAGGGCCGCAGCGCCGCGAGGGCCAGCAGCGCCGCGGGCAGGGCGACGCCCGCCGTCAGCGCGATCACAACCGTCGACTTCTTCGTTCGTGGTGGCGGTCACAAGAACGCTGGCCGACGCCGCTCTTCGCTGCGGCGTACACACCGGGTTGAGCGAAGGCATCCGTCCGACGCCCACGTGACCGCCACCACGAACAGAGGATCGTCTGCCGCTCTACGAGAAGGCACCACGTGCCCGGGTGGGCGCAGGCATGACGCCTGCCGTTCGAACAGTCCCGGGCCTCCTTCATCCGACTCTGACTGTGTGCGGCAATCGGCCCGAGCAGCTCGGCAGCCACGGGTCCTGGGCATGCCCCGCGGGACGGCGGCGGTCGCCGGCCGTCACGCCGCGGAACGCGTGTCTAGGAACGCAGGGTCCCGGCGGTCTCGATGAACAGTTCTGCGATGGCCTTGGCTGACGGTGTCGGTGGATTGTCGCGCAGCCGGGTGAGCAGGATGCGGCGAACGGGGGCCGAGGGGCCCAGGTCGATGGTGGTGACGTCGTCCCGCAGGCTGGCCAGGGCGAACCTGGGGGCGAGCGTGATGCCCAGGCCGACCGCCGCCATGGCCTGGGCTTCCTGGTAGTCGTGTGCCCGGTAGGCGATCTTCGGCTCGAAGCCGGCGGCACGGCAGCTACGGGTGAGCAGCTCGGCGACCGGGTGATCGCCCCGGACGATCCAGTTCTCCTCGGCCAGCTCCTCAAAACCGGCGGAGTGCCGGGCGGTGAGCGGGTGGCTGGTGGCGACGACCAGGCAGGTGTGGTCGTCCAGCAGATGGGTGACATCGAGGTTGGTCTCGTCCAGGCGCCGCCACGGGTAGTCCCACATCAAGGAAAGCTCGATCTCCCGGCTCTCGAGGAGGTCCATCAGGCCGGCGTTGCGGTCGCTGTGCACGGCCAGCTCAACCTGCGGGTACCGGGTGCGAAAGGCGGGCACGACGCGGGGCAGCAGGGATGCGGCGATGGTGGGGAAGGTACCGATGTGCAAGGTCCCGCTGTGCAGGCCCGCGATGTCATCGAGGGATCGGCGTGCGGCTCGCAACTGGCGATCGATCCGTGCGGCATGCTCGGCCAGAGTGCGGCCGGCATCGGTGAGCGTGACGCCCCGGGGGTGCCGCGCGATCAGCGGCTGCCCGGCCTCCGCTTCCAGCCTGCTGATCTGCTGGGACACCGCCGAGGGCGTATAGCTCAGGGCGATCGAGGCCGCCGTGATGGAGCCCCGGCGAGCCACCTCGGCCAGCACCAGCATGCGGCGTACATCGAGGCTCATCCCAACCGCCTTAAGCATTTGTGAAAGCAGCTTCAATTTCTTTCGATTGTACTGATGGTGCTGCTGGCGCATCGTCGTACTGCCCGGCGGGCGGGCCGCGCAGCCGTCAACCCGCCCGCCGGGCCCTGGTGAAAGAGATTCAAGCTGCGGTCGCGTACGCACACAGTCCCTGATCCGTACGCCCCAGCCCCGAAAGGATCTCCGATCCGGGCATCTGCTGTCCGAACCCATTGGGAGTACACATGACCGAGCAGTGGGACGTCGTCGTGGTCGGCGGCGGGAACGCCGGCTTCAGCGCGGCTCAGTCCGCCCGACAGCAGGGAGCACGGGTGCTGCTGCTGGAGAAGGCCCCCCGCCAGTGGGCCGGAGGCAACTCCTACTTCACTGCCGGGGCGATGCGCACCAGCCACGGCGGGCTCACCGACCTCACCTCGCTGGTCGAGCCACTTCCCGGGGACCGTGCAGGACGCGTCGACCTCGCCCCCTACACCGAGGACGACTTTCTCGCCGACCTGACCCGGGTGACCCAGGGAAGGACCGACCCCGAACTCGCCCGGATCCTGGTCGGTGAATCCCGCGAGACGATGACCTGGCTGCGCAGCCTCGGCCTGCGATTCGAGCTCATGTTCCACCGGCAGGCTTACGAGGTGGACGGGCGCTACCGGTTCTGGGGCGGACTGGCCGTCGGCGTGGTCGGCGGGGGCAAAGGAATGATCGACCAGCACCTTGCCGCCGCCGATCGCAGCGGCATCGAAGTCCGCTTCGACAGCCCCGTCACCGGCCTGGCCACCGCAGCCGACGGCTCCGTTGGCGGCGTGATGCTCGCCGACGGGCAGCGCATCGAGGCCGACGGCGTGGTACTCACCAGCGGCGGCTTCGAGGCCAACCCGCAGATGCGGGCCGGCTACCTGGGCGCGGGCTGGGACCTGGCCCTGGTGCGCGGAACCCCGTACAACACCGGCGAGGGCATCCGCATGGCCCTGGCGGCCGGCGCGCAACCCTACGGCCACTGGAGCGGCTGCCACGCGGTGGCCTGGGACAGCCAAGCCCGAGCGACCGGCGACCGGGAG
Organism: Streptomyces sp. NPDC006476; assembly: GCF_040612015.1. Taxonomy (NCBI): domain Bacteria; kingdom Bacillati; phylum Actinomycetota; class Actinomycetes; order Kitasatosporales; family Streptomycetaceae; genus Streptomyces; species Streptomyces sp. NPDC006476. The sequence goes on along the minus strand of NZ_JBEXPK010000001.1, from coordinate 236,079 downwards.
CTGACCAACCAACTCACTCGCGGCGGCTACCCGTTCGGCATCGTAGTCAACGCCGAGGGCCGCCGGTTCGTCGACGAGGGAGCGGACTTCCGCAACTACACCTACGCCAAGTACGGTGCCGAGATCCTCAAGCAACCGGCAGGCGTCGCCTACCAGCTCTTCGACGCGACGTCCGCGCCGCTGCTGCGCCCCGAGGAGTACGCCTCTGCGGGCATCACCAGGGTGGAGTCCGACACCGTGGAGGGCCTGGCCAAGGAACTCGGCATAGACGAGGGCCGGCTGGCGGAGACGGTTGAGCGGTTCAACGCCGCCGTTGTCTCCGGTCGCTTCGACCCGACGGTCAAGGACGGCTGCCGGACCGAGGGCATCACCCCTCCCAAGTCCAACTGGGCCCAGCCGCTGACCACTCCTCCGTACGTCGCCTTCCCGGTGACCTGCGGCATCACCTTCACCTTCGGCGGGTTGCGGATCGACGCCGACGCGCGCGTGCTGGACCTGAGCGGCCGCCCCGTCCCTGGGCTGCACGCGGCCGGCGAACTCGTCGGCGGGCTCTTCTGGTTCAACTACCCTGGTGGCTCCGGCCTCACCGCCGGTTCGGTGCTCGGCAGGCGCGCCGGGCGCTCAGCAGCCGCCGCCAGGCGTTGACGGCGACGCCGCAACGGGTTGAATCACACGGTGTGTGGTAGATGCCGTGACCGCCTGCTTCGTCGATGAATTCGGCCCGCGCGCCCCAGCGGTTGCTGACGCACGGCTGTGGTGATGACGCACGAAGCCTTCCGAGGGGCCTGGATTCGTCCTTGAAAGCCCCTCTGAGCTGCATGTTTCCCGGGTGGGGTCAGACTGCATACCTTCCCGATGACGCGTCACCCGGAGTGCGTGGCGATCCATGAGTCGACCGCCAAGGCCCCTGACCTGCGGTTTGGGGAATTGTCCCTCGGTTCGACGACCTACTTCGGGAGTTGCAACGGGTGGACGTGGAGGGCATGCCTGAGCTGCGGTTTCCGGAGTTCCGAGTGGATGTTAAGTCCGATTCTGGTAGGGCCTCGTCCGGGCTCGGTGGGGAAGCCTTGACGAAGGAGGCGTCCGAGGCGAGCGCGGGTGACGTTGACCGATGCCTCGTCGATGGGCATGCCGAGGAGTTCGTACAGCTCACGGACCTGGCGGCCACCCGGCAAGTCATCGCCGAACTCGCACCGTCCCAAGAAGACTCCGATCGAGCACGGCCTGCTGCCGCTCGTTGAGGCCCCTGCGCATAAGGTGCTCCCGTGGTTCCCTGGGCGTGCTGCCCCGGACACCGCCGGCGAACGGCCTCCGCACCCCTTTCGTGACCGTGAGGTCGAAGTGGATCAGCCGCCACCGGCGTTTTCGGGTCGCCTGGCCTCATGCCTCCTCGGCGCCTCGGGCCGGCATTGAGCCGTACTGGCTGCGCAGGCGAGCCTTGAGGATCTTGCCGGTGGCGTTGCGGGGCAGGGCGTCGACGAGGACGACCGACTTGGGGAGCTTGTACTTGGCGAGTCGGCCGGACAGGGAGTTCATGATGTCGTCGGGCGACACCTCGGCGCCCGCGCGGGGCACGACCAGCGCTCTGCCGACCTCGCCCCATCGTTCGTCGGGTACGCCGATCACCGCGCATTCGGCGACCGCGGGATGCTGGTGGAGGAGTTGCTCGACCTCGGCCGGATAGACGTTTTCCCCGCCGGAGATGTACATGTCCTTGATCCGGTCGACGATCGTGACGTACCCCTCCTCGTCGACAGTGGCCGCGTCTCCGGAGCGGAACCAACTTCCGTCCACGAAGGCGTCCTTGGTCGCTTCGGGCCACTGCCAGTAGCCCTTCATCACGTTGGGGCCCTCGATGATCACCTCGCCGACCTCGCCCGGTGCGACATCGGTGAGGTCGGGGCTCACCACGCGTACGTCGGTGAAGAAGCAGGGCGTGCCGGCCGAGCCGGCCTTGCGGATGCTGTCCTGTGCGCGCAGGCCCAGCGCGGCGGGAGAGGTCTCGGTCAGGCCGTACGCCTGGAGGAAGGTCAGGCCCCGGTCCTGGTATGTGTGGATGAGGTCCTTGGGTACGGGTGCCGCCGCGCACTGCAGGATCCGGATCGACGACAGGTCGGCCGTCGCCCACCGCGACGACCGGGCCATGGCCTGGTACATCGCGGGCACGCCGAACATCCTCGTCACCCGGTGCTCGGCGATGACGTCGAGCACCCGTTCCGGGGCGAAGCCGCGCATCAGCACCGACGTCCCTCCCTTGAGGAAGCCCGGCAGGAAGACGGTGTTGAGGGCGGCGGTGTGGAACATCGGTGCCACCACCAGAGCGACCTCGTCGGAGACGATGTCCACGTCCAGCAGGATGTTGAAGCAGTTCCAGGCGATGTTGGCGTGAGTCAGCATGACGCCCTTGGGACGGCCGCTGGTGCCGGAGGTGTACTGGATCATGCACACCTCGTCGAGGCCGACCGTCTCGTCCAGGGGGTCGTCGGGTGCGTCCGCCAGCAACTCCTCGTACGGGCTCCCCACCTCGACGTAGTGCTTCACCTCCACGTCGTCCCTCAACGCGTCCACGACATCGGTGAGTTCCGCGCCGTACAGCAGTACCGACGCCCCCGCGTCCCCCAGGATGAAGGCCAACTCAGGTGCCGCGAGGCGGGTGTTGAGCGGTACGAAGGCGGCGCCCAGCGCGTTCGCGGCGAACAGGGTCTCCGCCAGGGCCGGGTGGTTCGCGCCCAGGTAGGCCACCCGGTCGCCGTGGCCGACCCCCAAGGCACGCAGGGCGTGAGCGAGCCGCGTCACGCGGGCGGCCAGCTCTCCGTAGGACAGGGATCCACCGTCGTGCACGACGGCGGTGGCCTCCGGTGCCATGCGGGCGCGCCGCGCGGGCCACGAGCCGAGCCCTTGATTGCGCATGGTGCGTCTCTCTTCTCTCAGATCTCTCAGAGCCAGTCGGGCCATGTGTAGTCGGCCGAGTCGTCGTGGTCCCGGCGGGGCGGCAACGGGGCGAGCCGCCCCCGGGAGAAGACCAGCGGCGAGACGCCGGTCTTCTCCACCCCGAGTTCCCGTACGCGGCCGAGGACGAAGTAGTGGTCGCCGAGGGTCCACACGTCGGCGATGTCGCAGTCGATCCAGGCGGCGACGCCCGCCAGGACGGGGCTGCCCGAGGGCGCGCCGCGCCACGGGTGGCGGTCGAAGACGTCGGGGGCCTTGGCGCTGACATCCCGGCAGAGGCCCTCCTGGCCGGCGGCCAGCACGTTCACGCAGAAGGCGCCGCCGGCCATGATCCTTGGCCAGGTGGTGGAGGAGCGGCCGGGGAAGAACGCGACGAGCGGCGGGTCGAGGGACACCGAGGTGAACGAGCCGATGACCATGCCGACCGGGGTGCCGTCGGGTTCCTTCGCGGTGACCACCGTGACACCCGTCGGGTAGTGGCCGAGCACGTGCCGGAACCGGCCGGGGTCGTCCGCCGGGCCGCCGCCGGGCGTCGTCGCGGCGGACGTCGACCGGTTCACGCCGGGTTCTCCACGCCGAGCAGAGAGCGGGCGTATCCCGTGGCCCACCAGCCGTGCTGGGCGTTGATGTGCGTCTTGTACGTGGCGACGTCGCGCAGGTACCGCTGCATGCGCTCGCCGTTCGCCAGCGCGCTGGAGCCACTGGCCGAGGCCAGCATCTCGACGGCCTGACAGGCGAGTTGGCCGGACTGCCGGGCCGTGAGGGAGAGGGCCCGGTCGTCCAGTTCGGAGAAGGGCTCGCCCCCTGCCAGGCCCCGGGCCGCGTAGGCGGTGTAGTCGTCGGTGACCGACAGGATGATCCGCTGCGCGCTGTCGGCCAGGGCCGTGGCCAGGCCGAGGTTGCGCTGGTGTTCCGGATCGTGGCTGCGCGGCTTGAAGGGCGGCATCGGGCTGTTCTTGGTGGTGATGATCCGCCGGTACTCGTCGACCGCGGCCCAGGCGGTGCCCGCCACGACCGAACACAGCTGGATGTTGAAGAACGACATCAGCCGGCCCGCGTACATCGGGTTGCCGTGCAGTTCCACCCCCGGCCCGTCGGTGGCGTCGTTCGCCAGGAGGTGGGTCCTGGACACGTACTCGTACGGTACGAGGACGTCCTCGGCCACGACGCTGTTGGAGCCGCTGCCGCGGAAGCCCAGGATCTCGCCCCAGTTGTCGAGCATCCGCCAGCCGGAGGGCACGAGCACCATGCCCGGCGTGGGCATGCCGCCCTCTTCGTCGATGATGAGCACGCCACCCAGGAAGTGCGTGGAGACGTTGACTCCGGAGGAGTAGTCCCAGCGGCCGTTGACCCGGTACCCGTCGGGAGTCCTCGTCGCGGTGGCGCTCGGGGCGATCGGCAGCGGGGCCCGGAAGTCACCGTCCGGACCGAACACCTCGCGCTGCGTGCTCTCGGGGAAGCGGCCGGCCACCACCAGGCTGTGGGAGGCAGCCAGACACAGGTTCCAGCCGCTGGACGGGCAGCCGCGGGCCACCTCGGTGACCATCCGGGAGTAGGTCCGCAGGTCGAACTCGTAGCCGCCGAAGCGGCGTGGCTGGAGGGACCGGTAGAAACCCGCCTCCAGGAACGCCTTGTGCGTGTCCTCGGAGATACCGGTTCGCTGTTCGGTCTCGTCCTGATGATCACGTAGCCAGGTCCTCATGCCGGCGGCCCGGCGCACCAGTTCCTCCGGTGTCAGGTCCGGCTCCGGCTGCGGAATCTCGATGATTTTCTCGGCTGTCTCGGTTGTCTCGGACAATTCGCACCCCATCCGCTGCTGTTCTGGTCGGCCTGAAGGGAGTGTCGGCAGCGCGGCGAAGGACGGTCCAATGCCGGTATCTGTGGGCTTGATGAGTGCCGTGCATCACAGCAGGTCGGAGGGGGACGGGAATGCCGCACATTTCTGCCTGGTGACGTGCGGGGAAGCGCGCTGTAACCTGGCGCGGACCACAACGCTGTGGACCACGCCTTTCTGGAGGGCTGAGTGGAACTCCGGAGCCTGCGCCATTTCTCGGCGCTCGCCGAGACCTTGAATTACCGGGTCGCCGCCGAGCGTCTGCACCTCACCCAGCCCGCGCTGACGCGATCGATCGCCGCCCTCGAGCGTGAGCTGGGCGTCCAGCTGTTCGACCGCGACAAACGGCATGTGGCGCTCACCGCCGACGGCGCGGAACTGCTCGAACGGGCGGGCGAGGTGCTGGCCGATGCCGACCGGCTTGCCGCCGCCGCGGACACCATCAGGGCCGGGCGACGGGACGAGGTGCGGGTCGCGCTCTACGGGGTGGCTCTCGCGGAGCTGACGCATCCGGTCATCGAGGCGTTCCGCGAGCGGTATCCCAGAGCCACGATCCGGGTGCACGAAGCGGACTTCCACCAGGGGCACGCCCCGTTGCTGGCCGGCGAGTGCGACGTGGCGCTGATGTATCTGAGCGTCGACATGCCGGGCCTGACACGCGTACCGATCTTCACCGAGCCCGTTTGCGTCGGGCTGTGGAAGGGGCACCCGCTGGCCTCGGCCGCCGCGGTGGACATGACCGAGGTCTACGACCAGCCCTGGGTCACCCCCCACCCGGGCGACGACTGGTGGGTGGGGGGACGCCACGGGGACGACGACGCCCCGACAGTCGGCTCCCACGCCCGCTCGGCCCTGGACATGTCCTCGAAGATCGCCTACCAGCACATGGTGGGACTGATGCCACTGTCGGGCGCCCGGATGTTCCCGCACCCGGGAGTGGAGGCCGTCGCAACGAAAGAGCCCCTCGAGGCGGTGGCCGCGGTCGCCTATCCGAAGACGGGCCACTCGCCCGCCGCCCCGGCGTTCGCCGAGGTCGCACGCCGGGTGGCCCGACGCGTGACCGGCGTTCCGTACGCCGAGATCTCCCGGTAGGCCGGGCGGGGATTCGCGTACGGCGCCCCGAGATCGACATCGAGCGCACGGTCCACGTCGGCAACGGTCAGGCCCAGGTCGGCGAGCGATCGCGGGATGCCCAGCCGCTCGCCCAGCTCGTGCAGCTCCCGTACCGGATCCGCGGTGAAGCAGCACGAGCCCAAGCCCCGGGTCCTGACCGGCTTGATGGCCCTCGATGATCTCCTCGGTGGCGGGCTGCGGCCTGGACGGGTCACCGTGGTCGCTGCCCGTACCTCGATGGGCAAGTCCATGCTCGCCCTGACCATGGCCCGTAACTGTGCCTTCCGCCAGGGCCGTCCCGCTCAGGTCGCTTCTCTGGAGATGTCGAAGGAGGGACTCCTCGAGCGGACGCTCGCCGCGGAAACCGGCGTGCCGACCGAGAAGATCCGCCGCCGGACGCTGGATCCCTCCGAACTCGACCTCCTTCACGCAGTCGCTGCGGAGGCCGACAGCAAGGCGCTGTTGAGTTTCGGAGGTGACGGCACCACGCCTGCCGTCGCCGAGATCGAGCGCCGGTGCGCTGCCGTGGTGGGTCGGCACGGCCGCCTGGACGTTCTGGTCGTCGACTATCTCGGCCTGATGGACGGCGCGTTGCTGCAGTGTGCATCGGGGGACCGGAAGAAGGAGGTCGCCGGTGTCGTGACAGATCTCCAGGAACTGGCGACCGGCTTGGCGGCCGCCGTGGTGATCGCGGAACACCCACCCGGGCACCGGAACTCCGGCACAATCACCGGCCCTGATCGACACAACCGGGTCTGGGCCCGCTTCCACGGCGACGAACTGATCGTCACCGCGGTCGGCGAGGACGGCTCGGCCCGCGAGGCCACCCGCCACCGCCGCGGCCGGCCGAGCACCCCGGTCCTGGACGACGCCCACTACCCGCCGCGGGAGAAACAGGACAACGACCGCGCCCCGAAGGCCACTTCGGCAGAAGAGACTCCTTGAAGCATGAACGCCGTCAGGCCTTCTCGTGACGTTCAGGTAGTGCCGGGGCGGAGGCCACGTGGTGTCGCGCAGGGTCAGGGCGCTGCCGGAGCGGCGACCGGCTCGCCGGGGGACGGGTCCAGCGGGTCGTGCTGGTGGCGCAGGCCCAGCAGGACCGTCGCGGCGAGCAGGGCTGCCGCGAGCGCCAGGACGAGCAGGGCCGGCTGGAGGCCTCCGGACGCGGCGCTCAGGCCCGCGACGACCAGGGGGCAGAAGAACTGCCCGAGGGTCAGCGCGCCGCTCCACCAGCCGGTGCCCCGGCCGCGCTGGGAGTAGTTCAGCCGGTGGATCGCCCAGACCAGCAGGGTCGGCAGTATGACCCCGGTGCTGAATCCGGTGATGATCGCGCCGGTCACGACGACGGGCAGCGCCCCGGTCGCGAAGACGGTGGCCAGGCCGACGGCCACACCCGCGAACTCGAGGGGAACCAGGACGCGCGCCGGTCTGGCGGCCAGCCGGGGGAAGAGTGCCGAACCGGTGGCCGTGGCCAGCGCCATGACGGCGGAGATGGTGCCCACGACGGCGGTCGAGTGGATCCCGATGCCGTCCAGGATGAACGGCAGTTCGACGACCAGGGTGAAGAAGTACAGCCCGCCGAACAGCGTGACCAGGCACGGGACCAGGACCTGACGGCGCGGCAGCGGCTCCAGCCGTGTGCCGACGCCCGGCGTAATGGTGCGGGGCGGCTGCCACAGCAGCCTGGCCATCGGCACCAGCAACAGCAGCGGAAGCACGTACATCCAGAACGGGGTCCGCCAGCCCGACACCCCGAGCACTCCGCCCACGGCCAGGAACGCCGTCGCGGCCAGTGACGTGGCCAGCGTCGATACGGAGAGGTACTTCGCCCGCCGCGCTCCCGTCCAGTAGTCGCCGATCAGAGACGTGCAACAGATCAGGATCACTCCCTCGCAGGCCCCCAGCAGCACCCTGCTGACGTCTATCGCCACCAGCGAGGCCAGGTAGAGCGGGGCGCTGCCGACCACGGCATAGAGCGCCATGGCGATCAGCAGGAGCGCCTTGCGGTTGGTCCGGTCGGCGACGGATCCGAGAAGTGGCGCGGACAGGGCGAGGAACAGTCCCGGCAGGGCGACCACCATCGGGACCAGGACGTCGCTGCCGGGTGTGCTGTGGAAATGCCGTTGCATGTGCGGCAGCACGGGCGCGATCAGGGCGGAGCCGAGCACGGGCATACAGATCCCCGCCACCAGCAGCGTCAGCTGGGCACGTCCTGCTGGGCGTTCGACTGTGCCGGGGACCGTTTGGTCCGGTGGGGTCGCCTGGTCCGGTACAGGCGTCAGGTGCGGTGCGGGCGCCAGGTTCAGTGCGGGCGGCGACGGCTCGGTCTGCGGCCGGTCGCGGTCGATGTCGTCGGTCACGATGACACACCTCCTTGTGATGTCACGAGCGGGGGACGTGGGGGGAGGTTCGGTGGCGGCCGTCATCGGCAGCAGGCGGACGCCGGGCGCAGGATCGGGAAGAGCCCGTCCACGGCCGTACGGCACTCACCGGATGCCATACGACCGTGGCGGCCCGCACTGCGACGGGACGCGGGGTCAGTTCTGGGCGGTGGGGAGAGGGAGCAGGCGCTGGTAGGCGGGGACGGCGACGGCGGCGACCACGAGGTGCATCACCACCAAGGCGACGACGGCCCCCCAACTCGTACCGGGCTGGCCGGCGGTGGCGCCGACCATGATGTCCGGGACCAAGCTGACGAGCACGACGGCTGGGACCAGGACGCGCAGCACTCGAGCGGGGCGGGTCGATCGTGCGCGGATGATCGCCCAGGCGGCAGCTGCGGCCAGGACGCCGAAGACGGTGAAGGGCACGTAGGCGGACGGCTGGAGCGGCTGGAAATCGTGCGAGGCGCCGAGGGCGTGGGCTGCTGTGGCGACAATGGCGTTGAGGACGGCGGCGACGGCCGCGGTGCCGATCAGACCGCCGGTGACGACGAGGCCGCGGGGGCGGGCCGGCTGGGTGGCGAGTTGTTCACTCATGGTGTTTCTCCGGATCAGGTGTCGGGTCGGGACAGGGAGCGGATCGAGTCGGTCGGTGATGACGACGGGTCGGCGGCTGGCGGTGAGGGCAGTGAGCGTGATGGCGGCTCTGTCGGAGGCGTCACAGCGGGAACTGCGCATGAGCGCCCTCGCCGCGTTCGCCGAGGGTTCGCTCTCCCGTCTGTCCCAGGTCGTGGCCCGTCTGGAACGCAAGGGCTACGTCCGCCGCCACCCCGACCCGGCTGACGGCCGTCACACCCTTGCCACGCTCACCGACGAGGGGTACCGGAAGATGGTGAGCGCTGCTCGGCCGCATCGGCCGGCGCATCCTGTACGCCATCGCCCCCGAGCACGCCGACGCCGACCTGCACCGAGACTCCTCAGGCTGACCAGGCGCGCATGCACGGCCCCGGCTGCCTCGTTCATTCCGGGTCACCGAGCTTGAGGAGCAGCTTGCCGGGCTGTTTTCCGCTGAACATCGTCGGCAGCAGGGCGGGCGCGTTCTCGAAGCCGTCCACGACGTTCTCCTCGACGTGACGACCTGGCCGATGCCCATGGTCCGCATCGGCTCACCGACCTGGATCGGCGGCAGGTAGCCCCGTCGTCGGTGAGCCGGATGCGCTGGCTGGCGGCGTAGGCGAAGTACAGGGTGCGGACCAGGATCTTCCCCTCTCCGGGGGCCGGCGGGTCCGACTCGGCGAATGGAAGTCGTCGGTGGTGACGGCGCCGACGGGGCGGCGGGCCGGCAGCCATTGACGGTTGACGGTGGGCATGGCCAAGAGCGGTTCTCCCTCGGGGATTTCGGCGTGCGGCATTACAGGCCCAGGTCGCGGCCGATGACCTCTTTCATGATTTCGTTGGACCCGGCCCAGATCTTCGTCACGCGGGCGTCCCGCCAGGCGCGTGCGATGCGGTATTCGTTCATATAGCCGTAGCCGCCGTGCAGTTGGACGCACTCGTCCAGTACGGCGTTCTGCGTCTCGGCGGCCCACCACTTGGCCTTGGCCGCATCCACGGGGGTCAGTTCGCCTCGCGTGTGCGCGAGGACGCACTGGTCGACGTACGCCTGGGTCACCTCCACCCGGGTAACCAGTTCAGCTATCAGGAACTTGTTGTGCTGGAAGGAGCCGATGGTCTCTCCGAACGCGCGGCGCTCCTTGGCGTATTCGATGGTCTCGTGCAGGAGCCGCGCGACATGGCCGGTGTTGGTGACGGCGGTCGACAGCCGTTCCTGCGGCAGGAGCCGCATCATCGAGGCGAATCCCTGGCCGACCTCGCCGAGACGGTGGCTGTCGGGGACGCGGACGTCGGTGAAGAAGAGCTCGGCGGTGTCGGCCTCCTCCTGTCCGACCTTGTCCAGCTTGCGGCCGCGTTCGAAGCCTGGCATGCCGGCCTCGACGACGAAGAGGCTGATGCCCTTGGCCCGCTCGCCGGGGCCGGTGCGGGCGGCCACGATGACGAGGTCCGCCTGGTGGCCGTTGGTGATGAAGGTCTTGGAGCCGCTGACCAGCCAGTCCTCGCCGTGCCGGACCGCGGTGGTCTTCAACGCGGCGAGGTCGGAACCGCCGGAGGGTTCGGTCATGGCGATGGCGCTGATCAGGTCGCCCGAGGCGATGCCGGGCAGCCAGCGCTGTTTCTGTTCCTCTGTGCCGAGTTCCACGAGGTAGGGCGGGCAGGTGTCGGTGTGCAGGGCGAGACTGGCCCCGACGCCGAAACTGAAGCCGGCGAGTTCCTCGTCCGCGACGGCGTTGAAGCGGAAGTCGCCCGCGCCTGTCCCGCCGTACTCCTCCGGGACGGACAGGCCGAGGATGCCGAGTGCGCCCGCCTCCTGCCAGATGTCCCGGGGGATGGACTTCCGCCTGAGCATCTCCTCGTGACGGGGCGCGAGAACGCGTTCGGTGAACTGGCGGACGGCATCGCGGAAACTGTCGTGATCCTTGTTGAACAGGGTGCGGTGCATGTGGTGCTCCGATCCTCAGATCTGTCGCTCGTGACCGCGTACGTCCTTCTTGAGGACCTTTCCGTTGGCGCTGCGCGGGATTTCGGGCACGAACACGACCCGCTTAGGTGTCTTGATGCCGCCGAGTCGCGGACGGCAGTAGGCGATGAGTTCCATCTCGGTGAGTTCCTCGCCGTCGGTTGTCTCGGACAATTCGCACCCCATCCGCTGCTGTTCTGGTCGGCCTGAAGGGAGTGTCGGCAGCGCGGCGGAGGACGGTCCAATGCCGGTGACTGTGGGCTTGATGAGTGCCGTGCATCACGGCAGGTCGGAGGGGGACGGGAATGCCGCACATTTCTGCCTGGTGACGTGCGGGGAAGCGCGCTGTAACCTGGCGCGGACCACGACGCCGTGGACCTCGCCTTTCTGGAGGGCTTAAGTGGATCTCCGGAGTTTGCGCCATTTCTCGGCGCTCGCCGAGACCTTGAATTACCGGGTCGCCGCCGAGCGTCTGCACCTCACCCAGCCCGCGCTGACGCGATCGATCGCCGCCCTCGAGCGTGAGCTGGGCGTCCAGCTGTTCGACCGCGACAAACGGCATGTGGCGCTCACCGCCGACGGCGGGGAACTGCTCGAACGGGCGGGCGAGGTGCTGGCCGACGCCGAGCGGCTCGCCGCCGCCGCGGGCGCCATCAGGGCCAGGCGACGGGACGAGGTGCGGGTCGCGTGCTACGGCGTGGCTCTGGCCGAACTCACTCATCCGGTCATCGAGGCGTTCTGCGAGCGGTATCCCAGCGTCACGATCCGGGTGCACGAAGCGGACTTCCACCAGGGTCTCGCCCCGCTGCTGGCCGGCGAGTACGACGTGGCGCTGGTGCCCCTGAACGTCGACATGCCGGGCCTGACACGCGTACCGATCTTCACCGAGCCCCTTTCCCTCGCGCTGTGGAAGGGGCATCCGCTGGCCTTGGCAGCCGCGGTGGACGTGACCGAGGTCTTCGATCAGCCCTGGGTCACCCCCGAGCCGGGCCTCGACTTCTGGGTGGGCGGACGAAACGGGGACGACGACGCCCCGACGGTTGGCTCCCACGCCCGCTCGGCCCTGGACGTGTCCTTGAAGATCGCCTACCAGCACATGGTGGGCTTGATGCCGCTGTCGGCCACCCGGATGTTCCCGCACCCGGGAGTAGAGAACGTCGCTCCGAAGGAGCCCCTCGGCTTGGTGGCCGCCGTCGCCTTTCCGGAGGCCGGTCACTCGCCCGCCGCCCCGGCGTTCGCCGAGGTCGCACGCCGGGTGGCCCGACGTGCGAGCGGCGTTCCGTACGCCGAACTCGCCCGGTAGAAGCGGTCAGCCGCCGTACGGCGGCTCGCCCGCCCAGGCCGCGTGCAGGACGGCGCGCAGATCGTCGGCGGAGGCCGGGCGGGGATTCGCGTACGGCGCCCCGAGAGCGACGTCGACCGCACGGTCCACGTCGGCGGCGGTCAGGCCGAGGTCGGCGAGCGATCGCGGGATGCCCAGCCGCTCGCCCAACTCGTGCAACTCCCGTACCGGATCCGGGACATCGAGCGCCCGGCGCAGCGCCGCCAGTGCCTCGGGAACCGCCGGCGCGTTGAACGCCAGCACATGGGGCAGGACGACGGCGTGTGTCTCGGCGTGCGGCAGGTCGAAGGTGCCGCCGAGCACATGGCAGAGCTTGTGGTGCAGCCCCATGGTGGTCGCGCCGAGACAGGCACCGCACAGCCACGCCCCGTACAGCGCGCGGCTGCGCGCGTCATGCCCCGAGGGGTCGGCGACGATCTTGGGAAGGGCCGCGGCCAGCGCCCGCACACCCTCCTCCGCGATGAGGGAGACGATCGGAGTGGAGTCCGGGGCGTACAGGGCCTCGACGGCGTGCGCGATCGCGTTCATGCCGCTCGTCGCGGACCCCACGGGCGGCATGGTGAGCGTGAGCAGCGGGTCGTACACGACGCTGCGCGGCAACACCTTCGGGTCGCGCCCGGTGCGTTTGACCGCGCCCTCGGTCAGGCCCCAGACGGGTGTCATCTCCGATCCGGCGTACGTCGTCGGGACGGCGACGATCGGCAGGCCGGTCCTGAGCGCGACGGCCTTGGCCAGGCCGGTCACGGAACCGCCGCCGACCGCCACGCAGCCGTCGGCCCGGGCTTCGCGAGCCGCCTCGACGGCCAGGTCGGCGACCTCCACCGGGACGTGCGTCACCGCCCCTGCGTGCAGCCCGGCGCAGGCGTCGCCGAGAGACGCGGCGACGGCACCGGCCGTGTCCAGGCCATGGTCGTCGCACAGCACGAGGACGCGGCGCAGGCCGAGAAGCGCGACCTCGTCGGGCACCGCGTCCGGGACGGCACCCGACCGGAAGAGGACGCGCATCGGCTGTGCCTGGTGGGTGAAGTCCAGGGCCTCGCCCTTCACAGGATCACCGGTTGCAGCACGATGTCGAAGCGCGCCCGGCGGAAGGGGTTGGCCAGGCCCAACTCCGCTGCCTCCGCGGGGGAGTCCACCTCGACGAACTCCTCGACCAGGCTCTCCTTCACGGCGAAGACCGCGTCCGACTCCAGATAGTCGCTGCCCGCCACGAAGATGTGCGTCGTCACCGGGCTGTACCCCTCGGCGCCCACGATGAAGTGGACATGGGCCGGACGGTAGGGGTGACGTCCGGTCGCCTCCAGCAGCGAGCCGACCGGCCCGTCTGTCGGAATGGGATACGGGCTCGGAACGCACGAGCGGAACCAGAACCGCCCCTCCGCGTCCGCTGTGAACAGCCCGCGCCCATTGCCCGGCGGCTGCTTCTCCGGCTGCTGGACGTCGTAGAAGCCCTGGTCGTCGGCCTGCCACACGTCCAGCGTCGCACCGGGCAGCGGGGTGCCGTCGACGGAGACGACCCGTCCGCTGATCACACACGGCTCGCCGCCGCCGACCAGATCGATGTTCGCCCCGAGTTCACGGACCGGGGACTCGGTCATGTGGAAGGGGCCGAGCACCGTCGAGTCGGTCGCGGCGGCCGCCTTGTGGTCGTTGATCGTCTCGACGAGCATCGACACACCCAGGACGTCCGACAGCAGGATGAACTCCTGCCGGGTGTCGTCGCACATGTGCCCGGTTGCGGTGAGGAAGTCGATCGCCCGCTCCCACTCGGCCTGGGTCGGCTCGATGTCCCGTACGAAATCGTGCAGGTGACGCGTCAGGGAGGCCAGCACCTCGCGCAGTCGGGGATCGGAGGTGTGGGCGAAGCTTTCCAGCACCGCCGTTGTCGTCTCGGTCTCCGCGGGCTTCGCGGTCTTCGCGGTGAGGTCCATGGCCGCTCAGCCCCGCCCGAGGATCTGCCGCAGTGCGTCCCGCAGTGCGGCCGTGACGTCACCGGTGGCGTCCTGGCGGCGGAAGGCCACGTGGTTGTCCGGCCGCACCAGCAGCGCGCCCGAGTCGCCGATCTCCCGCAGCCGGGTCCAGTCCCCGTACGGGTCCTCGTGCTCCTGGCCGGGTCCGATGACCGCCGTGGCGATCTCCAGGCCGAACTCCTTGCCGAGGATGCGGGCGGCCTCCGTCCAGGGCTCGCCGCCGATGCCGGTGATCAGGGTGAACCGGCCGTTCCCGCCCAGGTCCAGGGTGGACAGATTGCGGGTGCCCGCGGAGAGCCAGGCGTGCGGGAGCTTGGCGCCGGGGCGGGTGCTCGGCTGGAAGTGCAGCTCGGGGTCGCGTGCGAAGCCGGGGTCCTCGGTGCCGTCCGGGACGATCGCGGCGGAGGTGTAGCGCTGGTTGAGGTCCACGCCGTGGGCGTTGAACTCGTATGCCTTGAAGGCGATCGCCTGCCGCAGCCGCGCCCGCTGCTCCTCGGCCTCCGTAGTGGCGTCCTTGCGGGCGGCGATGTTCCGCCACAGCTGCTCGGGGGTCTGCGGCGCCAGGCCGCCGAGCGCCTCGAAGACGGGGGCCGTCTCACCGATGGACTTGTTGGCCCGGGTGACGACCTGCTTGCCGACCGGTGCCCGCTCGTCACTGTAGGTGTCCAGCAGGGACGGGGACGCGGTGCCGTCCAGGACGAGCTTCAGCTTCCACGCCAGGTTGTAGGAGTCCTGGATGGAGGTGTTGGAGCCCAGCCCGTTGGACGGTGGGTGCCGGTGGCAGGCGTCGCCCGCGCAGAACACCCGGCCGTTGGAGTACGTCTCGGCGTACATCTCGTTGACCGTCCACGCGGAGGACGACTTGATGGTCACCGGGATCTCGTCGTCGCCGATCAGCTTGCGGACGACGGACAGGGCGTACTCCTCGGTGAGGTCCGGCGGCCCGGCGTCGACGTCGTAGCCCCACACGATCAGCCACTCGTTCCACGTCCGTACGCAGCGCACCAGGCCGGCGCCGATGCCGCCCACGGTCGCGCCGGGCGCCAGCACCCAGTAGAGGGTGGCCGGTCGGTGCGCCACGTATTTGCTGAGGTCCGCGTCGAAGACGATGTTGATGCTGCCGGCCACGCCCATCTGGCCGCCCATCGGCAGTCCGGCGTCCTCGGCCACCTTGCTGCGGCCGCCGTCCGCGCCGATCAGGTACTTGGCGCGGATGGTGTACGTGTCGCCGCGCAGCCGGTCGCGGACCACGGCGGTCACGCCGTCGGCGTCCTGCTCGTGCGACAAATACTCGGTGCCGAACCGCAGTCGGCTTCCGCGCGCTATGGCCGCGTTCACGAGCACCGGTTCCATCAGGTGCTGCGGCATGTCGCACATGCGGGTGGGGCTCGCCAGCTCGTGCGCGGCCTGCACGAGCGGTTCGTTGCCCCAGGACCTCAGCCGGCCGAGCTCCTCGCCCGCGATGGCGGTGCAGAAGACGGTGTTGCCCATCAGGTGCTGCGGGGTGGCCTGGGCGATCACATCCTCTTCGACACCCAGGTCACGCAGCACTTCCATGGTGCGCTGGTTGGTGATGTGCGCCCGGGGCGTGTCCGCGAGGCGTGAGTAGCGGGTGACCATGACGTTCGGCACGCCATAGGTGCTCAGCGCCAGTGCGGCGCTCGCTCCCGCGGGCCCGCTTCCCACGATGAGCACATCGGTCTCGACGGTCGGCACGGTCGGCGCGGTTGTCATCGGGACGTTTCCTCCACATCCGCCAGTCGCTTGTTCAGCCAGGTCATCAGTGCCTCGGCCACGTCGTCGGAGTTCTTCTCACCCATGGGCAGGTGACCGTTGCCCGTGAGCCCCAGGTCCGCCAGGCGCAGCAACTCGGCATCCGCACCGGCCTGGGCGAGGTAGTCGGCGACACCGTGCTGGAACGGCGCGAACGGCGAGGTGTCGGCCGCGACCACGGCGATCGGGAAGCCCCGGAGCCCTGGCAGGGGCCGCACGGGGCCGGCCTGTTCGTCCTGGACGAGGCAGTCCTGCAGCCCGTCGCCCCCGGCCTCGCGCAGCCGGAGGCGCAGTTCCTCCGGGGTCCGTACCGGCGGCTCGTAAGTGATCGGGGCCGCGGTGAGCCCCCACTCCAGCTTTCCGAGGCCGGGCAGTTCGATGAACGGCGGCCCGATCGGCTCGATGGAGACAACGGCCTTTACCAGCCCGGGCCGGGCATCGGCGACCAGCCAGCCGAACGGCGCCCCCATGGAGTGGGTGATCAGCACGGCCGGTCCGATACGGTCCAGCAACTCGGCCCCGCAACGCCGCATCTGCTCCTCGTTCTCGGCGAAGGTGGGCAGCGTCGGGCCCTGGCTCGCCATCAACTGGTCCAGCGCGGTGTCGTCGCCGACCTCGCCGCTGCCGGGCCACTGGCTGCCAGGTCGTCCCGCCCCGTCGCAGAACAGCCAGCGGATGAACTCGTACGTCGGCGCCGCGCCCTCGATGGGCCCGAGGACATCGGGGTGGTACGGGGAGCGCCCATGACCTGGACGGTCGACCACGTACACGGCGTAACCGGCCTGGAGGAACCGGGTGGCCCAGCCGGGGCGCCCGTCCGGCGTCGACAGGTAGTCCGTGCCCTGGCCGCCGCCCCCGTGGACCATCACCACGGGCAGCGGATGCCGGAGATCGGTCGGGATCTGGTACTGGACGTACATCGCGGCCTCGGCGGCGGTCCCGGCCTCGGTCGGCTTGCGCCCGACACCGACCCAGAACGCGCCTTGCTCGCTGATCGTCAACGGCGAGGCGGCACGGGCCGGCTCGGCGGTTCCGGGTGGTGGGGAGCTGGTCATCGGCGAACCTCCGTCACGGCGTCTGCGCCCATGCCCAGCACTATTGGTGACCGGCTCCGGGCCGGTCCAATGCCGGTTGGGGACGCCGTGATGCATGGCGCTCATCAGCGTCCCCGAGGGCGGGTACTTCACCGGGAAGGTGGGCGTGGCGGCGAGGGTGACCAGGGCGTCGGTGCAGAGCGCGGCCTCCAGCTGCTCGACGACCGGCAGTTTGTGCTGCGGGTCGCGGTCGGAGAGGCCGGTCAGGTGGAAGCTGCCGGTGCCGACCCAATCGCTCGCGACGTCGTCGACTCGGCGAGACAACACGACCGAGCCGCGAGAGGCAGACCTGGAGCAGGACTACCCGCCCAGACGGTCATCAGCGACACCATCGAGGCCGACGACGCCTGGTGTCCGCCCACCTTCAGGCCCGACGTGTTGGGGCGAACCCGATTGGCATGGTCGATGATTGCGGTCGACAACCACAGAACCCGGTTCTCGACCTCGCGGAGTACGGCGAGGTCCTCGCAGGTTGTGGTCTGGCCGAGTGGGGGGCTCGTCATTGTTGCCGTCCTCTACTTCGAGTCTGCATGGTGAGGAGCCAGAAGGCTGCCTGTTCGAGCCGGCTTCCAGTACGGCTGCCAGTGGTCGCGCAGGAACCGGTTCAGCTCCGGCGTCGCCTGCCCGGCCGTGCCGGTGGTGCGCCAGGCGATGTGGCCGTCCGGCCGCACCAGAACCGCGCCGTGCCGGACGACCTCGAACAGCATCGTGGTCGAGCAGCCGCACGTGGGGCGGCCGGGTGACGGGTGTGTCGGGACCGGTGACCGCGGCGTCCGTCTTGTCGAAGAACAGGTTGAAGGGCCGCGCGTCGGGATCCATCCCGGACTCGATCGCGTGCTGCCGGTAATTGGCGCCCTGGCACAGGACGCGGCAGGGCGTGGTCACCGGGGACAGCAGCTCCACCGACTCGGTTGGCAGTCGGGCAGGTCGCTCAACGGCCGACCGCCAGTCGTCGGCGCCGTCACGGATGAGGTCCGCGGTCGAGGCGTAGCTGCCGGCGAGCGGCGACAGGCCACCGTCGGCGACGGTCGCCCACCGGATCTCGTCGTCGAGGCGGTAGCGGGCGAGGTGGATCACCATGCGCGTTCCCCCGCGGGGCGGCGGCAGACCAGCGAGGCCGGCGCCGGTGCGAGCGATCGCGGCCAGTAGCCGAAGTACATGCCGACAGTTCAGCGGACACAGCCTTCGCGGCGCTTGGTCCGTGGTGCAATCCGGCCCGCCGTCGATTGGACCGAAGTCCAAAGGGGCCGTCTGGACCGAAGTCCGAAGGGGCCGTCAGTGCCGTCAGCGCGGGGTGGCCTGTTCGCTCAACACGAGGTCGCCGAACTCCTCCGCGAGCGCCAGCGCAACCTGAAGGTGCATCCGCCGGACCTTGATCTCCCGGCCCCGCAGCTGCTCGGCCTGCTGGATGCGGTACGCAACCGTGTTACGCGCGACGTGCAGCAGCTCAGCCGTCGTGTTCAGGCTCCGTTCCGCGTCCAGATAGCACTTGGGGGTGGTGCGCAGGGTGGTGGCAGGCTCCCCGGATCCGGCGAGTCCACCCAGCTCACGACGCACGAACCGGCGCGCCTCATCGAGATGCGTGCTGAGCATGGCGATCACGTCGAGCTCGGCGTAGTCGAACAGCCACCGGTCGGTGCGGGACAGCATCCCGACCCGGACGGCATTGAGGGCCTGATGGTGACTGAACGCGAACCCCTCGACGCCGGACTCGGGCAGCCCGGCCGCTACCCGAATCCCGGACCGGGGCGTGGCCGTCGACGTCGGCGGCGCCACCGAGGCACCGTGGACACTGGACCCCCACGCCCATACCCGTTGCCGGCCGACAGGCAGGATCAAGGTGCCCGTCGCTCCGCCCGCCCGCAGCAGCTGCTCGGCGCACCCTGCCAACCGGCCGGGATCGGCCTGTTCGAGGTCGTCAGCCCACACCACCAATGCGGTGTGCCGGCGGGTGAGGTCGTAGCCCAGGACGCGGTGCGCATGATCGGCAGCGACCGGCTTTCCGTCGAGGACCTCCTGTACCAGCTCCATGCGCACGGCGGCCGAACTGGTCACCCAGGCGGCGTGGGCCCGGGAGAACTCGCGAGTCATCTCGGCGGACAGCTGGTTGACGATCGCGAACAGCACCTCCGAGACGTGCCCCATCGCCGCGAACCGGTCGGAGGCAGGCAGCTGTCGTTCGGCCTCGGCCAGGAGCTCCCTGACGGCGTAGGCATGAGCGAGCTGGACGCTTTGCAACAGGTGCTCGATACCGACTCCCCGGCCCACAGCCTCCACAGCGCCCGTGAGCGCTTCCGCCGGAGGCTCCGGCACGACCTCGGTGTTCTCGGCCAGCGCAGCCACGATGCTCAACGCGACGGCCTCACATCCCTTCCGCAGCTCCTGCACGAGGCCGTCCACGCCAAGCTGCGGGATCTGCGTGGCACGTGATCAGTCATGCCCTGGGCAAGTTCGACGGCCCAGGCCACCGGACCCGCGCCGACCCGGTCGACAAGCCGGTTGATCTGGGCCGAGGGCAGAACCGACCGGGACAACACATTCCGGCCGCGCGGCGCGAGGTCACGAATCCATCCGCCCACGTCGCCCACTGGTCCTCGCCACCTCCGTCCGGGACCGAAGCGCAGCGACCAGTCCGTGCCGCCGAGCGCACCCTCAGTCATCAAGTACAACCATCCATTGCAGGTGCGGCCTTAGAAATGGGCAAGCCCGAGGGCGTCGAGCGCCGGTGCCCCGGGCTGCCGTCCGCGAGGCTGTGGCCTGCGGACTGAACGACCGGATGCGCCAGCCGAACCGGCCACTGAACTGTTTCGTGCGCAACTGAACTCTGTGGTGCTGTCCAACAGGCGCCCTAGCGCTTCTCCCGGCCCGGCAGGAACTCCTGCACCTTCGCCTTGAAGCCCTGCTTGACCATGGACGAGCGGTCCGCGTCGCCCTTCAGGATCGAGGCGGCCGTCGCCTCCATCTGCTCCCACGTGGCGTGCGGCGGGATCGGCGGCACCGCCGGGTCGGTCAGGAACTCCAGCACCGCGGGACCGTCCGCCTCCAGGCCGGCCCGCCAGGCCGCCTCGACGTCCTCCGGCTTCTCCACCCGGATCCCGGTCAGCCCCAGCGAGCGGGCGAACGCGGCGTACTGCACGTCCGGGATCTGTTGCGAGGGCAGGAACGACGGCGCGCCCTCCATGGCCCGCATCTCCCACGTCACCTGATTGAGGTCCTGGTTGTTCCACACGGCCACGATCAGCCGCGGGTCCTCCCACAGATCCCGGTACTTGGCGGCCGTGATCAGCTCCGCCAGACCGTTCATCTGCATCGCGCCGTCCCCGACCAGCGCGATCGCCGGACGGTCCGGATGGGCGAACTTCGCACCGATCGCGTACGGCACCCCGGGACCCATCGTCGCGAGCGTGCCGGACAGCGAGCCGCGCATGGTGCCCCGCATCGTCAGGTGCCGCGCGTACCAGTTCGCCGTCGAGCCCGAGTCGGACGTCACGATCGCGTCGTCCGGCAGCAGCGGATCGAGCGCGTGCGCCACGTACTCGGGGTTGATCGGGTCCGCCGAGAGCTGCGCCCTGCGGTCCATCACATCGCGCCAGTGCGTGACGTTGGCGCACACCGTGTCGTACCACTCGCGCCCGCGACCCTCCTCGATCAACGGGATCAGCCGCTCCAGGGTCGCCTTGGCGTCGCCGACGAGGTTCACCTCGTACGGATAGCGCATCCCGACCATGTGCGGGTCGATGTCGATCTGCACCCCGCGCGCCTTGCCGAACTCCGGCAGGAACTGCGTGTACGGGAAGGACGATCCGATGGTGAGCAGGGTGTCGCAGTCCCGCATCAGCTCGTACGACGCACGGGTGCCCAGCAGGCCGATCGAGCCGGTGACGTAAGGGAGTTCGTCGCTGAGGACGTCCTTGCCGAGCAGCGCCTTCGCCACCCCCGCGCCGAGCAGTTCGGCGATCCGCTCGACCTCGGCGCGCGCGCCCGCGGCGCCCTGGCCGACCAGAATGGCCACCTTGTCACCGGAGTTGAGGATCTCCGCCGCCCGGCGCACCGACTCCTCGGACGGAATCGCCGTCCAGGAACTGCGGTCCAGGCTGGAGGGCACCATCTTGAACTCGTGCGTGGGAGCGGAGTAGTCGAGCTCCTGCACGTCACCGGGGACGATGATCGCGGTGGGGGAGCGGCGCGCGTAGGCGGTGCGGATCGCGCGGTCGATGACGTTCGGCAGCTGCTCGGGGACCGTCACCGTCTCGATGAAGTCCGAGGCGACGTCCTTGAACAGCGTGTGCAGGTCGACCTCCTGCTGGTAGGAGCCGCCCATCGCCGTGCGATGCGTCTGCCCCACGATCGCCAGCACCGGGACATGGTCCAGCTTGGCGTCGTACAGGCCGTTCAGGAGGTGGATGGCGCCGGGCCCCGAGGTCGCCGCGCACACGCCGAGACGTCCGCTGAACTTGGCATAGCCGACCGCCTCGAACGCGGCCATCTCCTCGTGCCGGGCCTGGACGAACCGGGGCTTGTTCTCGGCCCGCCCCCACGCGGCGAGCAGGCCGTTGATGCCGTCGCCCGGATAACCGAAGACGTGGTCCACCCCCCACTCGCGCAGCCTCTGCAGGATGTGGTCGGAGACCTTGGTGCTCATCTGGGGAACCTCCCGGGCCGTGACATGAACGGGCAGCGGTCGTCTGCTGACCGAGTCACCCCGCGGGCTGGGGGAAAACATGCGCGGTGTTTGCGGCAGGGGGCGGGGGGCAGGCGCAGTTGCAGTGCTTCGGACCGGAGGCACGTCCGTGGGAGCGGCGACGCGCCGCCCCCGGCCGCGACCGTTCCCGAGCTCGCGGCCGTACTCCACGGTGACCGTCCAACCCAGAGCACCCTCTGAGGAGTTGCGACGCATCATGCCCACCCGAGTGAGCGCGAAGCACCACCCGCACGACGACGCACCCGACACCGCCGAGGACTTCCGCAGGCTTGCCTCGCTGCCCCCCGGCCCGCAGCGCGACACCCTGCGCGAACGGGTGGTCGAGGCCTGGCTGCCGATGGCCGAACGGCTCGCGGGCCGCTTCCGCAGCCGCGGCGAGAGCTACGAGGACCTGCGCCAGGTCGCGGCCCTCGGACTGGTCAAGGCCGTGGACCGGTACGACCCCGCGCGCGGCAACGCCTTCGAGAGTTACGCCGTGCCCACCATCACCGGCGAGATCAAGCGGCACTTCCGCGACCACATGTGGACCCTGCACGTGCCGCGCCGGGTACAGGACCTGCGCAACCGCGTCCGGATCGCGACCCAGGACCTCTCCCAGACCGTCTCCGGCCGCAGGCCCACCGTGGCGGAGATCGCCGAGCACGCCGAGATGAGCGAGGAGGACGTGCGGGCGGGCCTGGAGGCGCTGGAGAGCTTCTCGGCCCTCTCGCTCGACGCCGAGCTGCCCGGCAGCGAGGACGGCTACTCCCTGAGCGACGCGCTCGGCTCGGCCGACCCGGCGCTGGAGACGGTCGTGGACCGCGAGGCCGTCGCCCCCCAACTGGCCGCCCTGCCCGAACGCGAGCGGGCCATCCTCTACATGCGCTTCTTCGCCGACATGACCCAGAGCCGCATCGCCGAGCAGCTCGGCATCTCCCAGATGCACGTGTCCCGGCTGATCAGCCGGTGCTGCGACCGGGTCCGCGAACAGGTCATGCGCGAGTCCGCTTGAGCGGGAGCGCCCTTGGGGGCGGCCGCCGCCGGTGTCACCCGGTCGGACCCCCGGTGTCCCGCGAATGGGGTCCGGCCGCGCGCGGCGTGGCGTGCGGCGGGCTGTGATGGCTGCGAGGCATGGCCACCGTGCCCCGCCCGCAGTCGTCGCTCGAAGGAGCCCACCCCATGCGCAGCACCGCCTGTGTCCTGTCCGCCGCGGCCCTGGCCAGTGCGGTGGTCGGCTTCGCCGCCTCGGCCGCCCTCGCGGACCCGGTCGCGGAGGTCAGCCCGACCACCGGCTCCCCGGGCGGCAGCGTCACCGTCTCGGTGACCTGTGAGTCCACCGGCGGCCCCACCCCCGCGACCCTGAAAGCGACCTCGCAGGCCTTCGAGGACGGCACCGTCCAGCTGCAGCGGGTCCCGGACGAGGACGGGGCGACCGCCCCCGCGCGCGCCGCCTACCGCGGCACCGCCCGTCTCGCCGCCGCCGACACCCTCACGGCCGACCGTCCCGACGCGGCGACCCAGGACTCCCCCTGGACCGTCGACGGCACCTGCCCGGCGGCCCCCGGCGGACAGGGCAAGGCGTGGAGCGCCTCGTTCCATGTGAACCGGGGCGACAGCACCGGCGGTGGGGGCGACACCCGGCCCGGCAGCGACGGCGCAGGCGGCGGAGGCGACTCCCAGCCTGGCGGCGACGGCGCAGGCATCATCCCACCGGGCGACGACGAGGGAGTCGTCACTCCGCCCGGCGAAGACGGCCAAGCCGTTACTCCGCCCGGCGACGTCCAGGGCGTCACCCGGCCCGGCGAAGACGGCCAAGCCGTTACTCCGCCCGGCGACGTCCAGGGCGTCACGCGGCCCGGCGAGGACGGCCAGGGTGCCCTCCGGCCCGGCGAGGACGGCCAAGGTGCCCTCCGGCCCGGCAAGGACAGCGACCCGTGCCGCGAGCAGTCCGCCGACTCCGCCGATTCCGCCGATTCCGCCGACTCCTGCGACCCCGCCGTCATCCAGCGCGGCGTTCGGGCCGGTGAGGGCGGCTCCTTCACCGACTCCGTGCCCGCCCTGGTCGCCGGTGGGATCCTGATCGCGGGTGCGCTGGGCGCCGCCGTGTACCGGCTGTGGCGCCGGGACACCCTGACCGGCCGCTGACCCCGGCCGCCGCATGTGACGGGCGCAACCCGGTCCGGCCGCCATGGACGGGCGGCTCGCTGGGTACTCCGAGCCCAGGGCCGCGCCCGGCGCCGGCCCAGCAGTCCACAACGGAGGTAGGGATGCCGCGGACCGACCCGGAAGGCCACGGCCCCGTCCGTTTCGGGCCGCCCCTTCCCGAGGACGGCCTGCCCGTACTGCCCGAACTCGCCGCCGTGCTCGCCGCGTCGGCCGCCCGCGGCGACAGCGAGCCCGTCGGCGGCGGCCCCGCGCTCATCGAGGCCGCCTGCGGCTACTGGGGGCGCCGCGGACTCGCCGCCGGCCCCGACCGCGTGGCCGCCGGCCCCGGCGCCCCCGCCCTGCTGCTCGCCCTGACCGCCGCGCTCGGCGGCGACGTCCTGGTGCCCCGGCCCTGCGCGGCCTGGTGGGAGCCGTACGCACGTCTGTTGGGAAGACCCGTCTTCCATGTCGCGACGCCCGCCGAGAGCGGTGGCGTCCCGGATCCGTACGCGCTGCTGGAGACCGTCCGCCGGGTGCGCGACGAGGGCGGTGACCCGCGGCTGCTGGTGCTGTCCGTCGCCGACGACCCCACCGCCACCGTCGCCCCGCCCGAGGCGCTGCACGCGTGCCTGGAGGCCGCCGCGGAGGAGGGGCTGCACCTGGTCAGCGACGAGACCTGGCGCGACACCCTGCACGCCCCGCACGACACCGTGCTGCTCAGCCCCGCGGAGATGCTTCCCGACCGGGTCACCGTCGTCAGCGACCTGGCCGGCGCCCTGCTGCCGCCCGGCTGGCCGGCCGCGGTGGCCCGCTTCCCGTCGGGCGAGGCCGGCGACGGCCTGCACGCGCGCGTGCTCGACGTGCTGACCGCCCTCGGCGCCCGTGTCGCCGGCCCGATCGCCGCCCCGGCCGTGTACGCGCTGGGCGAGCCCGAGCCGGTCACCGCGCGGGTGGCCGCCACCGTCCGGCTGCACGCGCGCGTGGCCGCCGCCGCGCACGCCGCTGTCGTCGCCGCGGGTGCCTTGGCCCGCCCGCCGCAGGCCGGCCGTCACCTCTACGCCGACCTCGGACCGCTGCGTTCCGCGCTCGCCGGGCACGGCGTCGGCGACGCACAGGAACTGGAGGACTTCCTCGCCGCCCGCCTCGGCATGCCCGCGCCCGGCGGCCACCGCTTCGGCGACGAACTCGGCGCCCTGCGCGTGCGTCTGTCCACCGGCCCGCTGCTGGGCGGGAGCGACGAGGAGCGCGCGGAATGTCTCACCGCACCCTCGCCGTTGGAACTGCCACACGTGCAACGCGCGTTGAACCAAGTGAAGTCGGTCTTCGACGACCTCCGCGACGACGCTCGGCGATGGGAGCCTCCTCGATGACGCAGCAGTCCGAGTCGACCACCACCACGACCACCCGGGAAGCCCACGAGCCGCCGTCCACCACCGGGTTCGCGCCCCCGTTCCCCCCGCTCGCCGAGCCGCGCCCGCTGGGTGAGCGCCGGGTGTGGCCCCGGACCTTCCACGACCGCCTCACCGCCCCCCTGCCCGGCCTGAAGGCCATGGCCCGCTTCGCCCGCGAGGGCTCCGTGCGCCCCGGCCGCGAGGGCCTCGCCGACATCCCCCGGCTCCCCTTCGAACCCGCCCCGCTGCCCCGCGTCGACGCCCGCACGGTCGCCGTCTCCTGGGCCGGGCACGCCAGTTGGATCCTCCAGATCGGTGGCCTGACCGTCCTCACCGACCCGGTCTGGTCCCGTCGCATCCTCGGCACCCCGGCCCGCATCACCCCGGTCGGTGTGCCCTGGGAGTCCCTCCCGCGCGTGGACGCGGTCGTCATCAGCCACAACCACTACGACCACCTGGACGCCCCCACCCTGCGCCGACTCCCGCGCGACACCCCGGTGTTCGTCCCGGCGGGCCTCGCCCGCTGGTTCCACCGCCGCCGGTTCACGGCCGTCACCGAGCTGGATTGGTGGGAGGCGGCCGAACTGAACGGCGTCCGCTTCGACTTCGTCCCCGCCCACCACTGGTCCAAGCGCACCCTCACCGACACCTGCCACAGCCTCTGGGGCGGCTGGGTGCTCACCGACCCCGACGGCCGGCGCGTCCACTTCGCCGGAGACACGGGGTACGGCCACTGGTTCGAGCGGATCGGCCGCCGCTACCCCGGAATCGACCTGGCCCTGCTGCCGATCGGCGCGTACGACCCCCGCTGGTGGCTGAGCGACGTCCACTGCGACCCGGAGGAGGCGGTACGGGCCGCCCAGGACCTCGGCGCGCGCCGGATGGCGCCCATGCACTGGGGCACGTTCGTCCTGTCGGCGGAGCCGGTGTTGGAACCGCTCACCCGGGTGCGCACCGCCTGGGAGAAGGCGGGCCTGGCCCGGGAGAACCTGTGGGACCTGCCGGTGGGAGGCTCGCGGGTACTGGACTAGGCCGTGGTCGTCCGGCGGATCTTCCGCCAGAGGGCGGGGGCCGCGCTGACCAGGACGGTCAGCGCGACCGCCGCCACCACGCCCTCCCAGGGCTCCGGGAACAGAGAGCCGCCCAGGATCCCGATCACCTGGTAGGTGGCCGCCCACGCGAGGCACGCCGGAAGGTTGCCCCGCGCGAACCGGCGCAGCGGCCACTTCGCCAGCAGACAGGCCAGCATCACCGGAATCCGCCCGGCCGGCACCAGCCGGGACAGCACCAGCACCGCGATCCCGTGCTCGGCCAGCTTCGACTGCGCCTGCGCCAGCCGCTCCTCGGGCGCCCGCGACCGTATCGCCTCCAGCCACCGCGAGCCGTTCCTCGACTTCAGCCCGCGCCGCCCCAGCCAGTACAGCGCCGCGTCCCCGAGGAACGCCGCCACCGACGACGTCACGAACACCAGCAACATCGAGAAGGGCGCGGTCTGGTGAAAGGCCACCACCGCGGCCGTACTGACCAGCGCCCCCGTCGGAATCACCGGGACCAGCGCCCCGAACAGCACCAGCAGGAAGAGCGACGGGTATCCGAGCGCCTGCTGGGTCGACTCGGTCGGCACGGTCGTCGCGGTGACGGCCAGCTGTATCACCGCGCGACCTCCAGCCGCACACTCTCCCCGTGCCCGAGCCGGTGCACCGCCACGGACGGCGCGTACTCGGCGGCCAGGCGCACGAACTC
Source organism: Streptomyces sp. NPDC006476 (assembly GCF_040612015.1). Taxonomy (NCBI): domain Bacteria; kingdom Bacillati; phylum Actinomycetota; class Actinomycetes; order Kitasatosporales; family Streptomycetaceae; genus Streptomyces; species Streptomyces sp. NPDC006476. The sequence goes on along the minus strand of NZ_JBEXPK010000001.1, from coordinate 209,088 downwards.
CTCGCCCGGCGCATGGAACTCATGGGGGCGCACGGCGTCCATGCCGATCGGCCAGTACGTGCCGTAGTGCACCGGCACCGCGCTGCGCGCCCCCAGCCGGGCCAGCGCCCGCGCCGCCCGCCCCGCGTCCAGGTGCCCCTCCCCGAGATACGGCCCCCAGCCGCCGACCGGCAGCAACGCCACGTCGACGGGCCCGACTTCCTTTGCCATGGTGTCGAACAGCCCGGTGTCCCCGGCGAAGTACGTGCGCCCCTCGCCCTCGACGACGTACCCGAGAGCGGGGGAGCGGTGCGGTCCGACCGGCAGCCGCCGCCCGTCGTGCAGCGCGGGAACGGCCCGTACGACCAGGTCACCGACCTGTGTGACGTCCCCCGCGCCCACCTCGGTCACCGTGAGATGGGTGAGCCGGCGCAGCCCCGGGACGGCCCGGGGCGCACCCCGGGGCACCAGTAGGCGCGTGCCCGGCGCGAGCCGCTGGAGCGAGGGAACATGCAGGTGATCGGCGTGCAGATGGGAGACCAGGGCCACGTCCGCCCGCCAGGCGCCGGGCGGCGGGACGGCGCCCCGGCGACGGCGCAGATGGGCGAGGCGGCGGGCGAACAGGGGATCGGTGAGCACCCGGACGTCCGAGTCCCGGAGCGTGCAGGTGGCGTGACCCCACCAGGTGATCTCCACCGGCACCTCTTTGCCTCCTTCGCGCGACTCCCCGAAGCCTACGGGCTGGAGTAGGGTCGGCGGCGAAACCCGGAGGTGAGGGGGACGCCATGGGACCGGTACGCGTGCGTGTGACGGCGATCGCGAGTCTGACGCCGCTCGAGGAGCTGGACGCCGATCCCTTCCTGGTGGACTCCCGCAGCCAGCACGCGATGTGCGCGCGCTGGGCGGCGGAGCACGGGTACACGATCGCCCGTGAGCTGCTGGTCCGGGGGGTGCGGGCGGACCACTGCGTCCTGTGGGACGGGGTCCGGCCCGGCGTCGACCTGTTCGTGGCCCCCAGCCGCCGGGTCCTGGAGAGCGCGCTGTCGTCGGTCGAGGAGTTCACCGCCGAGTGCGCCCGGCGCGGGGTGCGGGTGGAGACGGTGGGCAGCGCCGAACCGCGCTACGACGCCCAGATGAAGGCCCGGGTGCACCGCAGGCTGTCGATGCCGACGGCCGGCTACGACGGCCGGTAGGAACCGGCCCGGGCAGCTCGTATGACAGGCTTGGTCCGGGCCCGCGGGGACGACGGGCCGGGACGTGAGGTGGACCGGGCGTGCGTGGTGTGCGGTGGCGGCGGGTCGCCAGCCAGCTGGGGCGGAGCGTCGTGGTGTGGGCGGTCTCCACAGTCACCATGCTCGTGCTCGCCGGCATCCTGCCCGACTTCCGGCTCCAGTCCCCGGACGGCGAGAGCGCCACGCACATCGCCGTGACCGCCGCTGTCGGCGCCGGCGCCTTCGGTGTGCTCTCGGCCCTGGTGTGGCCGCTGCTCGTGCGCGCCCTGCTGCTCGTGCCGGCGCTGGTCCTCGGCCTGCTGGTCTTCGTCCTGAACGGCTCCCTGCTGCTGGTCGCCCTGCGGCTGAACCCGTCCTCCAGCGCCGAGGCCGCCCCCGAGACGGCCGTGGTCGTCGCCGCGGTGATGTCCGCCGTCGCCTCCGCCACCGGCGGTGCCCTGGCGGTGCGCGACGACGACGCCTACCGCCGTCGCCTCTACCGCCTCGCCGACCGCCGCCGCGTGCCCGGCCTGCCCGGTCCGGCCACCCCGGGGACCGTCTTCCTGCAACTGGACGGCGTCGGTCACGACGTCCTCGTGGCCGCCGTCGGCAAGGGCCTGATGCCCACCGTCGCCCGGTGGCTGGAGGGCACCCACCGGCTCACCCCCTGGCGCACCGACTGGTCCAGCCAGACCGGCGCCAGCCAGCTCGGCATCCTGCACGGCACCAACCACGACGTGCCCGCGTTCCGCTGGTACGACAAGGACCGCCGCGAGGTCATGGTCTGCAACCGCCCGACCAGCGCGGCCGAACTCCAGCGAAGAGCCGTCGAGTTCACCGGCGACGGCGGACTGCTCACCGTCGACGGCGCGAGCCGCGGCAACCTCTTCGGCGGCGGCGCCGACGAACAGGCCCTCGTGCTGTCCATAGCCACCCGCCGCCGCGGCCGGGAGAACCGCTCCCGGGCCGGCTACTTCGCCTACTTCTCCGACCCGGCCAACGCGGTGCGCACCGTCATGTCCTTCGTCGCCGAGGTCGGCCGCGAGATCGGCGAGTCGACCAGGGCGCGGATGCGCAAGCAGCGGCCCCGCGTCTCCCGCGGCGGCCTGTATCCCTTCGTACGAGCCTTCGCGACCGTCGTCGAACGGGACGTCGTGGTCGCCGCCGTGATGGGCGACCTGCTCGCCGGCCGCACCGCCGTCTACGCCGACCTGGTCGCCTACGACGAGGTCGCGCACCACTCCGGGCCGATGAGCCGCGACGCCGAGAAGGTCCTCCAGCGCCTCGACCGGGCGCTGGCGCTGATCGCGAACGTCGCCGAGCACGCCCCGCGGCCGTACCGCATCGTCGTGCTGTCGGACCACGGGCAGAGCCCCGGCGAGACCTTCCGCGCCCGCTACGGCCTCGGTCTCGGCGAGCTGGTGCGGGCCGGCTGCGGGCTGCCGGTGCCGCGCAAGGCGCAGCGCACCCACAGCGGCGCCGAGGCGCGGGTGGCGGTGCGGGCGGCGCTGCGGCGGCCCGTCGAGGAGCGCGGCGAGCAGTACGGCCCGGCCCGCCACTCCGAGCCGCTGGTGCTGGCCTCCGGCAACCTCGGCCTGGTCTCCTTCCCCGACGTGCCGCACCGGATGAGCAAGGAAGAGATCGACGCTCGCCACCCCGCCCTGCTGACGACCCTCGCCAACCATCCCGGCATCGGCTTCCTCCTCGTCCGCAGCGAGGAGCACGGCGGGCTCGTGCTCGGCGCCCACGGCGCCCAGATCCCGCTGGACCAACTGGACGACGATCCGGGGCCGTTGGAGGTCTTCGGGCCCGGAGCGGCGGACGCCGTGCGGCGCACGCACTCCTTCCCGCACACTGCCGACATCATGGTCAACTCCTTCCACGACCCGGCGGACGGCGAGGTCCTCGCCTTCGAGGAGCAGATCGGCTCCCACGGCGGTCTCGGCGGCGCCCAGGCCAGGCCCTTCCTGCTCTCCCCGCTCGCCTTCTCCGAGCCGGTCGAGGAGGGCGCCGAACTCGTCGGCGCCGAGCGGGTCCACCGGGTGCTGCGGCGGTGGCTGTGGGAGCTGAACGGGCCGCAGGTGCCGCTGACGGGTGAGGACGCGCGGGAGCGGGCCGCCTGAAAATCAGCTGCGCGGGCGGAGCCGTACGCACAGACTGTTCGGGTCGGACATCGCCCGAACATCCCGAAGGAACCCCGCCCTTGCAGGCTGCCGTCACCGTCACTCCCACCCGTGTCCCCGAGCTGCTGCTGGGCCTGGCCACCGTCCGTCCCGTGTTCCTCTGGGGCGCGCCCGGCATCGGAAAGTCGTCCCTGGTGCGGGAGTTCGCCGAGTCGCTGGGGCTGGAGTGCGTGAGCCTGCTCGGCACGCAGCTCGCGCCGGAGGACCTGATCGGCGTTCCGCAGATCCGTGACGGCCGGTCGGTGTTCTGCCCGCCCGAGGCGATCGCCCGCGACGAGCCGTACTGCCTGTTCCTGGACGAGCTCAACGCGGCCACGCCCGACGTCCAGAAGGCGTTCTACTCCCTCATCCTCGACCGCCGCATCGGCACCTACGAGCTTCCCAAGGGGTCGATCGTCATCGGCGCCGGCAACCGCGCCACGGACAACGCGCTCGCCCGTCCCATCGCCTCCGCCCTCGTCAACCGCCTCACCCACGTCCATCTGGAGGCTTCCGCGAAGGACTGGCTGACCTGGGCCGCGAACAGCGACATCCACCCCTGGATCCTGGACCACCTCACCGACCGCCCCGACCACCTGTGGTCCAAGCCGCCCAAGACCGAGGAGCCGTTCTCCACCCCCCGCTCCTGGCACATGCTCTCCGACGCCCTGCACTCCTTCGGCCAGGGCGTCGACGAGGACACGCTGAAGGTGCTGGCGCACGGCACGCTGACGCCCGCGCACGCCACCGCCTTCTGCGGTTACGTCAAGATCGTGCGCAGCCGGTTCGGCATCGAGGCGATCATCAAGGGCGACGCCCGCTGGCCGAACCGCCTCGAGGACCGCGACCTGCTGTACTACCTCGCCGAGTCCTTCCGCGGCCGGCTGATCAAGGAACTCCCGGTCAGCAAGGAGCACATGTCGGCGAACGGCCGGCAGACCGCGTACCGCGCCAAGTCGCTGCTCGTGCAGCTCGCCGAGATCTCCGTCGAGGTCGCGCAGACCGTCATCGCCTCCGACGCCGACGGCAACCCCGTGCTGCCCTCGTGGTTCCTCATCGAGGCGGCCCGGGACATGCCGCGGCTGGTGGAGGCGCGGCGGTGAGCCGTCCCCGCGCAAAGGGGCCGAAGAAGCGGGACCTCGCGGCCGAGGCGTTCGCCGAGGGGCTGCGGCTGGTGAAGGCCAACCCGGCGCTCGCGGCAGTGGAGTTCGGCGTCTGCCGGGACGAGGAGTGCAAGCTCGCGCCCCGTGACGGCCTTGTGGTCGTCGACTCCGACGCCGACCTGCACGTCCACCCCTTCCGGCTCGCCGAACCGGCCGCCTGGGCCTGGGCGCTCGCGCACACCGTGCTGCACCTCGGCTTCGGGCACGTCCCGGCGGCGAAGGGCGAGCGCGTCCAGCCGGACCGGTTCGACCTCGCCGCCCGCTGCGTCGTCGTCAACCGGTTCCTGCTGAACTTCACCATCGGCACCGCTCCCGAGGAACTCCCCGGCTCCTATCCGGACGGCGACGAGGAGCAACTCGCCGCGCGCTGGCGGCGGGACGGGCTCCCGGCCGCGTACGAGCGGTGCGGCACGGCGGGCGACGAGCCCGACCAGCTGCTCCTGACCTGGCACGGGTGGAACGGCGGGCCCCCGGACCACCAGCTGGCGTTCGCCGCCGCCCTGACCCGGACCGTGTCCGCGGCGATGGACATGGCCGGCGGCCGCCGCGACTCGCTCAGCGGCGAACTCGCCCCGCAGCGGCCGTGGCAGCAGGCGCTGAGCTGGTTCATCTCCTCCTACCCCCTGCTCGGCGGCATCGCGGCCGGCATCAAGCTGGTCGCCGACGCCGAACTCGCCCGCGCCCACGGCATTTCCGTGGCCGCGGTGAACGCGGAGGCCGGCGAGATCTACATCAACCCGCTGCGAACCTTCGAGGACGAGGAGTGGCGGTTCATCCTGGCGCACGAGATGCTGCACGCCGCCCTGCGCCACGGCGACCGCTGCGGCACCCGCGACCCCTACCTCTTCAACGTCGCCTGCGACTACGTCATCAACGACTGGCTGCGGGAGATGCAGATCGGCACCATGCCGGAGGGACTGCTGTACGACCCCGCGCTGACCGGCCTGTCCGCGGAGGAGGTCTACGACCGTCTCGCCGGCGACCTGCGCCGGATGCGCCGGCTGGCCACCCTGCGCGGCAAGGGCCTCGGCGACGTCCTCGGCGCCCCGCTCGGCCCGCCCGGCGACTACGTCGACCTGGACGGGTTCTACCGCCGGGGCCTCGCCCAGGGCCTGGACCTGCACCAGCGGCAGGAGCGCGGGTACCTGCCCGGCGGCCTGGTCGAGGAGATCCGCGCGCTCAGCCACCCGCCGCTGCCCTGGGACGCGCAACTCGCCCGCTGGTTCGACGAGTTCGTGCCGAGCCCGCAGCCCGTGCGGTCGTACGCGCGTCCCTCCCGCCGCCAGTCCTCGACGCCGGACATCCCGCGCGCGGGGCGCTATTACCCTCCCGAGGAGATCGCCCGCTGCACCTTCGGTGTCGTGCTGGACACCTCCGGGTCCATGGACCGCACCCTGCTCGGCAAGGCGCTGGGGGCGATCGCCTCGTACGCCGGGGCCCGGGACGTGGCCGCCGCCCGTGTGGTCTTCTGCGACGCGGCCCCGCACGACGCAGGCTTCCTGCCGGTCACCGAGATCGCCGGGCGGGTACGGGTCCACGGCCGGGGCGGCACGGTCCTGCAGCCGGGGATCGACCTGCTGCTGCGCGCCGACGACTTCCCGGCCGGCGCGCCCGTCCTCGTGATCACCGACGGCTGGTGCGACGTGCTGCGGGTGCGCCGGGAGCACGCCTATCTGATCCCGCAGGGCGCACGGCTGCCGTTCACCGCGCGAGGGCCCGTCTTCCGGGTGCGATGAGCCGGAATGTGATCGGATGGGGTCGCAAGGAACACCAGGAAGTCGGAAGGATTCACCGTGGCAACCACGCGCTCCGCACACACCGTCTGGGAAGGCAGCCTGATCGAGGGCAACGGGGTCGTCAACTTCGACTCCTCCGGTGCCATCGAGGCGCAGCCGGTCACGTGGGCCTCGCGCTCCCAGGACGCGAACGGCAAGACCAGCCCCGAGGAGCTGATCGCCGCCGCGCACTCCAGCTGCTTCTCCATGGCGCTGTCGCACGCCCTGAACGGCGCCGGCACCCCGCCCACCAAGCTCGTCACCTCCGCCGACGTCAGCTTCCAGCCGGGTGAGGGCATCACCGGCATCCACCTCACCGTCGAGGGAACGGTCCCCGGCATCGACAACGACGCGTTCGTCGCCGCCGCCGAGGACGCCAAGAAGAACTGCCCGGTCAGCCAGGCGCTGGCCGGCACGACGATCACCCTGTCCGCCAAGCTTTCCTGAACGCCTGCGACACCGGTGCCGCGCCTCGCGCAGGGGCGCGGCACCGCCGTTTTCCGGGGTACCCGGGACCCAGGGCCCTTCTGATGGACCTACGCGGCATTGACAACAGCGCACTCAAGTTTTGTGCTGGAGTCTGAGAAGCGCCCTGGCGGAAGGGGACGGAGATGGCACGTGCGGTCGGGATCGATCTCGGGACCACGAACTCGGTGGTGGCCGTGCTGGAGGGCGGCGAACCCACCGTCGTCGCCAACGCGGAGGGGGCCAGGACCACACCGTCGGTCGTGGCCTTCGCCAAGAACGGGGAGGTGCTGGTCGGAGAGGTCGCCAAGCGGCAGGCCGTGACGAACGTCGAGCGGACGGCCCGGTCGGTGAAGCGGCACATGGGCGACGCGCACTGGCGCTTCCCCGAACAGGGGTCGATCGACGGGACCCGGTACCGTGCGCAGGAGCTGTCCGCGCGGGTGCTGCAGAAGCTCAAGCGGGACGCCGAGTCCTACCTCGGCGAGGACGTCACGGACGCGGTGATCACCGTACCCGCGTACTTCGACGACTCGCAGCGGCAGGCGACCAAGGAGGCCGGGGAGATCGCCGGCCTGAAGGTGCTCAGGATCATCAACGAGCCGACGGCCGCGGCCCTCGCCTACGGCCTCGACCGCGGCGAGGAGCAGACGGTCCTCGTCTTCGACCTCGGCGGCGGCACCTTCGACGTGTCGCTGCTGGAGATCGGCGACGGGGTCATCGAGGTCAAGGCCACCAACGGCGACACGCATCTGGGCGGCGACGACTGGGACCAGCGGATCGTGGAGCACCTGGTCAAGAAGTTCCAGGGGCAGTACGGCATCGACCTCGGCAAGGACAAGATGGCGCTCCAGCGGCTGCGGGAGGGCGCCGAGAAGGCGAAGATCGAGCTGTCGAGCTCGTCCGAGACCACGATCAACCTGCCCTACATCACCGCCTCCGCCGAGGGCCCGCTGCACCTCGACGAGAAGCTGACCCGCGCCCAGTTCCAGGAGCTCACCGCCGATCTCCTCGACCGCTGCAAGACCCCCTTCCACCAGGCGGTCAAGGACGCGAACGTGAAACTGTCGGCGATCGACCACGTCATCCTGGTCGGCGGCTCGACCCGGATGCCTGCCGTCACCGACCTGGTCAAGGAGCTCACCGGCAAGGACCCGCACAAGGGCGTCAACCCGGACGAGGTCGTGGCCGTCGGCGCGGCCCTGCAGGCCGGCGTCATCCGCGGTGACGTGAAGGACGTCCTCCTCCTCGACGTCACCCCGCTGTCCCTCGGCATCGAGACCAAGGGCGGCATCATGACCAAGCTCATCGAACGCAACACGACGATCCCGACCCGGCGTTCGGAGATCTTCACGACGGCCGCCGACAACCAGCCGTCCGTCGGCATCCAGGTCTACCAGGGCGAGCGCGAGATCGCCGCGTACAACAAGAAGCTGGGCGTCTTCGACCTCACCGGGCTGCCGCCCGCTCCGCGCGGGGTGCCGCAGATCGAGGTCGCCTTCGACATCGACGCGAACGGGATCATGCACGTCTCGGCGAAGGACCTGGCGACCGGCCGCGAGCAGAAGATGACGGTGACGGGCGGTTCCGCGCTGCCCAAGGACGACATCGACCGCATGATGCGGGAGGCGGAGCAGTACGCCGAGGAGGACCGCAGGCGCCGCGAGGCCGCCGAAACCCGCAACCAGGCGGAGCAACTCGTCTACCAGACCGAGAAGTTCATCCGCGACAACGAGGACCGCGTCCCCGCCGACACCAAGACGGAGGTCCAGGAGGCGACGACCGAGCTGAAGGGGTTGCTGGAGGGCGACGCGGACACGGCCGAACTCCGCGCCGGGGTCGAGAAGCTGGCGTCCGTCAGCCAGAAGATGGGTCAGGCGATGTACGCGCAGGCGGAACAGCCGTCCGGCACGGACACCGGCAGCGGCACCGAGCAGCACACCTCACCGCAGGACGAGGAGGGCGTGGTGGACGCGGAGATCGTCGACGAGGACCGCGACACGAAGGGCGGCGCCGCCTAGGCTCCCGCCCTGCGGCGGCTCGGCAGCGTCGCGCACACGGCGTGCAGGACGGACGCGTACGGGGTGCCGAGGTCGGCGAGCCGGGAACGGAGTCGCTCCAGGCCGACGCGGTGTCCGGTGAGGAGGCCGGTGTCGCCGGTGCGTGCCGTGAACTCCAGCACCGCGGGCAGGAAGTCGGGCGGTTCCTCACCGGTGAGCTCCAGTCCGGCGGCCCGGTAGACGTCCTTGAGAGTGCCGGGGGACGTGCCGCGCCGCCGGGCGCCGCCGTCCTGCCACCGACTGAGGTACAGGCTGTGGTGGTTCCCGGACTCGAAGACCCGCATGTAGTGCGCGGCCAGTTCCCGCCGTGGTGTGAGGACCGCGTGGTCGACGAACTCCCTCAGCTGCGGCGCGGCTTCCCGCAGCAGCGGCAGCCGGGCGACGAAGTCCTCGTCCGGGTAGGTGAGGCACAGCGCCGCCGCCTGGTAGAGCACTGCGTCCGAGGGCATCGCGCCTCCTTGGGCAGGTGAGTGGCTCCCTTGCTCGCCCTGTGCCTCGACGCTAGGGGCGGGCAGGGGAACGCACCTGTTCAGGACGCCCGTACGGGTCAGTTCTTGCGGGCGACCCCGGCGTACACCGGTACGACCCCCTCGGCCTGCGCCGCCACGTCCTCGGCCTCCGGGCGCCACCCCGTCACCGGGATGACACCGGGGCCCAGCAGCTCCAGGCCCTCGAAGAAGCGGTACACCTCGGTGATCGGGCGGGGGTAGAAGGGGGTGCCGCTGCCCTGGAAGGCGGCCGCCGCCTTCGCGATGGCCTCCGGGTTCAGGTCGGGGGTGACCTGCGACAGGATCAGATAGCTGCCGGGTGCGAGGGCCGCGACGTACTTGCCCACCAGGCCGTGGATGTCGTCGCCGTCGGGTTCGTCACCCAGGTAGTGGGTCAGGGCCACCAGCGACAGCGCGACCGGACGGGTGAGGTCCAGGGTCTCGGCCGCCCGGGCCAGCAGGGTGTCGATGTCCCGTACGTCCGCGTGCACGTAGTCCGTGGAGCCCTCTGCGGAGCCGTGCAGCAGGGCCTGGGCGTGCCGCAGCACGATCGGGTCGTTGTCGGCGTACACCACCCTGGACTCCGCCGCCACGCCCTGCGCCACCTGGTGCAGGTTGGGCTCGGTGGGGATGCCCGTGCCGATGTCCAGGAACTGGCGTATCCCCGCGTCGGCGACCGTGCGGACGGCCCGGTGCATGAACCTTCTGTTGGCCCGGGCCCCGCGTACGGCCGTACTGTCCAGGGCGAGGATTCTGCGGGCCAGCTCCTCGTCCACCGGGTAGTTGTCCTTGCCGCCCAGCCACCAGTCGTACACCCGCGCCGGGTGCGGGCGGCTGGTGTCGATCCGTGGCGCGGCGTCGGATCCGGTCATACGGTGTCGTCTCCTCGTGTGCGGAAGGTGCCGTGCGGGACGCGGCGGGGGATCAGAAGGTCTCGCGGTACTCCCGCAGGATCTTCTTCGTGCGCTGGGCCGACGCGGCTCGCGCCGCCATATGGTCGAGGACCTCCAGATGCGCGGAGACCTCGGTGCGCGAGTCCAGGTACAGCGCGCCGGTCAGATACTCGGTGAAGACCATGTCGGGGAGTTCGGGCTCGTCGAAGCGGAACAGCGAGAAGGGCGCGTAGGTCCCCGGGTGCGGGCCGTCCCTGAACTCCGCGACCTGCAGGGTGATCCGGTCGTGCTCGGCGAACTCCAGCAGCTTGTCCAGCTGTTCACGCATCACCTCGCCGCGGATGCTGACCGGGCGCTTCAGCACCGTCTCATCCATGATCACCCAGAGGTGGGGCGGGTCCGGGCGTTCCAGGAGCTTCTGCCGGGTCATCCGCAGGGACACATGGCGTTCGACGTTCTCGGCGCCGGTCTGGCCGATCGTTCCTGCTTCCATCACCGCACGCGCGTAGTCCTCGGTCTGCAACAGGCCGGGCACGAAGTGCGGCTCGTAGGAGCGGATGATCCCGGCGGCGCCCTCCAGGCTGACATACAGGCTGAACCAGTCCGGCAGCACGTCGTGGAACCGCTGCCACCAGCCCGGCTGGTTGGCCTCCTCGGCGAGCTCGACGAAGGCCGTCATCTCCTCGTCCGGTACGCCGTAGGTCTCCAGCAGCACCTGCACGTACGGGATCTTCAGCGCGACCTCGGCCATCTCCATGCGCCGTACGGTCGCCGGGGCCACCCGCAGGACACGGGCGGCCTCCTCACGCTTGAGCCCGGCCGCCTCCCGCAGCTCCTGCAGCCGCCTGCCGAGCACCACCTGCCCCACGGTCGGCGCGGGCCGCCGCTCACTCACGCCACGCCTCCCTCAGGGTCTGTCCGGCGGATCATGTCGGCGTCGCGGGGTCTGGCACGCACATCTGCCGCGTTGTCGTCGGTCGCCGACTCCCCCAGGCTCGAACGACCCTCGCGCGGGGGAACCCCCATCGCGTCGACTCCCTCCTCCGCCTTGCAGCTGCACGCACCAGACCCCCCTCGGGTGGCCCACGAGGTGCTGCGTCTCGAAGCCGACCTGATCCGCCGGACAGACCCCACGCGTCGAAGTCTGCGGCAGCAGTGTGCCATGTTCCGGTTTCGGTTCCACAGGTTCGGACTCAAGAAGGGATCAAGTCAGCTGTGTCTGGAGGTACTTGACCGTCGCCGGGTCGGCCGGGAGGAGGGTCTCCACGGCCAGTTCGGCGACCGTGACGTCCATGGGGGTGTTGAAGGTGGAGATGGAGGAGACGAAGGACAGGGTGCGGCCGTCGTGCTCGATCTGCATGGGGAGGGCGAAGTAGGGGACCGGGTCGGTCGGTTCACGGCCGGGTTCCGGGTCCGGGACCGGATACGCCGCCACCTCCTCGTACAGCCTGCGCAGGGGCTCGGAGCGGTGCAGGGCGATCTCCCGTTCCATCTGGGCGAGCAGATGCCCGCGCCACTCGGGGAGGTTGCGGATGCGGGGCGCGAGACCCTCGGGGTGCAGGGTCAACCGCATGGCGTTCAGCGGGGGCCGGAGCAGGAACTCCGGGATTCCGTCGAGGAACATCGTCATGCCCCGGTTCGCCGCGACGACGTCGTACACCGAGTCGACCACGAACGCGGGGTAGGGCTCGTAGCACTGGATCAGCCGCTCCAGGCCCTGCCGGAGGGCGTCCAGCGCGGGCGAGTCCAGCGGGGTCTCCGGATAGTGCGGGGCGTAACCGGCCGCCAGCAGCAGGGCGTTGCGCTCACGCACCGGCACCTCAAGGTGCTCTGCCAGCCTCAGCACCATCTCCTCGCTCGGCCGGGAACGTCCCGTCTCGATGAAGCTGATGTGCCGGGCGGAGGAGTCGGCGCGCAGCGCCAGCTCCAGCTGACTCACCCGCCGCCGCTCCCGCCAGGCCCGCAGCAACGGGCCCACGCCCTTGTCGGACGGGGCGGCGGAGGAGGCGGCTTTGCCGGTCGCGACGATGGTCATGCATACGACCGTAGTCCAGAAGCGGACGTATGTACGGGGGGCAGGTGACCGCGACTCCGCCGGCGCCCCCTGCGGGCCAGGACCGCCGTGCTCGCCGGCGACCTCGGGGCCCTGCGCTCCGTCGCCCGCTCCTCGGGCCGTCGTGGTGCGGCTGTGGCACGCTGGGAGTCCGTGTCCCACCACCGGGAAGGAGCGAGGTCATGGCCGTCGAACCGCTGTCGCAGAAGGAGATCGAGGACCGGCTCACCGAGCTGCCGGGCTGGTCGGTCGACGCGGACCGGCTCACCCGCTCCTACCGCCTCGGCACCCACTTCGCCGCGACCGCGATGGTGATCCACATCGCCCAGGTGCAGGACGAGCTGGACCACCACTCCGACCTCACCCTCGGCTACAACACCGTCGCCCTCTCGGTGAACACGCACAGCGTCGGCGGCAAGGTCACCGCACTCGACTTCGAGCTGGCGCGCAGGGTCGAGGAGCTCGCACAGGGACACGGGGCACACTGACCGGCGTGCTGGACTACGACAAGGAAGCCGACGCCTACGACGCCAGCCGCGGCGGCGAACCGAGGGCCGGGGCCGCCGCCGACGCCGTCCTGGGTCTCGTCCCGCCCGGCACCCGCAGACTCCTCGACGTGGCCTGCGGCACCGGGATCGTCACCCGGCGCCTGGCCGCCGCCCGGCCCGCCACCCGGGTGACGGGCGCGGACCTGACGTACGGCATGGCCCGGATGGCGGCCGGCCGGCTGCCCGGCGCGATCGTCCTGGCCGACAGCCGCGCCCTGCCCTTCCCGGACGCCACCTTCGACGCGGTGACCAGCGTCTGGCTGCTGCACCTCCTCGACGAGCCCGAGGACGTGCGGGCCGTCGTCGCCGAGTGCGCCCGGGTCCTCGAGCCGGGCGGCGTGTACGTCACCACCGTCGACAAGGCCGCCGCCCACGACGTCGGCAGCGACATCGACGCCGTCCTCGCCCCGCGCCCCCGCCGCCCGGCCCCGGACGCCGCGCCGCTCGTGGAGTCGTACGCCGTCGCCCACGGACTGCGCCCCGCCGGACAGGCCCGTTTCCGGGGCCGGGGCCAGGGCCGCAGTCCCCGGCGCACCGCCGCCGACCTGCGGCGCGGCTGGTTCACCACGCTGCCGCCCGGCGACCCGCTCACCGAGCGGTTCGTCGCGGCCCTCGAGGCCCTGCCCGAGCAGGAACGCCCGCGCCCCGACCCCGAGTTCACTCTGCGTGCCTTCAGGAAGCCGACGGCCGGCTTCGGCTGAAGTCCATGGACCAGTTGGTCACCCAGGTCCGCCCGTCGTCGACGGAGAAGGCCTGCTCCCAGTGCGCGGAGGCGGGGGACACGTCCGCCCACACGTAACGCACCCGCACGTCCTTGCTGATGGGGGTCCCCCCGCTCGAGCGAATCCGAGAGTGGGGGAGGGTGTCGTCGCCGTGGAACTCGCCGCGGTCGCCGTCGAAGCCTCCGACGACCGGCGGGAACAGCGTGCCGCTGCGGCTGGACGACCAGCTCAGCGACCACTCCTTACGCTCCTGGTCGAACAGGCGCAGGGTCAGCCCCTTCGCCCCCAGGTGCGGCATGTCGATCTCGTCGATGTTCGCGGCCCCGTCGAACAGCGGCCGACACCAGTGGGTGGCCGGGAACTCCTCCCAGCCGCTGTCCGGGTCGAGGAAGTCGGTACGGCGGCGGTTGGCGACCTCCCACGCGCCGTGCAGGAAGTCGAAATCGTGCGGGCTGCTCATGAGCGGTCTCCCGTGGTTCCTTCGGGCAGGGAGTCGGCCAGGTAGGCGGCCAGGTCCGGGACGTCGGGCACGAGCATGTGCCGCACCCAGGCGTCCCGTTCGTGCACGAGCGGCGGCAGTTCGAAGACGCAGCCGATCCACGGCAGTTCGGGCCTGACGAAGTGCGTCGGGTCGTGGTCCGGACAGCCGACCACGGGCTGGCCCGCCGCCGCGTTCGCGTAGTGCAGGACGTTGTCCCAGACCCAGCTGTAGGCGTTGACGTAGGCGCCGTCGTCGTTTCCCCGGTGAACGACGACGAACGCGGCCGCCGGCGTGCCGTCCGGCTCCGGCAGCAGCTCGGGCAGGATCGCGTAGGCGGCCTTCTCCACGTCGGGCGCGATGCCGGACGGGTCGGCGGTGACGTGATAGCGCTTGATGTGCCGGCCGGCCACCTCGATGGGCGGCGGCACGGTCAGGAACTTCTCCTCGAAAGGCATGACAGGACGCTAGGCCCGCTTCACTGACATCCTGTGTCAGTGAAGGCTGGCCGACTCGTCTCGATCCTCCTGCTGCTCCAGACCCGGGGTCGGATGACCGCCGCCCAGCTCGCCGAGGAGCTGGAGGTCTCCGTCCGCACGGTCTACCGCGACGTGGAGGCGCTGAGCGCGGCGGGCGTCCCGCTGTACGGCGACGCCGGCCACGCCGGTGGCTACCGCCTGCTCGAGGGCTACCGCACCCGGCTGACCGGCCTCACCACCGAGGAGGCCGAGGCCCTCTTCCTCGCCGGCGCCCCGGGCCCGGCCGCCGAGCTGGGCCTCGGCTCCGTCCTGGCCGCCGCCCAGCTCAAGGTCCGTGCCGCCCTGCCGCCGGAGCTGCGCGTCCACGCCGACCGGATCAGCGGGCGCTTCCACCTCGACGCGCCCGGCTGGTACGCGGACGCGGAGGAGACGCCGTACCTCCCGGCGGTCGCCGAGGCGGTGTGGAACGGCCGGGTGCTGCGCGTGCTGTACCGCCGCTGGGCCGAACCCACCGATGTGCGGCGCCGGTTGGAGCCGTACGGACTGGTCCTGAAGGCGGGCCGCTGGTACGTCGTGGCAGGACCGGGCCCGCGTACCTTCCGTGTCGACCAGATCCTCGAACTCTCCTCGTCCGAAGAGGAGTTCACCCGTCCCGCCGACTTCGACCTGGCCGCGTACTGGACGGCCTACCAGCGCGACTTCCACGACCGGCTGTACCGGGGTGAGGCCGTCGTGCGGCTGGCGCCGGGGGTGAGCCTGCCGAGAGCGGTCGTCCTCCGTACGGACGCGGACGGCTGGACGGTCGTCAGGGTGCCCATCGAGTCCGTCGGGCACGCGCAGGGCGAGTTCCTGCGCCTGGGGGCGGACGTCGAGGTGCTGGAACCCTTCGACCTGCGGACACGCCTGGCCCGCACGATCGCCGAACTGGCCGGAATCTACGGCAACGTGACCTGACCCGGTGGCGAAGGGAAACGCGCGAGGGCCGGGCGACCCCCAGTGCGGGTGGGGGGCGCCCGGCCGGGGTCCCGTCGTCAGGTGACGGGACAACGCACACGGAGCCTTCAGGCGGTACCGCGAGAGACACGGTGCCCACCGCGCCCCTTCAGGGGCGCGGGGAACTGCGCGACCAGCCACAACGGGCCCGTAGTCACAGCACGGCCGAACCCGCGGAGCGCCCGGCGGGGACTACTCGAGAAGCTCCGCGTACGAACCCATGGCCAGGGCGATGTCCGCCTGGGCCCAGAACCGGTGGTACGTGAACACCGGGGCGGCGCCACCCGCGAGGTAGCTCTGGATCTTCGACCACGCGGGGTCGTTCTTGTAGAAGGACCGCAGCGACGCGAACGTCGACGACGAGTTGATCGCGTCCCCGTTCGGCATCGTGCCGCTGAAGCCGCTCGGCACGTACACGCTGTCGGCGAAGCGGTTGTAGTCCGCCCGCGTCTCCGGCACGGCGACGCCCAGGCTGTCCTGGTAGTTGTTCCACATGCCGTCCAGCAGAGCCTTCGCCGTCGACTTGGCCGTCGCGTCACCGGACTTGGCGCCGTAGTACGTCAGGGTCTTGGCGTACGCGGCGGCCACCCCGACGTCGTTGGTGTAGTCGGCGACGGTGACGTGGAGCCCGCTGTTGGAGCCGGGGTTCGAGGCGTTCCAGGTGTCGGGCTGCCCCGACCACTGCAGCGTCGACGGGATCCGATAGGTGCCGTCCGGGTTGACCGTGGTCTTGGACAGCGCCCACTTGACCCACTTGTCGAGGACCGCCTTGGCCTGCGCGTTCCCCGTCTGCTGGTAGTACTCGGCGACCCGCTCCATCGACCACGCCTGGAAACCGAACCACTGGTTGGACGGGGGGTCGTGGTAGACGGGCTGCTGGTCGTAGTACATGCCGTAGAAGGTCGAGGTACCGGCGGGCGGCGTCGCGTACCGGCCGGCCCAGCTGTTGGTCGCGCCGCCCGCGATGGCGCCCTCGGACGACTGCAGCCACTGGTAGAACTCCAGCTGCCGCTGCAGTGACTTCGCCCAGTCCGACGTACCGGTCGCGGACTTGGGCTCCAGATCGGCGTAGGAGCTGAGCGCGTAGGCGGCCAGCGGGTTCTGGTAGCCGCCGTGCACATGGCTCGACCCGATCCGCCAGGCCCAGCCCGCGTTGGTGTCCGTCGCCCCGCCCCACGCGTAGTACCAGGACAGCAGATAGTGCGAGGCGTCCTTGCCCGTGCCGGCCGGACACGTCGACGGGCCCACGCAGTTGCCGATCTTCTTGAAGTACTTGTCGTACATCGCGTAGCGCAGGTAGTCGCCCATCTTCGCGGCCTGCCCACGGTCGCGGAGACGTCAGCGCCCTTGCCCTGCTGCTTCGCCCACACATCGGCCCAGTACGCGGCCTGCACGGCACGCGCGTCGGCGTCCGGGGCGTCCGTGTACTTCCACTGCTTGGCGTAGGACGAGTCACCGGTGAACAGATCGAGGTACCCGTTCCTCCCGCCGTACTTGAAGGCGTCACAGGTCGGCTGCGGCACCGTCTCCCACACCGACTCCTGCGCGCCGCGCTGGAAGGTGTTGATGTACGACGGTCCGCTCGCCGTCGGCCCGCCCTCGCAGGTGCCGCCGGGGGTGTCGCCGTAGCCGTAGACGTTGTCGACGTCCTGAAGCCAGTGCATGCCGTACACGTCGTCCGTGCCGTACGTGCTCTTCAGTTCGCCCGCGATCGGGTCCGACCCAACGGACACCGACGTGTCGAGCTTCGCCGGGTACTCGTTCGGGGTGTCCAGCTCGGGCGCGTAGGTGGCCGGTTTGGAGGCGTTGTAGAAGGAGTTGGTGGGCTGGTCGGCGTGGGTGGGGATCATGTACTTCTCCATGAGCGCCCACGCGCCGTTGAACTTGGACCAGTCACCGGTGACCTTGCCGTACATCGCCTGCAGCCACAGAAGGTAGCTGTAGGCCTCCGACGTGGTCTCGTGCCCCTGGTCGGGCGCCTCGACGATGAGTGTCTCGACCGAGTGGTAGGGGATGCCCTGCGGCGAGAAGTAGCCGTTCGCCGGGTTGGTGATCTTCCCGTAGAGGTCCAGGAAGCGGGCGTCGTACGCCTTGGAGGCCGCCAGCTCGGTCACGGTGACCGCCGCCTTGGTGAACCCTGTCGCCGTCGACTCGAAGGACGCCGAGCCGGTGCCGGAGGAGTCCGCGGTGACGGTCACGTTCTGCGCGGTGCTCCAGTTGGACGGCGTGAACGTCAGCGATGAACCGCCCGCCACCGACAGACCGGAGTTGCCGCTCGCGCGGGCCGTCGTCACCGTGACACTCCCGCTGGGCTGCGAGGACAGCTTCACCGCGTAGGTGCCCGACTTGCCCTGCTGGACGCCCAGTTGGGTGGGGGAGGCGACGATCGCGGGACCGGACGCCACCGTGATGCCGACCGGTGTCGACTCCGCGGACGCGCCCAGGCTGTCGTACGCCTTCGCCACCAGGGAATGACTGCCCACGGACAATCCGGAGGCGGACAGGGTGAACGGCGCGCTGGTGTCGGTGCCCAGCAGGGTCGTGTCGTCGTAGAACTCGACCTTGCTGATCGTCGCGTTGTCGGCGGCCGCCGCCGTCGCCGCGAGTGGGACCGCGGTGCCCTGCGTGTAGACCGCGCCGGCCGAGGGGCTGGTCAGCACGGTGACCGGCGGCTGGTGGGCGCCGGCACAGGTGGTGCCGTTGACCGCGAAGCTCGTGGGGGCGGTGTTGGTGCCGCTGTAGGTGAACTGTGCTCCGGTGGAGACCGCGGCGCCCGCGGCGATCTTCCCGTTGTAGCCGGCGTCCTTCACGCTGACCGACTGCCCGGACTGGGACCAGGTGCCGTTCCAGCCGTTGCCGAGCTTCTGGTTGCCGCTGTAGGCGTACGTCAGCGTCCAGCCGTCGATGGTGTCCGAACCGCGGTTGGTGATCGTCAGGTCCGCGGTGAAGCCGGAGCCCCAGTCGTTGGTCTTGTAGTCGACACTGCACTGAAGTGCCGCCGCCTGTGCGGAGGTCGTGCCGGTGCTGAGCATGGCGACGGGAAGGGCCAGGGCCGCCAGGACGGCGGTCCAGAGCCGGCGCGCGGCTCTGCGTCTCCTGCTGGGGTGCATGTGCTGGTTCCTCCTTGCGGCTCGGAGACAGTGGGGGAGGAGCAACAAGCCTTGAACCAGTGGGAGCGCTCCCATAGTGGGGACGGGGGTGCGGGCGGTCAAGGTGCTTGAAGAGTCGAAATGATTCGACGGGTTTTGGCTGAGGGAAAGTCAGGAAAGTCCGTGACTCCCCTGTCCTTTGCCGTCACTTGGCGCTAGCTTCACGGACACCAGTGGGAGCGATTCCATCAGTCGACGCGTCCGTACCGACGCGCCCGAGCTGTGAGGAGTCGCTCATGCGACACCCCCCGCGTTCAGTACTTTTAGTCGTCGCCGGGATGGTCGGACTTGTCGGGTCCATGACCATTCCGGTTGTCACGGCACAGGGAGCCGCGCCCGTCTGCTCGGTGGAGTACTCGGTCACCGGCCAGTGGGACACCGGCTTCCAGGCCGCCGTGACGATCACCAACAACTCGGCGGCCCTGAGCGGTTGGAGCCTGGGCTTCGACTTCGCCGGCGGCCAGAAGATCACCCAGGGCTGGAACGCCAAGTGGTCCCAGTCCGGCACGACGGTGACCGCGGGCAACGAGAGCTACAACGGCTCGCTGGCCACCGGCGCGAGCGTCAGCGCCGGGTTCCTCGCCTCCCGGCCGGCGTCGGGGAGCAACTCCGTACCCACGTCGTTCAAGCTCAACGGGACGACCTGCAACGTCGACGCGGAGCCGTCACCCCCGCCGACCCAGCCGCCCACGAGCGGTACCGCGCCCGCGCTGCACGTGTCCGGCAACAGGCTCGTGGACTCCTCGGGCGCCACGCGCCGACTGCTCGGCGTGAACCGGTCCGGCGGTGAGTTCATGTGTGTGCAGGGCCGTGGTATCTGGGACGGTCCGGTGGACGACACCGCGATCAAGGCGATCGCCGACTGGAAGGCGAACACGGTCCGCATCCCGCTCAACGAGGAGTGCTGGCTGGGGCTCTCCAACGTCCAGGCGCAGTACGGCGGCACGAACTACGTCAACGCCGTCAAGGACCTGGTGGCCCGCGTCGAGGCGCACGGCCTGACGCCGGTCCTGGACCTGCACTGGACCTACGGCCAGTACACCGGCAACTCGGCGGGCTGCTCCGATGTGCACGCCACCTGCCAGAAGCCGATGCCGGACACGCAGTACACACCGTCCTTCTGGACCTCGGTGGCGAACACCTTCAAGAACGATCAGGCCGTCGTCCTCGACCTGTTCAACGAGCCCTACCCCGACCGCGCCACCTCCACGGCCACCCAGGCGTGGCAGTGCTGGCGGGACGGCGGCACCTGCCCCGGCATCGGCTACCGGGTCGCCGGCATGCAGGACCTCGTCGACGCCGTGCGCGCGACCGGTGCGAAGAACGTCGTCCTGGCCGGCGGGCTCGCGTACTCGAACGACCTGAGCCAGTGGCTGACGTACCGGCCCAGCGACCCGACGGGCAATCTCGTCGCCGCGTACCACGTGTACAACTTCAACTCCTGCGCGAGTGAGGGCTGCTGGAACTCCACCCTCGCCCCCGTCGCGGCCCAAGTGCCGCTCGTGGCCGGGGAGATCGGCGAGAACACCTGCTTGCACTCCTTCGTCGACCAGGTCATGAAGTGGTTCGACGAACGGGGGCTCTCCTACCTCGGCTGGACCTGGAACACCTGGGACTGCTCCTCCGGTCCCTCGCTCATCTCCAACTACGACGGCACACCCACGTCGTACGGCACAGGGCTGCGCGATCACCTGCGCGCCCTCACCCCGTAACTCCCGTCTCGGAGAAGGAAACCCGCACTCATGAGTCGTACCAGAACAGCGATACTCGCCGCCCTGGCGCTGGTCGCCGGTACCGCCCAGGCCGCGACGGCCGTCGCCCCCGGGGACGTCGGAGTCCAGGCCGTCCCCTGCGCCGTCGACTGAATAGGCCGCTTCGGTTGCGCTGGGTCGGGAACTGCGGGTCGATGTGGCTGGTCGTGCCCACGCGGCGGTAGCCGCACATCGATACAGCCCCGCGCCCCTGGAAGACAGATCCGCCGCGGTCAGGCCTTCCTGGCCAGACCTCGGCGTATCGCGAATTCCACCGCCGAATGGTTACCGTCAGGGCGGTTCAGTTCGTACGGGACCGCCGGCATCAGGGGTGGCTGGGCCATGAAGCGGGGGCGGGTGCCGTGGTGGGGCTGGGCCGCGTGGATCAGGAAGGGGTGGCAGAGGTAGACGTCGCCGGGGGAGCCGGTGGCGTGGGTGACGGGGCGGTGCGCCGAGGCCTCGACCAGCTTCGGCGCTATCTCGAGGCCCGAGACGCCCGTCTCCCCGTACGGCTCCAGCAGGGGCGGGACGTCCAGGTGGGAGGAGATCCGGATGCGGGTCGGGGCGTCCGCCTCGGTCACCTCGCTGAACAGGAACAGCATCAGCAGGGCGCGGTCCCGGGAGCGGAGGTTGGTGAAGTACCAGCTCTCCCCTTCCGGGAGGTAGCTTCCCTCGATGTGCCAGCCTGCGTCGTCCGGCTCCTCCTCGTGCGGGAACCGGAGCGGGAAGCTGCCCAGGGAGTAGCGCGGCAGCCAGCGGCCCTCACCCACCAGCAGGTCGAACGCCTCATGCAGTACGGGGGAGTTGGCCGCCGCGGCGAACGGGCCCTGGGCCATGCCGCCCACCCACACCACCGGGTCCTTCCAGGTGCCGGGGTCCTGCGGGTCGTACCCCGTCTCCCGCCACAGCAGCCGTGCGCAGTCCTCGGCGACCCTGGGCGGGAACGCCCCCTCGATCTTCACGAACCCGTCCGCGAGGAAGCGCTCCACCAGTACGTCGTCCATCGGGCCATCGTCGGTGAGCGGTCCCGCCGAGCGCATCCCAATTTCCTGCCGACGGAAGCCGCGGGATGCCGCCGGATGCCGCCGGATTTTTGCCGTCACGGCAACTCCGCTTGCCGTCCCGCGGTGCGTCGGCGCACGCTGAGCCGCAGCGGACGAGAGGCTGACTTCCATGGCGCACGGACACCACGGCAACCACGAGCACGGCACCCACCAGCCCGGTCGCCACGACCACGGCGACATCGACTGGTCGGAGATGGCCCCGCTGCTGGAGGCCCAGGCGGAGCTGTTCACCTCGCTGTACGAGAGGGCCCTGGCCTGGCTGACCGACAAGCAGACGGAACCGGGGCTGATCGTCGACGCGGGCAGCGGTCCGGGTGTGGTCGCGTGTCTGCTCGCGGAGGCCTTCCCGGGGGCCCGGGTCGTCGCGGTCGACAGCTCCGAGCCGCTGCTGGAGCGGGCCAGGGCGCGGGCGGAACGGCTCGGCGTGGGCGACCGCTTCAGTACGGTCGCCGGTGAACTGCCGGGCGTGCTGGAGGAGTTGGACTATCCGGCGGACCTGCTGTGGGCCAGCCGCAGTCTGCATCACCTCGGTGACCAGCGGGCCGCCCTCGCCGCGTTCGCCGAGCGGCTCGCGCCCGGGGGCACGCTGGCGATCATGGAGGGCGGGCTGCCGGCGCGCTTCCTGCCCCGGGACATCGGCATCGGGCGCCCCGGTCTGCAGGCGCGGCTGGACGCGCTGGAGGAGGAGTGGTTCGCCGGGATGCGGGCGAGTCTGCCCGGCACGGTGGCGGAGGCCGAGGACTGGCCGGGCCTGATGACGGCGGCGGGCCTGCGTCCCACCGGCAGCCGCACCTTCCTCCTCGACCTCCCGGCTCCCGCCAAGGACCGCGCCCGTGCCTACGTCGCCGCCACCCTCTCGCGCTTCCGCGAGGCCTTCGCCGACCACCTCGACGCCGACGACCGCAGCACCCTCGATCGCCTCCTCGACCCGGACGACAAGGCAGGCGTCCACCACCGCCCGGACGTCTTCGTCCTGGCGGCCCACACGGTGCACACGGCCGCCCACGCGGTGTGAGAGGGGCCTCGCGCCGTGGCCAGGTGCCGGAAGCGGGGGT
This sequence comes from Streptomyces sp. NPDC006476, assembly GCF_040612015.1. Taxonomy (NCBI): domain Bacteria; kingdom Bacillati; phylum Actinomycetota; class Actinomycetes; order Kitasatosporales; family Streptomycetaceae; genus Streptomyces; species Streptomyces sp. NPDC006476. The sequence continues at coordinate 186,600 of NZ_JBEXPK010000001.1, read as the reverse complement.
GTGACGGGAGGCAGGCCGCCGGGGCACAGCGGCGCACGGCCCGTGCTGCGAGCGGTGCCGGGCCCGCGCCGACGGGTGTCGCGCGTGTCGCGATGCGATGGGCGCTTCGGCCCGTCGGTACTCCGAGGCCCCGCCGAATGTCCGCCGGGCCTTCGTCGCCGGCCTTCGTCGCCCGTCCGTCGCCCTTGACTTCGAGAGTGCTTCAACTGGTTCACTCCCTTCGTTCGCACGGAACGTCCGTACGGAACACAGGGGGTAACCATGTCCACCAGTACCGCGTCCCGGGTCGCGCTGATCACCGGTGGCGGCAGCGGCATCGGTGCCGCTGTCGCGCGGCGGTTGCTCGACGCCGGGCACCGCGTCGCCGTCACCGGGCGCCGGGAGGAGCGGCTGCGCGCCTTCGCCGCCGAACTCGGTGAGCCGGAGGGCCTGTTGACGATCGCCGGGAACGCCGCCGAGTGGGACGACGTGCAGTCGGCCGTCGCGGCCACGCTGAAGGAGTTCGGGCGGCTGGACACGGTCGTCGCCAACGCCGGGTACGCCACCCACGACTCGGTCGCGGAGGGCGACCCGGCCGGCTGGAGGGACATGGTGCTGACCAACGTGCTCGGCCCCGCGCTTCTCGTCAGGGCGTCCGTCGACGCGCTGAAGGAGAGCGGGGGCCGGATCGTTCTGGTCGGCAGCGTGGCCGGTTTCGTGAACACGCCCGGCAACATCTACGGGGCGACCAAGTGGGCGGTGACCGGTCTCGCCGAGAACACCCGGCGCCAGGTCACCGAGTGGGGCGTCGGCGTGACCCTGATCGCCCCGGGCCGGGTGGAGACGCCGTTCTGGGACGAGTACGGCAGTCTGCCGCCGGGCCATCTGCTGACCGCCGACCAGATCGCCGACTCGGTTCTCTGGGCGATCCGGCAGCCCGCGGGCGTCGACGTCAACACCGTCGTCGTACGGCCGATCGGGCAGCCCAACTGACCCTCCCGCAAGGGACGTCGGGCTGCCCGGGCCGCCCCCTCAGTTGTTGGTGATGAACTGCTTCGCCAACTGCTGGCCCAGCGAGACCGCCGCGCTGTGGCTCTCGATGGGGGATACCTGCGAGTTCTTGAACAGGATGTACGTCACGCCGGAGTCGGCCCCGCCGGTCGCCGGGTCGGGGTCGATGCCGAGCGCCTTCGCGGTGGCGTACGAGGCCTCACCGATGATCTTCGTGGGGCCGGTGTCGCCGACGACGGCGTACTCGACCTTGTTGTTGTAGATCACGGCGACCACACCGCCGCCCTTGATGCCGTAGCTGGAGTACTTCCAGATGCTGCTGGAGCTGGGCACCACGATGTACGGCAGCGACTCGGCCTTCAGCGGCTTGCCGTTCGACTGGTGGAAGGCCGTGTCGTCCTGGTACCAGGGGTCGCGGTCCTCGTTGCAGTTCGTGGTCCGCTGGCCGTCGCAGTCGATGTCCATGTCGGCCTTCCAGAACACGGCGCCGTTCTTGCCGCACACCGGGATGGTGGCCGAGGTCTCGTCGTCGGTCTTGTACTTGCCGTTGGAGATCTGGGAACAGGACGTCACCTTGGCGAGCAGGTCGGCCGCGCTGACCGAGCCCTCCTGGGCGGACGTCGGATGGACGGCGCCGGAAGCGTTCGCGGGGAGCACTCCGGCGGCGAGCAGGGCGGCCCCGGAGGCCGCGGCGAGGGTCAGTGTTCGGATGCGCACTGTGGGGAGACCCTTCTGTTAGGAAACTTTCCTGACCGGGTTGGCGTACAAGGTGGACCCGCGAGCATGCCCGCGTCAACCCCGTGAACGGCCCTGTCTGGGTGTGCGGTTGGGGCTGGAGTGGAAAGCGCCAGCTCACCGCGGGGAAGCCGGTCCCGCGTAGATGGCCGGTACACGGGTACTCGGGGCGACCGCCCCGCCGCGTACCCGTCCTGAGGAGGCCGCCGGGTGGCCCGTACCGACCTCGCCCCGCAGCGCCGACGCCCCGCCCGGGCCTTCGGCGGCCCGGGGTGGGGCCAGGCGGCCGGCGCGCTGTCGCTGTCCCTGTCGCCGGTCTTCATCGAACTGTCCGGCGCCGACGCGGGCACCGCATCCGCGTACCGCTGTCTGCTCGCCCTGCCCGTCCTGGCGCCGCTGGCCCTGCCCGAGTTCCGGCGTGAGGGCCGGCCACCGCGCCGCCAACTGCTCTACGGCGTCGCGGGCGGCGCGCTGTTCGCCGTGGACGCCCTGCTGTGGGCCAGGTCGATCACCGAGGTGGGCGCCGGGCTGTCGACCGTGCTGGTCAACGTGCAGGTCGTCCTGGTACCGCTGCTGGCCTGGGCGGTGGACCGGGAGCACATCCCCCGCCGCTTCCTGCTCTGGCTCCCGGCGATGATCGCCGGGGTCGTGCTGACCGGCGGGCTCCTCGAGCACGGCGCGAGCGGCAGCGACCCCGTCGCGGGCACCGTCCACGCGGTCCTCGCCGCCCTGAGCTACTCCGGCTTCCTGTTCCTGCTGCGCCGCGGCGGCTTCCACGGACATGTCCGTACGACGTACACGGTGGTGATCCTGTCCGCGACCGTCGTCTCCGCGCTCGGCGGCGCCGCCTGGGGCGCCCTCGACCTCACCCCGCCCTGGCACACCCTGGGCTGGCTCGCCCTGGTCGCGCTGAGCAGCCAGATCGTCGGCTGGCTCCTGGTGGCCCTCAACTCGCCCCGCCTGCCGAGCCACACCGGCGCGGTCCTGCTGCTGCTCACCCCTGTCGGCGCGGTGCTGCTGGGTGCCTGGATCCTGGGGGAGCGGCCGACGCTCGCGCAGTGGGCGGGGTGCGGGCTGATCCTGGTGAGCGCGTACGTCACGGTGGGAGGCCGCCGTACGAACCCGCGTGACGACGGGTCCGCCGAGTCGCCCTGATTGCAGCGTTCCCCGCACAGGAGAAGACTGGCCATATCGTACATTCCGCACAGCGCTCGGCTTCGGGAGGCGAGGGGCATGTTCGTTCGGACGGTGTACGTGACCGGGGATCCCGCGCAGGTCGACACGGCCATCAGGGCGTTGAACTCGCAGGGGCGGGACCTGCTGGAGGAGCGTCCCGGCTACCGCGGGTCGGGCATCTTCGTGGACCGGGAGCTCGGCAAGCTGCTCGCGGTGAGCTGGTGGCAGACCGAGGAGGCCCGGCGCAACAGCGACGAGGTCATGCGGGAGCGGCGCGGATCGCTGCTGGAGCCGTTCGCGGCGACGACCGCGGTCGAAAACTACGAGGCCCTGGTCTTCCACCAGGTCCGGCAGCCCGCACAGGGCGGCGGACTGCGCCTCACCCGGCTGGAGTTGGACCCCATGGACGCCGATCTGCTCGCCGACACCTTCCGGTCGTCGGTGGTGCCCCGGCTGGAGACGCTGCCCGGGCTGGCCAGGGCGTCCCTGCTCGTCGACCGGCAGCGTGGACGCGGCCTGGTCGGCGCCCTGTTCACCGACCGAGGCTCCCTCGTCGCCTCCCGCGCCGCCCAGGCGGCGGCCCGGCACGAGGGCGCGGCCAAGGCCCATGTGACGGTGACCGGACTGGAGGAGTTCGAGATCGTCTTCACCGACGTGCGGGGCACCTGAGGCTCCGCCGTCCGCATCTGAACTCGCGGCTGCCGCAAAGGGTTCGACCGGGCGCGAACCCGTCATCCTGGACATGTTCTGTTCGGGGGAACGGGGGCGGTCATGGACCGTTACGTCAACGAAGGCACCGACGGCTGGACCGAGTTGCGGGTCCACGGCGTGGGAGGAACCTCGCCGGAGTCGGAACTCGGGCATCCCGCGGTGCTGCGGGTGGCCGGGGACCGGCAGGCCGGCTTCTACCGGCGGGTCTGGGACAGCCGCCGGGGCACGGACGATCCGCCGGGGTTCCGGCGTGAAGGCTACTCGTGGGGCGGGCTGACCTCGGGCGACAACAAGCGGGCCCTGTGGCTGCTCCTGCTGCCGTTCATGCTGCTCAACATGGCCTTCTACATGGACCCGGGACACTCCGCCGAGCGGCGACGGCGCTCGGTGGAGGCGCGGATCGTGGCCCAGCGGCTGCTCGCGCTGTCCCTCACCGGGACCGCCGTGCTGGCCGCGACCTCGGTCTCGATGGACCTGGTCGGATGGCAGTGCGGCGCAGCGGGGACGGGCGGTCCGCACTGCGCGAACGGCGGTGTGGTGTGGCTGAACTGGATGCGGTACGGATGGCTCGCCGGGACCGGACGCCATCTCGCCGTCGCCGCGGTGCTTCCGCTGGCCGTCATCGGGCTGCTGTGGTACCTGGCGCACACCACGTGGGCGCGGTTCGAGAAGCGGCCCGTGCCGCAGAGCGTGCAGCACCCCGACAACCGGACCCTGCTGGAGAACCGGCAGTTGTGGAACGGGAACGCGGCCGTGCGCAGGCTGCGTCTGCTGCATGTCGCGGGAGCGACCGCGCTGGTGGGTGTGCTGCTGCTGGCGCCCCTGCCGCCCGGCCGTGACCTCACCCGCCTGTGGCACGGCTCCGGCTGGGGTACGACACCGCTGGGCGACGCGCGCAACGCCGTACTGCTGGCGCTGTTGGTTCTGCTGGCCTGGGTGGTCCTGCGGGTCGCGCTGCCGCGTACGGGGAAGCGGGAACAGCCCACGGTGGGCGAGCCGTTGAAGCGTGACCGGGACGGGTACTCGCTGCTGCCGCTCGCCGCGGCACTGCTGACGGCGGGTGCCGTGGTGGTGGCCGTGTGGCGCGACGAGCGGCTCGGGCCCGCTCCCGCCGAACTGCCGTGGCAGGTGGGGGCGACCCAGTGGGTGCTGGGCGCGCAGGGAGCGCTGCTGGCGGTCCTGTTCGTCACCCATGTCCCGGGGATGATCGGGGCGTTGCGCGGGCGGAGGGGCGAGGACCGCGAGTCCGGCTTCGACAACCCGGACTTCCCGCGCCCGGCGTGGGGCGGGCTGACCATGAGCGGGGTCGCCCTGCTCGCCACCGCGCTGGCGACGGCTCTGTCGGCCGGTCTGACCCTGCGCGTGGCCGAGATCCTGGGCGCTCCCGCGGTGCCCGGACAGACCCCGAATCCCGGCGGCCAGCGGCTGTTGGTCGTACCGACCGCGTACTACTGGGCGGCCGCGGTCGGGCTCGCGAGCACGGCGGCCGCCGTGGCGCTGACGGGGATGGCGTGGGCGGGGATCCGACGCGGCCGCGCCGCGTCCGCGCGCCAGGTCGCCGACGCCTATCCCGAGGCGGAGGTGGACCGGGACGAGCAAGGGGTGCGGTGCACACGGATCGCCGCGTCCTGGGACCTGGCCGGACGGCTCGACGGGGCCGCGCAGTCGGTCCTCGGGCGGCTGCTGGCGACGGTCGCCCTGATCACCGTGGCGGGCACCGTCCTCGGTCTGATCCTGGGTGTGCGGCTGGTCACCGAGGGGCCGCGCTGGTTCCTGACCCTGGCGAACCTCGTGCTCACCGGCCTGGTCGCGGCCATCCTGTGGGCCGGGCGGCAGGCCTACCGCAGTGAGCGTTTCCGCCGCACGGTCGGTGTGCTGTGGGACATCGGCACCTTCTGGCCCCGGGCCACCCACCCCTTCGCCCCGCCCTGCTACGCCGAGCGCACGGTCCCCGATCTGCTGGAGCGCCTGGAGTACCTGACCCCTGCCACAGGGGACCCGGCGAAGGACGGACGGGTGGTCTTCTCCTGCCATTCGCAGGGCTGTGTCATCGGGACGGCCGTGCTGCTGCAGGCCAGGACGCCGGCGAGCAAGAGGACCGCGCTCCTCACCTACGGCAACCCGGTGACCCGGCTGTACGTGCGGTTCTTCCCGGCCTACTTCGACGTCCGCACGCTGCGACGGGTGGGCGAACTCCTGACGGACGAAGGGCGTTGGCGCTGGAACAACCTCTACCGTCCCAGCGATCCGATCGGCGGCTGGGTCATCGTCGACGACCCCCTGCCGCCCCATGCGGCCGCCCGGCCGAGGGCGGCGGCGGGATGCCTGCCCGGCGCGCCGGACCGGCAGTTGCTGGATCCGTGCAGCTTCGGGCTGCGGCCCGGCGACTCCTGCTACGAGGAGCCGCTCGGTCACTCCGACTACTTCGCCGACCAGGCGTACGGCGACATCGTCCTGGCCTGGCGGAACTCCACGGCCCAGCAGCCGGTTCCGGGCCCGGCCCCGGCTGCCCGGCCCGTGGTGCGGGAGGAGACCCCGCGGGTGAGTGCCGTCAGGCCGTGGTGGCCGTGGCAGCGGCTCAGGCCATATTGAACGCCGAGGGGTCCGGACCCAGCCGCCGGTCCTCGTTCAGGGCGCTGATCGCCGCGAGGTCCTCGGTGTCCAGGCTGAAGTCGAAGACCTCGATGTTCTCCCGGATCCGGGACGGCGTCACGGACTTGGGGATCACGATGTTGCCGAGCTGGAGGTGCCAGCGCAGCACGACCTGGGCCGGGGTGCGCCCGTGCTTCTGGGCGATGGCGACGATCGCCGGGACCTCCAGCAGGCCCTTGCCCTGACCGAGCGGGGACCAGGCCTCGGTGGCGATGCCCTGCTCCGCGTGGAACTCCCGGGCCGCGCGCTGCTGCAGATGCGGGTGCAGCTCGATCTGGTCGACCGCAGGGATGACGGACGTCTCGTCGATCAGCCGACGCAGGTGCTCCGGCTCGAAGTTGGAGACACCGATCGCGCGGACGCGTCCGTCGGCGTGCAGCTTCTCGAACGCCTTGTAGGTGTCGACGTACTTGTCGCGGGCCGGAGTCGGCCAGTGGATCAGGTACAGGTCGAGGTAGTCCAGACCGAGCTTCTCCAGCGACGCGTCGAAGGCGCGCAGCGTGGCGTCGTACCCGTGCTCGGAGTTCCAGAGCTTGGTGGTGACGAAGATTTCCTCGCGGGGGACGCCGGAGGCGGCGATGGCCTTGCCCGTGCCCTCCTCGTTGCCGTAGATCGCCGCTGTGTCGATGCTGCGGTACCCGGCCTCCAGCGCGGTGGCGACGGCCTGCTCCGCCTCGTCGTCCGGCACCTGCCAGACGCCGAAGCCCAGCTGGGGCATCTCGACGCCGTTGTTCAGGATGATCGGGGGGACCTTGCTGCTCACGAGCTCTTGATCCTTCGGTTGTCGTCAGGTGGTACTCCCATCGTCAACGATCACGAGCCGTGATGCATTCCTGACCGGAGAATCCGTCCGAACTGACCGATGAGTCAGTGTCGGAAACCGAGATTGGCTGGAAATGGATCCGACCTCTGCGGTCCGGACCATTGACCGCTGAACCTCCGGACCGCAACTCTGGATCGCGATATCGAACGAGTCCCTGAACGCGATCCATGAATGTGAACAGTTAGTTCGGTTTTCCTCCGATGTTTCCGGGTCTCCCCGTCCGATCGAGAGGGAGGAACATGAGACGCCGTCGCCTGCGAACGGCACTGACCGGGCTGGTCCTCGCCAGTGCGGCCCTGACCACCCTGCCCGCGGCCGCACCCGCGCCGACCGCCCCCACCGGCCCCGCGGCCCTCCGCCCGGCCGCCGCCCCCGACTGGTCGACGTCCGTCGTCGACTCCACCATGGCCCGCTACACGCCCACCAGCATCGGCGGTTGGTCCTACCCCGTCGGCCTCTACCTCTACGGCCAGTACCTCACCTACCGGCGCACCCACGAGGCCCGCTACCTCACCTACATCAAGAGCTATGTCGACCGGTTCGTGAAGAGCGACGGCTCCATCGACCAGTCCTTCAACAGCCTGGACAGCATGCAGGCCGGCCGGCTCCTGGTGATCCTGCACCACGAGACCGGACAGGACCGCTACCGCAAGGCGGCCAAGAAGATCCGCGACCGCCTGAACACCTACCCGCGCACCGCCGACGGCGGTTTCTGGCACGCGAACACCTCGAGCCGCGCCCATCAACTCTGGGCGGACGGCGTCTACATGGTGAACCCGTTCCTCGTCGAGTACGGCAAGGAGTTCGGCGACAGCGCGTACACCGACGACGAGGCGGCCAAGCAGCTGTACGTCTACGGCAGCCATCTGCAGGTCGCGAACGGCCTGCTCAAGCACGCCTACGACGAGTCCAAGAGCGCCAGTTGGGCCGATCCGCAGACCGGGCTCGCCCCCGAGCACTGGTGCCGGGCCGTCGGCTGGTACTCCATGGCGATCGTCAACGTCCTGGACGCCATTCCGGCGAACCAGTCCCGCCGTCCCCAACTGCTCACCATCCTCCGCAAGCTGGCCGCGGGGCTGGAGAAGTACCAGGACCCGGCGACCGGGCGCTGGTTCCAGGTGATGGACAAGGGCAACCGGTCCGACGACTGGACCGAGACCTCCTGTTCCAGCATGTTCACCTACGCCCTCTCCCGCGGCGTCCAGCAGGGCTACCTCGACCCGCACTACGCCGCCGTCGCGCAGCGCGGCTACCAGGGCGTGCTGGCGAAGCTCTCGGTCGGCTCCGACGGCCGCACCAACCTCGCCGACATCTCCATCGGCACCAACGTCGGCGACTACGCGTACTACATCGCACGTGACCGGGCCACCAACGACTTCCACGGTCTGGGCGCCTTCCTGATCATGAACGAACAACTGCGAGGTGATTAGTGTCATGAGCACGTCCAGAAGGGCGCTGCTGGGCGCGGCGGTCGCGGGTGCGGCCGGGGCGACGCTGGGTCTGCCCGCCACCGCCCACGCCGCCTCCTGGCAGCAGAAGTGGGCTCCTTCCGCGAGCAGTGACGGCCTCGGCGCCTTCGAGACGATCGAGGACGACCGCGCCGACTCGCACCCCGCCGGGCATCCGCACATCTTCGCCACCGGCAACAACTGGCGCTTCAACATGCACATGGTGGACCGGGACACCTCGACGGACCGCCAGCGCCAGGAGGTCACGGGTCTGCGCACGAGCTCCAGCAGCTACCTCAAGTGGAACGAGGGCCAGACCTGGCGGGTCACCTACTCGATGTACATCCCGAGCTCGCTGAAGGCGACCACCACCTTCACCCACATCATGCAGATGAAGCAGCCCGGTGCCGGTTCCTCCCCGATCGTCACGCAGTCGCTGCGCCGGGTGAGCGGCAAGCAGACCATCGAGCTGACCCTGCCCATCTCCGGCACCCTCATCGGCCGCACGGATCTCGACCCGTTGCACGACAGCTGGACCGACGTCGACTTCCAGATCAAGGTCGGCAACGGCTCGGCGGGCTCCGTCCGCTGGATCCTCAAGTCCGGCGGCACGACCGTCATCGACAAGTCGAAGACCGGCGTCGACACGTTCCTGGCCGACCGCGTGCGGCCGAAGTGGGGCATCTACCGCTCCCTCGGCGACACCTCCGGGTCCCTGCAGGACACCTATCTCCTGCTCACCAACCTCCGCGGTTACCAACTCGTGTGAGGAGCCGTCACATGAAACCCCCCACCGGTCCGGGCCGCCGAGCGGCGGCCGTCATCCTGTTCGTGGTGGCCGTGGTCCTCGGCCTCACCCACCCCGCGGCCCTCGCCGCCCCGCACACCGCGCCGCGCGCCGCCGCCGAGTACAACGTGCGCGACTACGGCGCCAAGGGCGACGGCTCCAGCAACGACAGTTCGGCCATCGACAAGGCGATCACGGCCGCGAACGCGGCGGGCGGCGGCACCGTCCGCTTCCCCTCCGGAACCTACAAGTCCAAGAACACCCTCCACATGAAGAGCCATGTGACGCTCCAGCTCGACAAGGGCGCCACTCTCCAGGGCTCCAGCGCCGACACCTACGACAAGGCCGAGTCCAACCCCTACGACAACTACCAGGACTACGGCCACAGCCACTTCCACGACGCGATGATCTACGGTGACAAGCTGACCGACATCGGCTTCGTGGGGCAGGGCGTCATCGACGGCGCCGGCAACCTGATCACCGGCAACCCGAAGTCCGGCGAGGCCGACAAGATCATCTCGTTGACCCGGTGCGACGGGCTCAGGATGGGCGACGGTCTCACGCTGCGCCGGGGCGGTCACTTCGCGGCCCTCATCAACGGCTGCACCAACGTGACCTCCGACCACCTGACCATCGACACCGCGAGCGACCGCGACGGCTGGAACGTCATCTCCACCACCAACGCCACGATCACCAACGCCACCATCCACGCCAACGACGACGCCCTGGTCTTCAAGAGCGACTACGCGCTCGGCGCCAAGCTGCCCAACGGGCATGTGCGGGTGAGTGATTCGACCCTCGGGGCCAAGTGCTGCAACGCCCTGATGTTCGGTTCCGAGACCTGCGGCGACTTCTCGGACTACCAGTTCGAGAACATCCGTATCGACGGCGCCGACAAGTCCGGGCTCGGCATGGTCTCGATGGACGGCTCGAAGATCTCCGACGTCCACTACCGCGACATCACGATGACCAACGTCCACTCGCCGATCATGCAGAAGATCGGCACCCGCAAACGCTGCGGCAACAGTCCCGGCGTCGGATCGATCAGCAACGTCACGTACGACAACATCACGGCGACCGGCAACAGCCCCTCCTTCAGCCCGACCCTGTGGGGCGAGTCCGGGCACCGCATCAACGGCGTGACCTTCACCGACGTCAACATCACGGTCCCCGGCGGCAACGGCACCATGTCCACGGGCGTGCCCAGCAACGACTCGACCGACTACAACCCGAAGAGCATCGGCACCCGGCCCGCCTACGGCTGGTACCTGCACAACGCCGACAACGTGCAGTTCACCGACAGCTCGGTGAAGTTCGCCTCGAACGACGGCCGGCCCGCGTTCATCGCCAACGCGGCCAGCGGCATCCGGCTCACCCGGTTCACCGCGCAGAAGGGCAGCAACTCTCCGTTCGACGTGGGCTTCCAGGACGTCACCGGCGGCTGCCTGACGGACAGTCACAACACCTCCGGCGGTGCCCTGCGCGTCTCGGGCAGCCAGGACTGCGGCAGTAGTACGGTGGTGAAGCCGCTCGACCTGGAGAACCCCCGCCAGGACTTCCTCCGCGCCTCCGTCGGCGGTCTGTTCCTGCACTGGGGCCTGCGCACCGCACCCGCCCACACCAGCTGCACCGCCTGGGAGAACGACGTCACGAGCGGGGGCTGGAGCCCCGACTACTGGGTGAACGAGGCGCAGAAGCTGCACACCCAGTACCTGGTCCTCGCCACCTTCCACAGCCGCCTCGGCTACGCCCGCCCCTGGCCGTCCAAGATCCCCGGATCCTGCTCCACCAAGCGGGACTTCCTGGGTGAGCTGATCACGGCCGCCAAGGCCAAGGGCATGAAGGTCATCCTCTACATGACCAACGACCCTCAGTGGCACGACGAGGGCGGTCACGAGTGGCTCGACTCGTCCGCGTACTCCGCCTACAAGGGCAAGAACGTCGACCTGACCACCAACGACGGCTTCGGGCAGTTCAGTTACGACAACTTCTTCGAGGTCATGGACCGCTACCCCGACCTCGGCGGCTTCTGGATCGACAACGACAACTCCTACTGGGAGAGCCACAACCTCTACCAGCAGATCTACGACAAGCGCCCGAACTACACGCTCAGCAACAACAACGAAGACACGCCGATCATGGACATGATCAGCAATGAGCAGAAGACGGGCATGACCCCGGCCTACGACTACCCGCAGGCCGTCTACACCGCCCAACCCCGCCTGACCGAGGCTGACTTCAAGCTGCCCTCGACCGGTGCGTGGTGGTACGACGGCTCGAACCCCTCCGTCGACCGCGCGCTCACCCTCGGCCGCCTCATCACCAACGCCGGCTCCTCGGTGAAGGCGCTGATGGCCGAGACGGCCCAGGTCAACGGCAAGTTCCCGTCGAACCAGGCATCCTTCAACACCTTCGCAGACTCCTACCTCGACCCCATCTGGGAGTCCCTGCACGGCACCGAGGGCGGCGGCTACATGTACGGCGGCCTCAAGCCCGGCGCCTGGAACGACGGCGCGTACGGGGTGACGACCATCGCCAAGGACGACGCCAACCGGCAGTACATCCACGTCCTGACCCCGCCCAGCACCAGCACCCTGCGCGTGCGGGACAACGGCTACCGCATCGCCTCCGTCACCAACCTCCGCACGGGAGCGGCGGTCTCGTGGTCGCAGTCCGGTGGCGTGCTCACCCTGAGCGGGCTCGGCAACTGGGACCCGTACGACACGGTGTTCAAGGTCACGACGGCCGGCCGCCAGGGCATCCTCACCGGCGTCAAGGTCAGCGCGAGCGCTTCCGCGAGCGGGCACGCCGCGTCGGCGGCCGGTGACGGCGACTACCTCACCTACTGGGACAACAACAAGACGCTCCCCGTGAACCTCACCTTCGACCTCGGCTCGGCCAAGAAGGTGCAGTACATCGGGCTCAACCAGCGCGAGGACTCCGTGGCCTACGCCCGTTCGAGCACCGAGCAGTCGGCGCGGATCAAGGACTACAAGGTGTTCCTGAGCAACGACGGCTCGACTTGGGGGAGCGCGGTCAAGACCGGCCAGCTGCCCAGTCGCCGGGGCATCCAGGGCATCGACCTGACCGCCGCCAACGCCCGCTACGTCCGGCTCGAGGTCGACACCACCTGGGCCGCATCCAGCGACACCACCCGCTACAAGCGACTGCGGGTCGACGAGGCGTGGATCGGCACGTCGTACGCCACACCCGCGAACGGGGGACAGTCATGATCCGTCTCAGATCCCTCACGGCCGCGGCGGCGGGCCTATTGCTCGCCGCGGCGGTGCCGCTCGTGGGCACCGCCCACCCGGCGGCCGCCTCCGACAACGGCCAGTCCGTACGGCCCGCCATGGGCTGGTCCAGCTGGAGCTTCGTGCGCCGCACGCCGACGGAGGCGAAGATCAAGGCGCAGGCCGACGCGCTGGTCTCCAGTGGCCTCAAGGACCACGGCTTCGTCTACGTCAACCTCGACGACTTCTGGCAGAAGTGCGATTCCAACGGCTTCACCGTGGACAGCTACGGTCGCTGGGCCGTCGACACCAGCAAGTTCCCGGACGGCATCAAAGGGGTGGCCGACTACGTCCACTCCAAGGGCCTGAAGTTCGGCTTCTACGTCACCCCCGGCATCGCCAAGAACGCCGTCACCAAGAACACGCCGATCGAGGGGACCTCGTACCACGCGAAGGACATCGCGGACACCTCGAAGACCGAGAAGAACTACAACTGCAAGAACATGTACTACATCGACTACTCCAAGCCGGGCGCGCAGGAGTTCGTCGACTCCTGGGCCAAGCAGTTCGCGTCCTGGGGTGTCGACTACCTGAAGATCGACGGGGTGGGCAGCGCCGACATCCCCGACGTCCAGGCCTGGGACAAGGCGCTGCGGGCGAGCGGACGGCCCATCAACTTCGCCCTGTCCAACAACCTGCCGATCGCCGACGCCCCCACCTGGCGGAAACTGGCGAACAGTTGGCGCACCCAGGGTGACGTCGAGTGCTACTGCGGGCCGGGGAGCAACGGCAGCGGCTATCCGCTGACCGACTGGTCCCATGTCTCCAAGCGCTTCGACTCGGCCGCCTCCTGGCAGCAGTACGCCGGCCCGGGTGGCTGGAACGACCTGGACTCGCTGGAGATCGGCAACGGCGACCAGGTGGGTCTGACGGCGGACCAGCGTCGCTCGCACTTCACGCTGTGGTCGATGGCGGCGGCCCCGCTGCTGCTCGGCACCGACCTCACCCAACTCGACTCCGTCGACAAGGCGATGCTGACCAACGACCGGCTGATCGGCGTCGACCAGGACGGCGTGGCCGCGAAGCGGATCGTGAGCAGCGGTGTCAAACAGGTCTGGAGCAAGAAGGAGAGCGACGGGCAGTACGTCGTGGCCCTGTTCAACACCGGGACCTCGGGCAACGCGACGGTGAGCGTGAACTGGTCGCAGGTCGGCTTCAGCGGCTCGGGTGACGTGACCGACCTCTGGTCCGGATCCCACAAGGGCGTGATCGCCGACTCCTACAGCGCGACCCTGCGTCCGGGCGAGACCCGGCTCATCCGGGTCAAGCCCGCCAACTCCCTGAAGGCGGCGGCCGCTTCACCCGGCTTCGCCGTGGCCCCCTACGAGTACCTCGGCTGGGGCAGTCCCCAGAACCCGACCTCCGTGATGTCCGCGACGGGCGTCAAGTGGTTCACGCTCGCCTTCATCCTCTCCGACGGCACCTGCAACCCGAAGTGGGACGGCTCCCGCCCGCTGACCGGTGGCAGCGACCAGTCCACCATCAACGCCATCAGAGCGGCGGGCGGTGACGTCGTCGTCTCCGTCGGCGGCTGGAGCGGGAACAAGCTCGGCGAGAAGTGCTCCAGCGCCTCTGCGCTCGCAGGCGCCTACCAGAAGGTGATCAACGCCTACAAGCTGAAGGCGCTCGACATCGACATCGAGAACACCGAGTGGTCCAACGCGACCGTGCGGCAGCGGGTGGTCGACGCGCTGAAGACGGTGAAGGCCAACAACTCCGGCCTGAAGACCGTCATCACCTTCGGCACCACCTCCAGCGGCCCCGACTCCACCGGTACCGACATGATCAAGCGGGCCGCGAACTCCGGTCTGGCGAACGACGTCTGGTGCATCATGCCGTTCGACTTCGGCGGCGGTACCACCAACATGGGCAGCCTCACCACCAAGGCCATGGAAGGACTCAAGGCCCAGGTGAAGTCGGCGTACGGCTACAGCGACGCCACCGCCTACACCCACATCGGGCTGTCGTCGATGAACGGCAAGACAGACGACTCCGGTGAGCGCGTGCGGGTGGCCGACTTCAAGACCATGCTCGCCTACGCCCAGCAGCACCACATCGGACGGCTCACCTACTGGGCCGTCAACCGCGACCGGGCCTGCGGCTCGGGAACCGACGGCGACGCCTGCAGCGGCGTGACGCAGCAGCCGTACGACTACCTCAAGGTCTTCACCCAGTACACGGGCTGAGGGGAACATCCGTGAACATCAGAAGAGTTCTGCCGTACGGCGTCGCGGCGGCCCTGGCGCTGCCGCTCGCCGGACTCGGCCAGGGCACCGCGCTGGCCGCCACCGACTACCAGGCCGAGGACGCCCTGATCTCGCAGGGCACCGTGGCCACCAACCACACCGGGTACACCGGCACCGGCTTCGTCGACTACACCAACGTCAAGGGCTCCTACGTGGAGTTCACGGTGAGCGCGGCCTCCGCCGGCACCTCCGCCCTCACCCTGCGGTATGCCAACGGGACCTCCACCGACCGGCCGATGGACATCTCCGTCAACGGCACGGTCGTCGCCTCCGGGGTGTCCTTCCCGGCCACCGCCGACTGGAACACCTGGGTCACCAAGACCGTCAACGTCCCGCTGACCGCGGGCACCGACACGATCCGGGCCACCGCCACCACCGCCAACGGCGGCCCCAACCTCGACCGGATCAGCCTCGACGCGGCCGCCGACACCCAGGCCCCGACCCGTCCCGGACAGCCCAGCTGCTCGGACATCGGCGAGGACGCGCTGACGCTGGCGTGGGGCGCGTCCACGGACAACGTGGGGGTGAGCGCGTACGACATCTACGAGCACGGCAACAAGATCAGTGAGGCGCCGGGGAGTTCGACCTCCAAGGCGCTGACCGGGCTCACCCCCAACACCGACTACAACCTCACGGTGATCGCCCGCGACGCGGCCGGCAACACCTCGCCTGCCAGCCCGGTCGTCGACTGCACCACCAAGCCCAGCTCCGACACCACCCCGCCGAGCAAGCCGGGCACGCTGTCCGCGAGCAATGTCACCGCCAACAGCGCCGACCTCAAGTGGGGCGCCTCGACCGACGACAAGGCGGTCGTCGCCTACGACGTGCGCAGCGACACCACCGTCTACGACATGGTCACCAGCGGCACGTCGACCACGCTCACCGGGCTCGCCTGCAACAGCCCCTACAGCCTCAACGTCGTCGCCCGGGACGCCGCCGGCAACGTCTCCGAGGCCAGCAACACCGTCACCTTCACCACGAAGGCGTGCGCGACAGACGGCGGCGTCCCGTCCTCCATCGCGACGCTCTCCAGCGGCTGGACCATCCCCTGGGGCACCTACTGGATGCCCGACGGCAAGACCGCCCTGGTCACCGAGCGGGACGACTTCAAGGTCTGGAAGGTCGCCAAGGACGGCACGAAGACGCAGGTCGGCACCGTCCCGAACGCCGTCACCACCAACGGCGAGGGCGGACTGCTCGGCGTCGCCGTCGACCCCAAGTGGGACACCAACCACTACGTCTACTTCATGCACACCGCCTCCGAGGGCAACCGGGTCGTGCGCATGACGTACGACGGCACCAAGCTCAGCGACTACAAGATCCTGCTCCAGGGCATCAAGAAGAACCGCTACCACAACGGCGGACGGCTCCTCTTCGGCCCCGACGGCTATCTCTACGTCTCGACCGGAGAGGCCCAGACGCCCGACCTGGCGCAGGACAAGAACTCCCTCAACGGCAAGATCCTGCGCATGACGACCGACGGCAAGCCGGCCCCCGGCAACCCGTTCGGCAACTACGTCTACAGCCTCGGCCACCGCAACCCGCAGGGCCTCGCCTTCGACCGCAACGGCCGGTTGTGGGAGGCGGAGTTCGGCAACAGCTCCAAGGACGAGCTGAACCTGATCAAGCCGGGCGCCAACTACGGCTGGCCGACCTGCGAGGGCACCTGCAGCGTCTCCGGGATGACCAACCCCAAGGCCACCTGGAACGTCTCGGAGGCGTCCCCGAGCGGTATCGCCATCGTGCGCAACGTCGTCTACATGGCGTCCCTGCGCGGCGAACGACTGTGGCGGATCCCGATCAACGGCGACAACGAGAGCGTGGGCACACCGACCGCGTACTACGTGGGTACCTACGGCCGGCTGCGGACGGTCACCAAGGTTCCCGGCGCCGACCAGTTGTGGCTGTCGACCACCAACAGCGACAACAACGGCAACCAGCCCGACGGGTCGGACAAGATCTTCCGGGTGAACATCAGCTAGTCACGCCTGGTAGAGCGCCTCGACCTCGTTGGCGTAGGCGTTCTCGATGGCCTTGCGCTTCAGCTTCAGCGAGGGGGTCAAAAGACCGTGCTCCTCGGTGAAGGGCTGGGCCAGGATACGGAAAGTACGGATCGACTCGGCCTGTGAGACCAGGGTGTTGGCGGCGACCACCGCCCGGCGCACCTCGGTCTCCAGGTCCGGGTCGCGCACCAGCTGCTGCGGCGGCATCTGCGGTTTGCCGCGCATCGTCAGCCAGTGCTCCACGGCCTCGTGGTCGAGGGTGACGAGCGCGGCGATGTACGGCCGGTCGTTGCCCACGACGATGCACTGGCTGACCAGCGGATGGTCACGCACCCGCTCCTCCAGCACCCCGGGGGAGACGCTCTTGCCGCCGGAGGTCACCAGGATCTCCTTCTTGCGGCCGGTGATGGTGAGATAGCCGTCGTCGTCCAGGGAACCCAGGTCGCCGGTGGCGAGCCAGCCGTCGTGCAGGGTCTCGTCGGTGGCCTTCTGGTTGTTGAGGTAGCCCTGGAAGATGTTCGCGCCGTGCAGCCAGATCTCGCCGTCGTCGGCGATGTGCACGGTCATGCCGGGGATGGGCTGGCCGACCGTGCCGTAGCGGGTGCGGTCGGGCGGGTTGGCGGTCGCGGCGGCCGTCGACTCGGTCAGGCCGTAGCCCTCGTAGACCGGCACGCCCGCGCCCGCGAAGAACAGGCCGAGCCGCCGGTCCATCGCCGAACCGCCGGACATGGCGTTGCGGATGCGGCCGCCCATCGCGGCCCGCACCTTGGAGTAGACGAGCTTGTCGAAGAGCTGGTGCTGCATCCTGAGGCCCGCCGAGGGACCCGGTCCGATGCCCCAGGCCTTCGCCTCGACGGCGTCGGCGTACTTCACCGCGATGTCGACCGCCTTCTCGAACGGCCCCGCCTTGCCCTCCTTCTCCGCCTTGCGCCGGGCCGAGTTGAACACCTTCTCGAAGATGTACGGCACCGCGAGGATGAAGGTCGGCCTGAACGCCTGCAGGTCGGGCAGCAGGGCGGCGGCGTTGAGCTGCGGCTGGTGGCCGAAGCGGACCCCGCCGCGGATCGCCGCGACCTCGACCATGCGGCCGAAGACGTGCGCGAGCGGCAGGAAAAGGAGCGTGGCCGCCTCGTCGCCCTTCTTGGAGTGGAACACCGGCTCCCACCGCTCGACGACGGTGTCCGCCTCGTACATGAAACTGCCGTGGGTGATCACACAGCCCTTGGGGCGGCCGGTGGTGCCGGAGGTGTAGATGATCGTCGCGGTCGACTCGGGGGTGACGGCCTGCCGGTGGCGGTGCACCACGTCGTCCTCGATGTGCGCGCCCGCGTCGTACAGCTCCTGCACGGCGTTGGTGTCCAGCTGCCACAGCTGGTGCAGCTGCGGCAGCCGGTCGATGACGGTGGCGATCGTCATCGCGTGGTCCTCGTGCTCCACGATCGCCGCCGAGCACTCGGAGTCGTACAGCATCCAGAAGCACTGCTCGGCGGAGGACGTGGGGTAGATCGGCACCACCTGGGCGCCGATCGTCCACAGCGCGAAGTCGAACAGGGTCCACTCGTAGCGGGTGCGCGACATGATCGCGACCCGGTCGCCGAACCGGATGCCCCGGGCGAGCAGCCCCTTGGCGAGCGCCAGGACCTCGTCCCGGAACTCCGCCGAGGTCACGTCGCGCCACCGCCCCTGCTCGTCCTTGCGGCCGAGCGCGATGTGCAGCGGGTCCTGCTGGGCACGCTCGAAGACGACGTCGGCCAGACCCCCCACCGGGGGTGCCAACGCCAACGGAGGGTTGGTGAACTCGCGCAAACCCACTCCCCGCTCCCCTTGGCGCCGTGTTCGAGACTTCGCAAGCGCCGTGAAAGCTACCCCACCCGGCGGCGGGGCGGGAGGGGCGCCGAATCCGAACAACCCTCACCTACGCCCCGGCCACCGGGCGGAAAATACCCTCACATCAGGAAGGGTCGGACAGAAAACTGACGGTTGAGTAAGTATCGGGCTCTTAATCTCCACCGAATCTGTACGACCTGCCTACCGGCTTTGACCGCAGGTCAATGGCGTCATCCGGGGTGTGTCGCCGTCTCTTCCCTCAGCGTCTCCGGGGCGGAATTCATCACTCCGGTGCGGCCCGGACGAGGGGGCCGGACCAGGGCGAGAACGAGCGCTCCGGCCACCGTGGCAGTGAGACCGGCCACCACGGCCGCGGTGTTCAGACCCGCGGCGAACGCCGAGCGCAGCGCGTGCTCCGGGAAGGACCCGCGCAGCGCCCCGGCCGCTCCGCCCGCCAGCGCGTGCGCGGCCTCGCGCGGCAGCGTGTCCTGCATCCGCGAGGTCACCACGGTGCCGTACACGGCGATGCCGAGCGCGTACCCCAACTGCCGGAAGGTGTTGACCGCGCCCCCTGCCATGCCGGCCCGGTCGTGCGGCACGGCGGCCAGCGCGGCGCCCGCGATGCCGGGCGCGACCAGGCCCGTGCCGACACCCACCAGGATCAGCCCCGGCACCAGCGCGGACGCCGTCGACCCCGCGTCCAGCGCCGTCATGCAGAACTGACCCGTGCCGATCAGCAGCAACCCGCCGCCGATCGTGATGCGCGCCGGCACCCCGTGCAGCAGCCGCCCGCCGAGCGCCGCCACCACGAAGGACGACAGCGACAGCCACAGGAAGACCAGCCCGCCGCGCACCGGGCTCATCCCGAGCACCGTCTGCAGCCAGATCGAGTCGTACGCCATGAGGCTGAACGCCGCCGCGTTGAAGGCGAGCGCGCCCACCATCACGCCCGAGAACCCGGGCTTCAGGAACAGCCGGGGATCCAGCAGCGGGTCGGCGCCCCGCCGTTCCACGGCCACGAAGCAGACCAGCGCCAGCAGGGCCGCCGCGAAGGTGCTCAGGGTGCCCGACTCGCCCCAGCCGTGCTGCCCGGCCCGCACCGCGCCGTACGTCAGCCCCGCGGCGAAGGCGGCGAACGTCGCCGTGCCCGCCCAGTCCACGCGCCGCTCGCGCGAGCCGTGCGACTCCGGCACCACCTTCAGCGTCAGCCACACCGCGGCCACGCTCACCGGCAGGTTCACGTAGAAGATCCACCGCCAGCCGGGCCCGTCCGTGAGCAGTCCGCCGACCACCGGACCCACCGCTGCCGCCGCGCCGCTGACCGCGCCCCACACACCGAGGGCCGTCGAGCGCCGCCTGCCCTGGTAGACCGAGCCCAGCAGCGGCAGCGTGGTCGCGAACATCGCCGCCGCGCCGAGCCCCTGCAGCCCGCGCGCGGCGACCAGCATGCCGGGCCCCGTCGCGAGGCCGCAGAGCAGGGACGCCGTCGCGAACACGACGACGCCCACGACGTGCACCCGCCGCCGGCCCAGGATGTCGGCCGCGGCCCCGATCCCGAGCAGCAGCGCGGCCAGTGCCAGCGCGTAGCCGTCCATCACCCACTGCAGATCACTCAGCGACGCGTGCAGCGACCTCGCCATGTCCGGCAACGCGACCACCGCGATGGTCACGTCCAGCAACAACATGAACGTGCCCAGGCACACCGCCGTGAGCGGCCCCCATGTACGCATGTCCTCAACTCCCTCTGCTTTCCGTACGCCGGACGCGTA
Organism: Streptomyces sp. NPDC006476; assembly: GCF_040612015.1. Lineage (NCBI taxonomy): Bacteria > Bacillati > Actinomycetota > Actinomycetes > Kitasatosporales > Streptomycetaceae > Streptomyces > Streptomyces sp. NPDC006476. Next base: position 166,140 of record NZ_JBEXPK010000001.1, on the reverse strand, counting down.
TCTCTCCGTACGATGGGCCCCGCACGGCCGATCACGGTGGTTTCGGGTGTCCCGACGCCGGAATCCGACAGGAGAGGGTATGACCGCGACGGAATCCCACGGGCTCGTCATGGAGTCCGACACGTTCGACCTGCTCGATCTGCGGATCCTCGCGGCCCTGGAGGCCAACGCACGGGCCTCCTTCAGCCGGATCGGCGCGGTGCTGGGTGTCTCCGACCAGACCGTCGCCCGGCGCTTTCGGCGGCTGTGCGCGGAGGGCGGGCTGCGGGTGGTGGCGGTCCGGGACCCGGAGCGGCTCGGGTACGACCAATGGAACCTGCGGTTGCGCTGCGTGCCGGACACCGCGTTGAAGATCGCGGACGCGCTCGCCAAGCGGCCGGACACCCACTGGATCGCGCTCGCCGCCGGAGGGACGGAGGTGCTGTGCGGGACCCGGCCGCGCAGTCCCGGTGACCGCGACGACCTGCTGCTGGGCAAGCTGCCGCGGACGCCGAGCGTGGTGGAGCTGCGGGCCCATCAGCTGCTGCACCGGTTCTTCGGCGGGCCGGACGGCTGGCTGCAGAAGTTCGGCGCGCTGACCGAGGAGGAGCGGGAGGCGCTGCGGCCGGATCTCGTGCCCTCCGCGGGGCCCGCGCGGATCGATCCCGAGGACGAGCCGCTCGTCGCCGTGCTCGAGCGGGACGCGCGGGCCCCGTATCCCGAGCTCCAGCGTGCGACCGGCCGCTCGGAGTCCGCCGTGAAACGGCGGCTGGCCTCGCTCGTCGCGTCCGGGGCGGTGTATCTGGACGTCGAGTACCACACGGAGATCCTCGGCCACCCCCTCTCCGCGTCGCTGTGGATCACCGCTACTCCGGCCAGGCTGCATGCGGTGGGGGAGGCGATCGCGGGGCATCCGGAGACCGCGTACGTGACCGCGATCTCCGGGGCGTCGAACCTGTTGGCCACCGCCGTGTTCAAGGACACGGCCGCGCTGTACGGCTACCTGAGCGGGCCGATCGGACGGCTGGAGGGGATCCAGCATGTGGACGCCGTGCCCTATCTGCGCAGGATCAAGCAGCTGACCTATCCGCCGCCCCAGCGCTGAGCGCGAAAGCCGCGGTTCATCAGCGCCCCGAGGGGCGCGGGGAACTGCGCGCCCAGCCACCAGGGCGCCGCGGACGACCGACGGCCCGGCGCGGCACTTCCAGGGGGGCGCCTGAGCGGGCCTGGTGAAGTCCGCCGCGGTTCAGTAGCGCCCCCGAGGGGCGCGGGGAACTGCGCGCCCAGCCACCAGGGCGCCGCGGACGACCGACGGCCCGGCGCGGCACTTCCAGGGGGCGCCTGAGCGGGCCTGGTGAAGTCCGCTGCGGTTCAGTAGCGCCCCCGAGGGGCGCGGGGAACTGCGCGCCCAGCCACCAGGGCGCCGCGCACGACCGACAGCACAGCGAGGCACTTCCAGGGGGGCACCTGAACAGGCGTGGTGAAGTCCGCTGCGGTTCAGTAGCGCCCCCGAGGGGGCGCGGGGAACTGCGCGACCGGCCGCGACGGCGCAGCGGACGACCGACGGCACAGCACGGCACATCCAGCGGAGCGCCTACGCGCCTACGCGCCTACGCGCCTCTGCGGCGCTGCAGGCGGTCGCCGCCCGCCAGGATCGTCGCCGCCAGGGCGTCCGCCGCGCTCTGGGCCGGGCCGCCGCGGCGGCCGTGCACCAGGACGAAGTCCACCCGGCCCAGTTCCGGGAGGCCGAAGCGGTCGGGGAGCCGGACCAGGCCCGGGGGGACGAGGCCGCGGGAGTGGGCCATGACGCCGAGGCCCGCGCGGGCCGCCGCGATCAGCGCGCTCAGACTGCCGCTGGTGCAGGCGATGCGCCAGGACCGCCCCTGACGCTCCAGGGACTCGAAGGCGACCGCCCGGGTGATGCCCGGCGGCGGGAAGACGATCAGCGGCACCGGGCGGTCCGGGTCGAGGCGGAGCCGTTCCGCGCCGATCCAGACCAGCTCGTCGTGCCAGACCAGCTCGCCGCGCGGGTCCTCGGGGCGGCGCTTGGCGAGGACCAGGTCGAGTCGGCCCGCGTCCAGCTGTGCGTGGAGGGTGCCGGAGAGCTCGACGGTCAGCTCCAGGTCCACCTCGGGGTGGTCGTGCCGGAAGCCCTCCAGGATCTCCGGGAGGCGGGTCAGGACGAAGTCCTCCGAGGCGCCGAAGCGGAGCCGGCCGCGCAGCCGGGTCCCGGTGAAGAAGGCCGTCGCCTGCTCGTGGACCTCCAGGATCCGTCGGGCGAAGCCCAGCATCGCCTCGCCGTCCTCCGTCAGCTCCACGGAGTGCGTGTCGCGCGAGAACAGCTGCCGCCCGGTCGCGTCCTCGAGCCGCCGTACGTGCTGGCTCACCGTCGACTGCCGCAGCCCGAGCCGGCGCGCGGCCTGCGTGAAACTCAGGGTCTGCGCGACCGCCAGAAAGGTACGCAGGTGGGAGGGGTCGTACATGGGGACAACGGTAGTCGGTCATCGTGATCGGCGATGACAGTCAGAGCGGTATGACGGATTCCCGATCGGCCGGGGGAGGAGGACGATGAACGGGGGTACTCCGTGCCCCGGACAGAGCCCCGGACCCGCCTACAGCGACAAGCAAGTGGAGCACCGTGAAACGCCTGCGATGGCCGAGTTGGCTGCCGATCGACCCGTACATCCTGCTGCTGCTCGGCACGGTGGGCCTCGCGGCCGTGGTGCCGGCGCGCGGGACGGGGGCCGACGTGGCGTCGGGCGCCTCCACGGCCGCGATCGCCTTCCTCTTCTTCCTCTACGGCGCCCGGCTGTCCACCCGTGAGGCGCTGGACGGGCTCAAGCACTGGCGGCTGCACGGCACGGTCCTCGTCTGTACGTTCGTGATCTTCCCGCTGCTCGGCCTCGCCGCCCGCGGTCTGGTCCCCGTCCTCCTGACCCACCCGCTCTACCAGGGCCTGCTCTTCCTCACCCTGGTCCCCTCGACCATCCAGTCCTCGATCGCCTTCACCTCCATCGCCCGCGGCAACGTGCCCGCCGCGATCTGCGCCGGCTCCTTCTCCTCCCTGGTCGGCATCGTCGTCACCCCGCTGCTCGCCGCCGCCCTGCTGGGCAGCAGCGCCGGAGGGTTCTCGGCGGACTCGCTCGTCCAGATCGTGCTGCAGCTGCTGGTGCCGTTCGTCGCCGGGCAGCTGCTGCGGCGCTGGATCGGCGGCTTCGTCGCCCGGCACAAGAAGGTGCTCGGCCTGGTCGACCGCGGCTCGATCCTGCTCGTCGTCTACACCGCGTTCAGCGAGGGCATGGTCCAGGGCATCTGGCACCAGGTCAGTCCCGTCCGGCTGGGGGGCCTGCTGGTCGTCGAGGCGGTGCTGCTCGCCGTGATGCTGATCCTCACCTGGTACGGCGGCAGGGCGCTGCGCTTCGACCGGGAGGACCGCATCGCGATCCAGTTCGCCGGCTCCAAGAAGTCCCTCGCCTCCGGACTGCCCATGGCGAGCGTGCTGTTCGGGGCGCACGCCTCGCTGGCGGTGCTGCCGCTGATGCTCTTCCACCAGATGCAGCTGATGGTGTGCGCGGTGATCGCCAAGCGTCGCTCGCACGATCCCGAGGCCGCCGAGGCCGAGGACGAAGGCGAGGGCGAGGTCACCGCGTCCGGGTCAGCCGGACCGTCACGAACCGAGGTCGGTACAGGGACACGTTCGCGTTGATGCTCGCCGAAGCACCCGTCGTCTCCAGCCAGTTGACGTCGTAGCTGAGCACCAGCCGTCCGTCGCCGGCGCTGTCGGACACGGCGGGGTGGACCTGCGGGTTGTACGCGGCGACCCCGGACGCCGGCAGGGAGGCGCTGAAGTCCTTCGCCGGGCCGTGCCAGGGGCCGGTGGGGGAGCAGGCCCAGTAGGAGGTCACGCCGGTCAGCCCGGCGGCACCCGCGGCCATCGTGAACAGGACGTACGTACCGCCCGTGCGCACGACCGAGAACGCGCTGCCCACCTGGGCACCCGCCAGCGGTTTCGGCACCGTGCCCCAGCCGGCCCCGTCCCAGTACCGCCAGGCCGACGCCTCCCCGAGCCGTCCCTTCGGCACCCGGGCCACGTACGCCGAGGACGACGGCCGGGAGACGGCCCGACCGTCGTCGCCGCCGAACACGTACGTCCACTGACCCTGCTCGACGAGGGTCGTGCCGAACAGGATCCGGCGGGAGGGGTCGGGGACCAGGCTCTGGTCGAGCACCTTCGCCACCGACTCGACCCGCAGGCCGGGCAGCGACAGTGTGGCGACCTCGGTGGCGGTCGGCACACCGTAGATCCACGGCGGCTGCCCGGTCGCTCGCACCCACAGCAGCACCCGCACGACCTTCTCGGGCGAGCCGGGGGAGCGCGGCTCCACGCGGGCCGCGACCGGCCAACGCCACTGGTCCTGGGCGGGGTTCGGGAAGAGCGGGGCGGGCAGCGTGTTGCGCAGCCGGCCCCCGGCGTCCATCACCACGGCCGAGTTGCGCACCAGGGGAGCGCCGGTGTCCCGCCAGGCGGAGGACTCGCCGACCGGGTTGGGCGGGCCGTGCACCTGGCCCAGGTAGGTGTCCGAGAACAGCCACAGCACCCGTCCGTCGGGCAGCCGCAGCGAGTGGGTGCCGTCGCCGCCGGTCCAGTCGTCGGTGCGGGTGGCGTCGTCGCCGTAGCGGGCGAATTCACCGGTGAGCCGGTCGTCCTTCGACCACGAGGTGACCGTGTGCGGCGCGCACCCGCCGCCCTCCCGGCCGTCGTCGTCGGGCAGGGCGGTGAGCAGGACGGTCCCGAGAACCAGGGCCAGCAGCAGGCCGAGGCCGGTTCCCGTCCGCTGTCGTGCTCGTCGGTCGTCGGGCACCCAGGGGACGTTAGCGGCTGCCGACGGCACGGTCCATGGGCCCTGAAGTCAGGGCCGCAGCACCACCTTGCCCAGGTTGCCCCGCGACTCGACCACCGCGTGCGCCTTCGCCGCGTCCTCCAGAGCGAACTCCCCGTGCACGACCGGCCGCACCGCGCCCTCCGCGTGCAGCCGCCACAGCTCCCGTCGCCACCGCTCGTACAACTCCGGCTTCCCGCGGGCGATCCGGGCCATCTGGAAGCCGATCACGGACTTGGCGCCCACGAGGAGGTCGTACGCCCGCACGGTCCCGCCGCCCGAGCTGTACGCCACGAGCCGCCCGCCCGGGGCCAGAGCCGCGATCGCCGGGGTCAGCAGCTCGCCGCCCACCGCGTCCAGGACGTAGTCGACGGGGTCGCCCCAGCCGTCGGCCTCGTAGACGATCACCTCGTCGGCGCCGAGGGACCGTACGAAACCGGCCTTCCGCAGGTCCGACACCGCGCCCACCACCCGCGCGGCGCCCCGCCGCCGCGCCAGTTGGACGGCCAGGTGCCCTACGCCGCTCGCCGCAGCCGTGACCAGGGCCGCCTCGCCTCGCTCGGGGCGGGCCGCCTCCAGGGCGCCGAGGGCGACCAGGCCGCTGCGGACCAGGGCGACCGCGTCGACGACCGAGGCGGTGTCCGGGACCGGCGAGGCCATGGCCTCGTGCAGCAGCGCGAAGTCGGCGTAGCCGTGCCCGAAGCACAGGCCGGTCACCCGGTCTCCGGCGGCGAAGCGGGTGGTGCCCTCGCCGGCCGCCACCACCTCCCCGGCGATCTCGCCGCCGAGCGGAACGGGCTCGGCCGCCTCGGTGACCTTGCGGACGACGGGGAGTGTGACGCCGACGGCCTCGCAGCGGACGAGGAGCTCGCCGGGGCCGGGCACCGGGACGGGGGCCTCTTCCACGAACAGGGGGCCACCGGCGGACTCGTAGCGGACGCGCCGCATCACACCTCCAGGAATCGCACGGAATCGTTGGGAGTTCCAACGGTATCGCGCATTCATTGGGAACTCCAATGAGTTTTGGCTAGGCTGCCGCCATGTCCGACGCCCCGCTCGCCGCGATCCGCTCCCTGCCCAGCTGGCTGCTCGGCCGTGCGGCCGCCCGTGGACGCGCCCTGGTGGCCGAGGCGCTCGCGGCGGAGGGCTTGAGGATGTGGCACCACGTGGTGCTCTCCGCCGTCCGTGACCTCGCCCCGGTCGCCCAGGCCGACCTCGGGCGGAGCGTCCAGCTCGATCCGAAGGACCTGGTCGGCGTCCTCAACGACCTCCAGGCAGCCGGCCTGGTCGTTCGCGAACCGGATCCCGCGGACCGCCGCAAGAACGCGGTGTCCCTCACCGAGGACGGCGCGCGGTCGCTGGCGCGCTGCGAGAAGGCGGCGCGCGCGGCCAACGACGAACTGCTCGCCCCGCTCTCTGCGGCCGAACGTGACCGGTTCATGAAGATGTTGATCCGGATTTCCGGTACTACGGAGGGCTGACGGCGGATAACGTTCCGTCATGACCGCACCCCTCGCCCTCGATCCCGCGCGCAGCGCCCTCGTCCTGGTCGATCTGATGGACCGGATCATCGCGCTGCCCCTGGAGCCCCGCAAGGGCCCCGAAGTCCTGTCCACCGCCGAGGAGTTGGCGGCCGCCTTCCGCTCGGCGGGCGCGACCGTCGTGCTCGTCCGCGTCGAACGCCCCGGCGTCGCCGAACAGCCGCCCGGCAGCGGTCTGGTGGCGGGCCTGGCCCGGGACGGCGACGTCGAGATCGTCAAGCGCACCATCGGCGCCTTCCAGGGCACGGACCTGGACGCCGTACTGCGGGAGCGGGGCGTGACCACCCTGGTCTTCGGCGGGATCGCCACCAACCTCGGCGTCGAGTCCACCGCCCGCGCGGCCGGCGACCTCGGCTACGACCTGGTCTTCGTCGAGGACGCCATGTCGGCCTTCACGGCGGCCGAACACGACGCGTCGACCCGCCTGGACTTCCCGAGACTGGGGACGGTGGTACGGGCGCCGGAGGTGCGGTTCGTCGCCGGCTGACCCATCTCCGGTGCGCACTGCTGAGCGGGCGGTCCTGACCTGCCGAACGGCCGATTTCGCGGAGGCGCGAAGCGCTGAGCACGATCGCCGTCTCGACACCGGCACAAAGCGCCCCGGAGGCGAACGGAGCCAGAGTGTCGGCGGGGCCCCTGTGCGGCGCAGGGGGCGCTCCCCGCCGGTCGGGGCCCCGCCGCCGTGTCGCGGGGAGCCGGTCAGGCCTGGGCGGCCGCGGTCCGCAGGGTGAGCCGGTGTTCGCCCGCGTACACGTTCATGGAGCTGCCCCGCAGGAAGCCCACCAGGGTCAGGCCGGCCTCGGCGGCCAGGTCCACGGCCAGCGAGGACGGCGCGGAGACCGCGGCCAGCACCGGGATCCCCGCCATGACGGCCTTCTGCGCCAGCTCGAAAGAGGCCCGGCCGGAGACGAGGAGGACCGTGCGGGACAGGGGGAGGTTCCCGCTCTGCAGGGCGCGGCCAACCAGCTTGTCGACCGCGTTGTGCCGGCCCACGTCCTCCCGGACGTCCAGCAGCTCGCCGTCCTCGGTGAACAGGGCCGCCGCGTGCAGACCCCCGGTCCGGTCGAAGACCCGCTGGGCCGCGCGGAGCCGGTCGGGGAGGCCCGCGAGCAGTTCGGGATCGAGGCGGACCGGAGGAGTGTCGGCTATCGGCCAGCGGGCCGTCGTGCGCACCGCGTCGAGGCTCGCCTTGCCGCACAGACCGCAGGACGAGGTCGTGTAGACGTTCCGTTCGAGGGTGATGTCGGGGATCGCCACGCCCGGCGCCGTCCGCACGTCGACCACGTTGTACGTGTTCGTGCCGTCGACCGTGGCGCCCGCGCAGTACACGATGTTCTGCAGGTCCGTCTGCTCGGCGAGCACGCCCTCGCTGACCAGGAAGCCCGCCGCCAGCGCGAAGTCGTCGCCCGGGGTGCGCATGGTGATCGCGAGCGGTTTGCCGTTCAGCCGGATCTCCAGCGGCTCCTCCGCGACCAGGGTGTCGGGGCGCGAGGAGACGGCCCCGTCCCGGATGCGGATCACCTTGCGTCGTTCCGTGACTCGTCCCATGTGTGCCTCAGTCCCGGTTCTGTACGTGCTGGTAGCCGAAGCGGCCCTTGATGCAGAGGTTGCCGTGGGTCACCGGGTTGTCGTGCGGGGAGGTGACCTTCACGATCTCATTGTCCTGCACGTGGAGCGTGAGGTTGCAGCCCACTCCGCAGTACGCGCACACCGTGGTCGTCTCCGTCTGTTTGCTCTCGTCCCACGTACCCGCCGCACGCATGTCGAACTCCGACTTGAACGACAGCGCTCCGGTTGGGCACACCTCGATGCAGTTCCCGCAGTACACACAGGCCGAGTCGGTCAGCGGGGCGTCCTGCTCGACGGCGATCCGGGCGTCGAAGCCGCGGCCGGAGACCGAGATCGCGAAGGTGTTCTGCCACTGGTCGCCGCAGGCGTCGACGCACTTGTAGCACAGGATGCACTTGTCGTAGTCGCGCACGTACAGATCGTTGTCGACCCTCGGTTCCTCGCCCAGCCGGGCCGCAGCCGGGCCGAACCGCTCCGGCTTCGCCTCGTACTCCTTGATCCATCCTGCGACCCGCGGAGTCGTCGACATGTCGACGGAGGAGGCCAGCAGCTCGAGGACGATCTTGCGGCTGTGCCGGGCGCGCTCGGTGTCCGTGCGGACGACCATTCCCGGCTCGGCCCCGCGTGAGCAGGCCGGTACCAGGGTCCGGGAGCCCTCGACCTCGACCACACACACCCGGCAGGCGTTCTTGGGGCGCAGGGTGTCGCCCTGGCACAGGGTCGGTACGTCCTTCCCGGCCGCCCGGCACGCGTCGAGGACGGTCGAGCCCTCCGGGACCCGGACCTCCTGGCCGTCCAGGGTGAACTCCAGCAGCCGGCGCGGAATCCCGAGCGGTGTCACGGTCATTCGTAGGCTCCCAGACGGTCGATGGCGGATTCCACGGCGTTCCACGCGGTCTGTCCCAGACCGCAGATCGAGGCGTCCCGCAGGGCGCGCCCGACTTCCCTGAGCAGTGCGATGTCGTCGGCCGCGGCCGCCCCCGTGCGCTCCGCGATCCGGTGCAGCGCCTCCTCCTGCCGTACCGTCCCGACTCGGCACGGCACGCACTGCCCGCAGGACTCGTCCCGGAAGAACTCGGCGATCCGCAGCAGCAGCCGGGGCAGCGGAACGGTGTCGTCGAAGGCCATGACGACGCCCGAGCCGAGCGTGGTGCCTGCTTCCCGGGTGCCTTCGAAGGTGAGCGGGATGTCCAGTTCGTCGGGCCGCACGAAACCGCCGGCGGCCCCGCCGAGGAGGACGGCCCTGAGGCCCGGGCGCACCCCGGCCAGCCGGAGCACCTCGCCCAGCGTCGCGCCGAACGGCAGCTCGTAGACGCCGGGCCGGTCCACGCTGCCGGAGACGCAGAACAGCTTGGGCCCGGTGGACTTCCCGGTGCCGATCGCCGCATAGGCCGGGGCGCCCATGGTCAGGATCGGCAGGACGTTCACCAGCGTCTCGACGTTGTTCTCCACGGTCGGTTTGCCGAACAGGCCCTTCTGAACCGGGAAGGGAGGTTTGGAGCGCGGTTCGCCCCGGTACCCCTCGATGGAGTTGAACAGGGCGGTCTCCTCGCCGCAGATGTAGGCGCCCGCACCGCGCCGGATCTCGATGTCGAAGGCGTAGCCCTGGCCGAGGACGTCGTCGCCGAGGAAGCCACGCGCGCGTGCCTGCGCGATCGCGTGCTCCAGACGGCGCAGGGCGCGCGGGTATTCGCCGCGCAGATAGACGTACCCCTGGTGCGCGCCGGTCGCGTACGCGGCGATCGTCATGGCCTCCACCAGCGCGTACGGGTCGCCCTCCAGGAGCACGCGGTCCTTGAAGGTGCCCGGCTCGGATTCGTCGGCGTTGCAGACCAGGTAGTGGGGGTGGTCGGGCTGCGACGCCGTGGCCTGCCACTTGCGGCCGGTGGGGAAGGCGGCGCCGCCACGCCCGACCAGGCCGGAGTCGGTCACCTCGCGGATCACTCCGACGGGACCGAGCTCGAAGGCGCGGCGCAGGGCGGTGTAGCCGCCGTGGGCGCGGTAGTCGTCGAGGGAGGACGGGTCGACCGTCCCCACCCTGCCGAGCAGGACGAGCCCCGGGTCCCCGGCCTGCGGCACCGCCGTCGCCGCCGGCGGCTCCTCGGGCGCCGAGTCGGGGGCGGTCGCGGCGAGGACGGCGTCCTGCACGGTCGCCGGCGCCGACACCGCCGTACGCACCGGATCGCCCGCCCTGACGGCGAGTGCGGCCGGGGCGCGTTCGCACAGGCCGAGGCAGGGGCCGCGCTGCACCGAGACGCCGGGACCGAGCCGTGCCTCGACCCCGGCGCGGAGGCCGGCCGCGCCCGCCGCCGTGCACGCGAGGTCCGTGCAGACGTGGAGAACGGTCGCGGGGCGGGGCCTGAGCGAGAACATCGCGTAGAAGGTGGCGACCCCGTACGCCTCCGCCGGCGGCACGGTCAGCCGCCGGCACAGGTAGTCGAGCCCGCCCTCGCTGATCCAGCCGATGCGGTCGTTGAGGGCGTGCAGCCCCGGCAGCAGCAGGTCGCGGCGGTCCCGGGCCGCGCGGCCGCCGCGGGCCCACCGCAGGTCGGCATCGGACCGGTCGGCACCCTCCCAGGAGGACTCCGGAGGGCCCAACAGGGCGTCGACGGCGGCCCGTTCGTCGTCCGTCGGCTTGCTGTCGCCGAAGTGCAGATCCATCAGGTCACCTCACGACGGTCGCGACGGGGAGCTTCTCGATCCGGATCGCCGAGGCCTTGAACTCCGCCGTCCCGGCGATCGGGCAGTTGGCCTCGATCGTCAGCTGGTTGGTGTCCACCTCGTCGGGAAAGTGCATGGTCATGAACGCGAGCCCGGGACGCAGTGCCGGGTCGATCCACACCGGCGCCACGAGCGAACCGCGCCGCGAGGACACCTGTACCTCCTCGCCGACCACGACCCCGTAGCGCTCGGCGTCCTCCGGGGACAGCTCGACGTACTCGCCGCGCCGCAACGGGGAGGCGTAACCCCCGCTCTGAACCCCGGTGTTGTAGGAGTCGAGACGGCGTCCGGTGGTGAGCCGGATCGGGTACTCCTCGTCGGTGAGGTCGACCGGCGGATCGTGCCGCACGATCCCGAAGGGCGCCGGCATCCCGCGCCTCGCCGGGTCCTTCTCCCACAACCGGCCGTGCAGAAAGGTCGGTTCGAGTTCCTCGGTGCTCGGGCACGGCCACTGGATGCCCTGGTGCTCCTCCAGACGCTCGTACGTCATCCCGTAGTGGTCCGGCGAGACGGAGCGCAGCTCGTTCCAGACGGCCTCCGAGTCGGCGTACTTCCAGCCGTGGCCCAGACGTGCGGCCAGCTCGCAGATGATGTCGACGTCCTCGCGGGCCTCGCCGGGCGGGGTGACCGCTCGCCGGACCCGCTGGACCCGCCGCTCGCTGTTGGTGGTCGTGCCCTCGGTCTCCGCCCAGCCGGCCGTGGCGGGCAGGACGACGTCCGCGAGCTCGGCCGTCCTCGTCAGGAAGATGTCCTGGACGAGGAGGAAGTCGAGCTGCCGCAGGCGCCGTACGGCCTGCTCGCTGTCGGCCTCCGACTGCGCCGGGTTCTCCCCGACGCAGTAGACGGCCCGGAGGGAGCCCTCCTCCATCGCCTCGAACATCTCGGTGAGGTTCAGCCCGTAGTGCGGCTCGATGACCGTGTCCCACGCCGACTCGAACTTCAGCCGGGTGTCCGCGTCGAGGATGTCCTGAAAGCCGGGCAGCCGGTTGGGGATCGCGCCCATGTCGCCGCCGCCCTGCACGTTGTTCTGACCGCGCAGCGGCTGCAACCCGGCGCCGTAGCGCCCCACTTGGCCGGTCAGCAGGGAGAGGTTGATGAGCGCGCGGACGTTGTCGGTGCCGTTGTGGTGCTCGGTGATGCCGAGGGTCCAGCACAGCTGGGCGCGCTCGGCGCGGGCGTAGGCATGCGCCAACTCCCTTGTCGCGCGCGCCGGTACGCCCGTCACCTTCTCGGCGAGCGACAGCGTCCACGGCTCGACGAGCGCCCGGTACTCCTCGAAACCGGTGGTCGCCCGCTCGATGAACGCCTCGTTGGCCAGGCCCGCGTGGATGATCTCCCGGCCGATCGCGTGCGCCATCGGGATGTCGGTGCCGACGTTCAGCCCGAGCCAGCTCTCCGCCCATTCGGCGGTGGAGGTGCGCCGCGGGTCGACCGCGTACATCCGCGCGCCGTTCCTGATGCCCTTCAGCACGTGCTGGAAGAAGATCGGGTGGGCGAAGCGGGCGTTGGAGCCCCACATCACGATGACGTCGGTGTGCTCGATCTCCTCGTACGAGGACGTCCCGCCGCCGGAGCCGAACGCGGCGGAGAGCCCGGCGACGCTCGGGGCGTGACAGGTCCGGTTGCAGGAGTCGACGTTGTTGGTGCCCATGACGACCCGGGCGAACTTCTGCGCCACGTAGTTCATCTCGTTGGTGGCGCGGGCGCAGGAGAACATGCCGAACGCGCCGCGGTTGCGGTCCAGGCCGCGGGCCGCCCGGTCCAGGGCCTCCTCCCAGCTCGCCCGCCGGAACGGCTCGTCACGGGAGTCCCGCACCAGGGGGTGGGTGAGGCGGGTGTAGGTCTTCGGTTGACGATTCCTCATGCGGCGCTCCTCAGCGCGAGCAGGTCCGAGATGGCGTGCACGGTGCGCAGGGTGGGCACCTCCACACCGGTGATCTCCGCCAGCTCGACGACGGCGGCGAGCAGGACGTCGAGTTCGAGCGGCTTGCCGCGCTCCAGGTCCTGGAGGGTGGAGGTGCGGTGGTCGCCGACGCGTTCGGCGCCGGCCAGCCGGCGTTCGATGGAGACGCCGACCTCGCAGCCGAGGGCCTCGGCGACCGCGAGCGTCTCGGCCATCATGGTCTCGATGACCTTGCGGGTGCGGCCGTGCCGGCACATCTGCCGCATGGTGGCGCGGGCCAGCGCGCTGATCGGGTTGAACGAGATGTTGCCCAGCAGCTTGAGCCAGATGTCGTTGCGCAGGTCCGGCTCCACCGGGCACTTGAGACCTCCGGCGACCATGGCCTCGCTGAAGTCGAGGCAGCGCTTCGAGATGCTGCGGTCGGGCTCGCCGACGGAGAACCGGGTGCCTTCGAGGTGCCGTACGACTCCCGGCCCCGCCAACTCCGTCGCCGCGTAGACGACACAGCCGACGGCCCGTTCGGGCGCGAGCACCGCACTGACCGCGCCGCCCGGGTCCACGCTCTCGACGCGGTGGCCGTCGTAGGGGCCGCCGTGCCGGTGGAAGTACCACCAGGGGATGCCGTTCTGGGCGGCGACCACCGTGGTGGTGTCGTGCAGAAGGGGCTCGATGAGCGGCCCGCACGCCGCGTAGGAGTTGGCCTTCAGACCGAGGAAGACATGGTCGACCGGGCCGATCTCGGCCGGGTCGTCGGTGGCGTGGGCGTGCGCGGTGAAGTCACCGCGCGGACTGAGCACCCGTACTCCGTGCCTCCGCATGGCCGCCAGGTTCGGTCCACGGGCCACCAGATGCACGTCGGCGCCGGCGCGGTGGAGCGCGGCACCGACATAGGCGCCGATCGCACCGGCGCCGAGGACTGCGACTTTCATGACGAGACAGCTCCGTTCGGTCGAGGGATACCGAGGAGAGGGCCGCACTGCCGAATCTTGTCGACCGAATATTGTCTACAGTATGGAAGTTGAGGGGACAAGACCTCGCGCAGCACCTGGGACACCGGGCGCCGGGACGGCCCATGACCGTTCATCGTCCGCCGCCGACCGTTCGTCGCGCCGTGCATACCGCTCATCGCATACGGTCGACGCTTTGCCCTCCCGTACCTTCCCAACTCCCGTACGGATTCCTAGGGTTCGGGATCATGAGCCCCCCTGTAGCGCCGCCCGGCTGGAGCCGCTGGCTCGTCCCCCCGGCCGCCCTCTCCGTCCATCTCTCCATCGGCCAGGCCTACGCCTGGAGCGTCTTCAAGCCACCGCTCGAATCCGCGCTGAACCTCGACGGCACCGAGAGCGCGCTGCCGTTCCAGTTCGCCATCGTGATGCTCGGTCTGTCGGCCGCGTTCGGCGGCACGCTCGTCGAGCGCAAAGGGCCGCGGTGGGCGATGACCGTGGCGCTGGTCTGCTTCTCCTCCGGCCTGCTGCTGTCCGCGCTCGGCGCGGAGACCAAGCAGTTCTGGCTGATCGTCCTCGGCTACGGCGTGGTCGGCGGCGTCGGCCTCGGCATCGGCTACATCTCGCCCGTGTCGACACTGATCAAGTGGTTCCCGGACCGGCCCGGCATGGCCACCGGCATCGCCATCATGGGCTTCGGCGGCGGCGCGCTGATCGCCTCGCCCTGGTCGGCGCAGATGCTGTCCTCCTTCGGCACCGACAACTCCGGGATCGCGCTGGCGTTCCTGGTCCTCGGGCTGTCGTACGCCGTCTTCATGTCGCTCGGTGTGCTGCTGGTGCGGGTGCCGCGTCCGGGGGATCGTGTCGGCTCAGCGGACGCGCCCAGCGCCCTCGAGGGCGTGCAGGTCTCGGCGGCGAGCGCGGTGCGCACCCCGCAGTTCTGGTGCCTGTGGCTCGTGCTGTGCATGAACGTGACGGCGGGCATCGGCATCCTGGAGAAGGCCGCCCCGATGATCACGGACTTCTTCGCGAACAGCTCGGCCGCCGTCTCGGCGTCCGCCGCCGCCGGTTTCGTCGCGCTGCTGTCCGCCGCCAACATGGCGGGCCGCATCGGCTGGTCGTCCACCTCCGACCTGATCGGCCGCAAGAACATCTACCGCGTGTACCTGGGCGTCGGCGCGGTGATGTACGCGCTCATCGCACTGTTCGGCGACTCCTCCAAGCCGCTGTTCGTGCTGTGCGCGCTGGTCATCCTCTCCTTCTACGGCGGCGGCTTCGCGACCATCCCCGCCTATCTGAAGGACCTCTTCGGCGCCTACCAGGTCGGTGCGATCCACGGCCGGCTGCTCACCGCCTGGTCCACGGCCGGTGTGCTCGGACCGCTGATCGTCAACTGGATCGCCGACCACCAGAAGGACGCCGGCAAGACCGGCTCGTCCCTCTACACCCTGTCCTTCGTCATCATGATCGGTCTGCTCGTCGTCGGCTTCGTCGCCAACGAACTCGTCCGGCCGGTCGACCCCCGTCACCACATCCCCGCACCGAGAAAGGCCGCCGATGTCGGAGCACGACAGCAGCCAGAGTCCGCCTGACCGGCGCCCGCTGATCGCTTTCGCCTGGCTGTGGGTGGGCGCGCCGCTCGTCTACGGCGTCTACGAACTCGTGGAGAAGGCGACGAAGCTGTTCACCGGGTGACTGTTCGGCAGGTGTTCGGGCGTCCGAGGGCCTGACAGAAGCCCACAACCCGGGCGCCCGTTTCCTGTCGCCTCGGCTGCCGCCGTACTCGTGAGTCACTGATCAGACTGGTGGATCCCGCTACCCGAAGCAGCAACGAGGGGGATCCACCCATGAACGGCTCGCGCATCGCTGCCGTCGGCCATTACCAGCCCGCCAAGGTGCTCACCAACGAGGACCTGGCGGGCATGGTGGACACCAGCGACGAGTGGATCAGGTCCCGGGTGGGCATCCGTACCCGGCACATCGCCGGGCCCGACGAGCCCGTCGACGAACTCGCCGCGCACGCCGCCGCGAAGGCGCTCGCGGCGGCGGGCCTCGCGCCCGGCGACATCGACCTGGTGCTGGTCGCCACCTCCACGGCCGTCGACCGCTCGCCCAACATGGCCGCCCGGGTCGCCGCCCGGCTCGGCATCCCCTCGCCCGCCGCGATGGACGTCAACGTGGTCTGTGCCGGGTTCACCCACGCCCTCGCCACCGCCGACCACGCGGTGCGCGCCGGTGCCTCGGTCCGCGCCCTGGTCATCGGCGCCGACAAGATGTCCGACGTGACCGACTGGAGCGACCGCACCACCTGTGTGCTCGTCGGCGACGGGGCGGGGGCCGCCGTGGTCGAGGCCGCCGACCGTCCGCTGATCGGGCCGGTGCTGTGGGGCTCCGTGCCCGAGATGGGGCACGCGGTACGGATCGAGGGGACGCCGGCCCGGTTCGCGCAGGAGGGGCAGAGCGTCTACCGCTGGGCCACCACGCAGCTGCCGGCCATCGCCCGCAAGGCCTGCGAACGCGCCGGGCTCGCGCCAGAGGAACTCGCCGGGGTCGTCCTGCACCAGGCCAACCTGCGCATCATCGAGCCCCTCGCCGAGAAGATCGGCGCCGTGAACGCCGTCGTCGCACGGGATGTCACCGAGTCCGGGAACACGTCCGCGGCGAGCATCCCCCTCGCCCTCTCCAAGCTGGTCGAACAGGGGGCCCTCGCCACCGGCGACCCGGTCCTGCTCTTCGGCTTCGGCGGCAACCTCTCGTACGCCGGACAGGTCGTCCGCTGCCCGTGAGCGGGAGTGTGCCGGGCAGTCGTGTGACGAGGTCAACTCGCCGTCCCCCTGGCGGTTGTGCGCCGTAGACTGTAGACGAAAGACAATCGATACTGGCTTTCCGGCTGCAGTTGCCCCGCGCTGCCCAGGAGGGGGACCGACCGATGTTGTCGACAGGACTGCCGCAGGGCGCGGTGCCCAAGCTCGAACGGCCCGGACCGCTGCGCGACCGCGTCTACGAGGCACTGCTCGAACTGATCACCACCCGCGCCCTCCAGCCCGGCCAGCATCTGGTCGAGAGCGAACTCGCCGGTCACCTCGGTGTGTCCCGGCAGCCGGTGCGGGAGGCGCTGCAGCGGCTGAACACCGACGGCTGGGTCGATCTGCGGCCCGCCCAGGGGGCGTTCGTGCACGAGCCGACGGAGGAGGAGGCCGACCAGCTCCTCACCGTCCGTACGCTGCTGGAGGCCGAGGCCGCCCGGCTGGCCGCCGCCAACGCGGGCAGCGCCGGCATCGCGGTCCTTCAGGAGCTGTGCGCCGAGGGGGAGAAGGCGGTCGCCGCCGACGACGTGGACGGCGCGGTGGCGATGAACGCCCGCTTCCACGCCAAGATCATGGATCTGGCCGGCAACGCGGTCCTCGCCGAACTGGCGGCGCAGGTGGACCGCCGGGTGCGCTGGTACTACACGCCGATCGCCCGTCAGCGCGGCCGGCAGTCCTGGATCGAGCACCGCGAGCTGATCGCCGCGATCGCGGACCGGGACGAGCAGCGGGCCACCCGGCTGATGCGCGACCACACGGAACACACCCGGCGGTCGTACCACGAGCGGGGGGAGTCCTGACCCCGCGCTGGAGCGTCGCGTCGGCCTGACACCACGGGGCGGCCGGGTCTGGACTCCGCTCCCTCCTTTGTCCTGTGAGTGGAGAAAGTTGTAGCGAATTCGCGCAAGGCTTCTTCTCAGGCTCGGTGTTCCTTGCTACGTTCCCCTCGAAAGCCGGAACAATGGCGGCCGATTGAGGCGGGGAGGGGCTCGTGAGACGCATGACGGCACGACCCGCGAACGCCCATCAGGCCAAACTGCTCAAGCTGTTGCGCGACGCAGGACCCAACTCCCGTGCGCAGCTGGGCGATCAGGTCGACCTCTCACGGTCCAAACTGGCCGTGGAGGTGGACCGACTGCTGGAGACGGGCCTGGTCGTGGCCGACGGACTCGCCGCCTCGCGCGGCGGCCGCCGCTCCCACAACGTCCGGCTCAATCCCGAACTGCGCTTCCTCGGCGTCGACATCGGCGCGACCTCGGTCGACGTCGCCGTCACCAACGCCGAGCTGGAGGTCCTCGGACACCTCAACCAGCCGATGGACGTCCGCGAGGGCCCGGTCGCGGTCTTCGAGCAAGTCCTGTCCATGGCTGCGAAGTTGAGGGCCTCGGGGCTCGCGGAGGGTTTCGACGGCGCCGGCATCGGCGTCCCGGGACCGGTCCGCTTCCCCGAGGGCGTCCCGGTGGCTCCGCCGATCATGCCGGGCTGGGACGGCTTCCCCGTACGGGAGGCGCTCAGCCAGGAACTCGGCTGCCCGGTCATGGTCGACAACGACGTGAACCTCATGGCGATGGGGGAGATGCACGCGGGCGTCGCACGCTCCGTGCGCGACTTCCTCTGCGTCAAGATCGGCACCGGCATCGGCTGCGGCATCGTCGTCGGCGGTGAGGTCCACCGCGGGGTGACGGGCAGCGCGGGCGACATCGGGCACATCCAGGCCGTGCCCGACGGACGCCCGTGCGCCTGCGGCAACCGGGGCTGTCTGGAAGCCCACTTCAGCGGGGCGGCCCTCGCCCGGGACGCCGTGGAGGCGGCCGGGCAGGGGCTGTCGGAGGAACTCGCCTCGCGTCTCGCGGCGCACGGCACCCTCACCGCGGTGGACGTCGCCGCCGCGGCCGCCGCCGGTGACGCCACCGCCCTCGATCTGATCCGCGAGGGCGGCAACCGCACCGGCCAGGTCATCGCCGGCCTGGTCTCCTTCTTCAACCCGGGCCTGGTGGTGATCGGCGGCGGGGTCACCGGCCTCGGCCACACCCTGCTCGCCGCGATCCGCACCCAGGTCTACCGTCAGTCGCTGCCGCTCGCGACGGGCAACCTACCCATCGTGCTGGGGGAGTTGGGCCCGAACGCCGGAGTCATCGGCGCCGCCCGCCTCATCAGCGACCATCTGTTCTCACCCGCGTAAGCGCTCATTCAGTACGGCTCACGTGCACGGCGCCCTGCCGCGCCGTGCCCCGAACACACCTGCCCGCAGGCACGCCGACCGAGCGTGCCCGCACGCACCCTGCAACCGGCCCGCACGCCCGCCAAGGGGATCCGCATGGCACCAGAACCACCGCTGCTCAGCATGTCCGGCATCACCAAGTCCTTCCCCGGAGTCCGGGCCCTCGACGGAGTCGACCTCGACGTCCAGGCCGGTGAGGTGCACTGTCTGCTCGGCCAGAACGGGGCCGGCAAATCCACCCTGATCAAGGTCCTGGCCGGCGCCCACCAGCCCGACACCGGCACGATCGGCTGGCGCGGCGAGCCGGTCACCCTCCGCTCGCCCATCGCCGCCATGCGCCTCGGCATCGCCACCATCTACCAGGAGCTCGACCTGGTGGAACACCTGTCCGTCGCCGAGAACGTCCACCTCGGCCACGAGCCGACGGCGGCCGGATTCGTCGTCCGGGCGAAGACGGCGAAGGCGTCGACCGCCGCTCTGCTGAGGCGACTCGGGCATCCGGAGATCGACCCGACCCGGCTGGTGGGGGAGTTGTCGGCGGCCCAACAGCAGATCGTGTCCATGGCGCGGGCGCTCTCCCACGACGTACGGCTCATCGTGATGGACGAGCCGTCGGCCGCCCTCGACCCGGACGAGGTCGACAACCTCTTCCGTATCGTCGGCGACCTGACGGCCGAGGGAGTCGCCGTCGTCTACATCTCCCACCGGCTGGAGGAGATCCGCCGCATCGGCGACCGGGTGACCGTGCTGAAGGACGGACGGGCGGTGGCCCGCGGGCTGCCGGCGAAGTCCACGCCGACCCGTGAGGTGGTCGCGCTGATGACGGGTCGCAATGTCGAGTACGTCTTCCCCGAGCGGCCCGCCTCGCTACCGGAATCGACCCCGGTGCTGGAGGTTCAAGGGCTCGCGCGGGAAGGGGAGTTCGCGCCGCTGGACCTGGAGGTGCGGCCCGGTGAGATCGTCGGTCTCGCCGGACTCGTCGGGTCTGGGCGCTCGGAGATCCTGGAGACGATCTACGGCGCCCGCAGGCCGACCGCCGGTCACGTACGGGTGGACGGGCGTGTGTTGCGGCCCGGGAGCGTACGGGCCGCGGTGCGGGCAGGGCTCGGGCTCGCCCCCGAGGAACGCAAGGCGCAGGCCCTGCTGATGCTGGAGTCCGTCACCCGCAATGTCTCCGTCTCCTCCATGTCCCGCTTCTCGCGCGCCGGCTGGATCGACCGGGGTTCCGAACTGGGGGCGGCGCGGGCGGCGACACGCGAGCTGTCCCTGCGGCCCGACAACCCCTCCGTGCCCGTCCGCACCCTCTCCGGCGGCAACCAGCAGAAGGCCGTCCTGGCCCGGTGGCTGCTGCGCGGCTGCCGTGTCCTGCTGCTCGACGAGCCGACCCGGGGCGTCGACGTCGGCGCCCGCGCCGAGCTGTACGCGGTCGTCCGGCGCCTGGCCGACGAGGGCCTCGCCGTCCTGCTGGTCTCCAGCGAGGTGCCCGAGGTGCTCGGCCTCGCCGACCGCGTCCTGGTGCTCCGGGAGGGACACGTCGTCCACACGGCGCCCGCCCGGGAGCTCGACGAACACCGCGTACTCGACCTCGTCATGGAAGGAAGCCCGGCGTCATGACGCAGCACGCCTCCCCGCCACGGGACAACACCGACAAGGTGCCGACGGCCGGCCAAGTCCCCGTCTGGCGCGGCCTGTTCGCCCGCGCCGACGTCCGCACCCTCTCCCTCCTCGGCGTCCTCGCGGCCCTGGTCCTGATCGGCGGCATCACCAAGCCCGACGAGTTCCTCGACACCCGCAACCTCCAGCTCGTCCTCACCCAGGCCTCCGTCATCGGCGTCGTCACCGTGGGCATGACCTTCGTCATCACCTCCGGCGGCATCGACCTGTCGGTCGGCGCGATCGTCGCCCTGGCCTCGGTGTGGGCGACGACGGTCGCCACGCAGGACTACGGCTTCGCCGGGGTCCTCTTCACGGCGGTGATCGTCGGCGTGGGCTGCGGCCTGGTGAACGGACTGCTCATCGCGTACGGCAACATGGTCCCCTTCATCGCCACCCTCGCCATGCTCGCCTCGGCCCGCGGCCTGGCCCTGCAGATCACCGACGGCCGAACCCAGATCGTCACCATCGACGGCATCCTCAAGCTCGGCGAGCGCGACTCCTACGTGCTCGGCGTCCCGCCGCTGGTCCTGGTCTTCGCGGTCGTGACGATCATCGGCTGGCTGATCCTGAACCGCACCACCTTCGGCCGCCGCACGGTCGCCGTCGGCGGCAACGCGGAAGCCGCCCGGCTCGCCGGCATCGACGTCCGCCGTCAGCGGCTGTACCTGTACCTGCTGTCCGGGCTGTGCTGCGGCATCGCCGCCTTCCTGCTGATCGTCCTGTCCGGCTCCGGCCAGAACACCAACGGCAACCTCTACGAACTGGACGCCATCGCGGCCGCCATCATCGGCGGAACGCTGTTGAGCGGGGGACGCGGGACCATCACCGGCTCGGTGCTCGGTGTCCTGATCTTCACGACGATCACCAACATCTTCGCCCTGAACAACCTGCAGAGCGACGTCCAGCAGATCGCCAAGGGGGCGATCATCGTCGCCGCCGTGCTGGTGCAGCGGCGCAGCGCGAGCACGTCCTGAGGTCTGAGGAAAGGTTTCAGTACTATGTCACATTCCACCGGTGCCAGTGCTGTGTCACATGGCACCAGCCGCAGAGGCCTCCTCTTCGGAGCCGCCGCCGTCTCCACCACCGCCCTCCTCACCGCTTGCACGAGCAACGAGAGCAAGGACGAGAAGACCGCGGCCGACAACCGGCCAGCCGCGGACGACAAGCCGGGCAAGCACGTCACCATCGGCTTCGCCGGACCCCAGGCCGACCACGGCTGGCTCAACGCCATCAACGACAACGCCGAGAGCCGCGCCAAGAAGTACTCCGACGTCACCCTTGAGATCACCGAGGGCTCCAACGACACGGCCGCGCAGATCGGCCAGATCGAGACCCTGATCAACAAGAAGGTCGACGTCCTGGTCGTGCTGCCCGCCGACGGCAAGGCCCTCACCCAGGTCGGGCTGAAGGCGATGCGCGCCGGCATCCCCGTCGTCAACCTGGACCGCATCTTCAACTCCCCGCAGGCGTACCGCTGCTGGATCGGCGGCGACAACTACGGCATGGGCCTCAACGCCGGCACCTACATCGGCGAGAAGCTGAAAGGGAAGTCGAACGCCAAGGTCGTCGAGCTGGCCGGACTGGACAACCTGGAGCTCACCAAACAGCGCAGCAAAGGCTTCGACGACGCCCTGAAGAACTACCCCAACATCAGGAAGGTGGCCCGCCAGGCCGCCGAGTTCACGGTCGAGTCCGGCCAGGCCAAGATGGCCCAACTCCTGCAGGCCCAGCCCAAGTTCGACGCGCTGTGGAACCACGACGACGACCAGGGCGTGGGCGCGCTGCGCGCCATCGAGCAGGCCGGGCGGGACGACTTCCTGATGGTCGGCGGCGCCGGAGCGCTCTCCGCCTTCCAGGCCATCAAGCAGGACAACGGCGTACTGAAGGCGACCGTCCTCTACCCGCCGACCATGGCCGCGTCCGCGATCGACCTGGCCCGCGCCCTCGGCCAGGGCAAGGGCGTGAGCGGCATGGCGGAGTTCGAGATCCCCGCCTCGATCACGCTCTACTCGGCCGTCGTCGACAAGGACAACGTCGACCAGTACATGCCCACCGGCTTCCGCTGACCGCCCCGCACCCCCCACGGCACAGCCACGAAGAGGACGAGGACGAGGAGGACATCCGTATGGCACAGCCCCAGCAGTCGGACGGACCGGAGGCCGCGAAGCCGCCCCTGCGCGTCGGCATGGTCGGCTACGCCTTCATGGGCGCCGCCCACTCCCAGGGCTGGCGCACCGCGGGGCGCATCTTCGACCTGCCGCTGCGGCCGGTCATGGCCGCGATCTGCGGGCGCGACGCGACGGCCGTACGGGCGGCGGCCGACCGGCACGGCTGGGCGACGGCCGAGACCGACTGGCGGGCCCTGATCGCACGCGACGACATCGACCTCGTCGACATCTGCACCCCCGGCGACAGCCACGCCGAGATCGCCCTCGCCGCCCTCGCCGCCGGAAAGCACGTCCTGTGCGAGAAGCCGCTCGCGAACACCGTGGAGGAGGCCTCGGCGATGGCGGCGGCGGCCGAAGCCGCCCACCAACGTGGTCAGTTGGCGATGGTCGGCTTCAACTACCGTCGGGTGCCGGCGACCGCCCTGGCCCGGCGGATGGTGGCGGAAGGGCGCCTCGGACAGCTGCGGCACGTCCGGGTGACGTACCTTCAGGACTGGCTCGTCGACCCGGAGTTCCCGCTCACCTGGCGGCTGCGCAGGGAACTGGCCGGCTCCGGCTCGCTCGGCGATCTCGGCGCGCACATCGTCGACCTCGCGCAGTATCTCGCGGGCGAGAGGCTCGCGGGTGTGTCCGCCCTGACGGAGACCTTCGTACGGGAGCGTCCGCTGCCCGTCGGCGCCACCAGCGGCCTGTCCGCGGCCTCGTCCGCAGGCACCGGGCAGGTCACCGTCGACGACGCCGCCCTGTTCACCGGCCGCTTCGCCTCCGGCGCCCTCGCCTCCTTCGAGGCGACCCGCTACGCCACCGGCCGCAAGAACGCCCTGCGCATCGAACTCAACGGTGAGCGCGGCTCGCTGGCCTTCGACCTGGAGCGGCTCAACGAGCTGTCGTACCACGACGGCACGGAGCCGGGAACGCACGCCGGCTTCCGCCGCATCCTCGTCACCGAACCCGACCACCCCTACCTGGACGCCTGGTGGCCGCCGGGCCATGGCCTCGGCTACGAGCACACCTTCGTCCACCAGGCCCGCGACCTCGTCCACGCCGTCGCGGAGGGCCGCCGGCCCGAACCCTCCTTCGCCGACGGGCTGCAGGTGCAGCGCGTGCTGGCGGCCGTGGAGGAGAGCGCCGAGAAGAACTCCGTCTACACGCCCGTCGCCGTCTGAGGAGGTCCCGGACATGCCACGCCAGTTCACGCTCTTCACCGGCCAGTGGGCGGATCTGCCCCTGGAGGAAGTCTGCCGCCTCGCCCGCGACTTCGGCTACGACGGCCTCGAACTCGCCTGCTGGGGCGACCACTTCGAGGTCGACAAGGCTCTCACCGACTCCTCCTACCTCAGGTCGAGGCACGAGTTGCTGGAGAAGTACGGCCTCGAGTGCTGGGCCGTCTCCAACCATCTCGTCGGGCAGGCCGTCTGCGACGCCATCATCGACGAACGCCACCAGGCCATCCTGCCGGCCGAGGTCTGGGGCGACGGGGACCCGGAAGGGGTACGGCGGCGCGCGGCGGACCGCATGAAGGACACCGCGCGGGCCGCGGCGGCCTTCGGCGTCGACACCGTCATCGGCTTCACCGGCTCCGCCATCTGGCACCTGGTCGCCATGTTCCCGCCCGCGCCCGAGTCGATGATCGAGCGCGGCTACGAGGACTTCGCCGAGCGCTGGAACCCGATCCTCGACGTCTTCGACGCGGAGGGCGTGCGGTTCGCCCACGAGGTCCATCCGAGCGAGATCGCCTACGACTACTGGACAACGCACCAGGCCCTGGAGGCCGTTGGGCACCGTCCCGCCTTCGGCCTGAACTTCGACCCCTCGCACTTCGTGTGGCAGGACCTGGACCCCGTCGGCTTCCTGTGGGACTTCCGCGACCGGATCTACCACGTCGACTGCAAGGAGGCCCGCAAGCGCCTGGACGGCCGCAACGGCCGCCTCGGCTCCCATCTTCCCTGGGGCGACCCGCGCCGGGGCTGGGACTTCGTGTCCGCGGGCCACGGCGACGTCCCCTGGGAGGACGTCTTCCGGATGCTGCGCTCCATCGACTACCAGGGCCCGATCTCCGTCGAGTGGGAGGACGCCGGCATGGACCGGCTCCAGGGCGCCCCGGAGGCCCTGACCCGGCTCAAGGCCCACGACTTCGAGCCGCCGTCGGCCTCCTTCGACGCGGCGTTCGGCAACTGAGCCTGCACAGAAGCCAGTTCATTTTCCGCATCTCCGGGATGACGGCGCATCCCGGCGTACGCACCCGCCCGTACAACCGGCCCCCCATGGAGGCATTCGTGCACGGGAACGACCGCACCACCCGCACCGAAGGACCCACAACGCACAGACGACGCTTCCGCCGAGCGGTCGCCCTCCTCGGCGGCGCGCTCCTCGCGGGCGCCTCGCTCACCCTGACCACGCCCCAGGCCGGCGCAGCCGTCGCCGACCCGGGCACCGCACCGGCTGCCTTGGCGGCGGAGGACTTCCAGCAGGTCACGCTCGCCAAGGGGGAGGCGGAGGTCGGCGAACCCATGTCGCTCGCCGTCCTCCCCGACCGCTCCGTCCTGCACACCTCACGCGACGGCGAGCTGCGCCTCACGGACGCCGCCGGCAACACCCGGCTGATCGGCAAGCTCGACGTCTACTCCCACGACGAGGAAGGGCTCCAAGGCGTCGGAGTGGACCCGGACTTCGCGACCAACCGGGCCATCTACCTCTACTACGCACCCCCGTTGAACACCCCGGCCGGTGACGCCCCCGAGACGGGCACCGCGGCCGACTTCGCCCCCTTCGACGGCGTCAACCGCCTCTCCCGCTTCGTGCTGAAGGCCGACGGCACCCTCGACACCGCCAGCGAGAAGAAGGTCATCGACATCCCGGCCTCCCGCGGCCTGTGCTGCCACGTCGGCGGCGACATCGACTTCGACGCGGCCGGCAACCTGTACCTGTCGACGGGCGACGACACCAACCCCTTCCAGTCGGACGGCTACACGCCCATCGACGAGCGCGCCGACCGCAACCCCGCCTTCGACGCGCAGCGTTCCGCGGGCAACACCAATGATCTGCGCGGCAAGATCCTGCGCATCAAGGTGAACGCCGACGGCTCGTACTCCATCCCCGACGGCAACCTCTTCGCGCCCGGCACCGACAGGACACGCCCCGAGATCTATGCGATGGGCTTCCGCAACCCGTTCCGCTTCAGCGTCGACAAGAAGACCGGAATCGTCTACGTCGGCGACTACGGCCCCGACGCGGGCGCCGCAGACCCGGCCCGCGGCCCGGCAGGCCAGGTCGAGTTCGCGCGCGTCACCGGCCCCGGCAACTTCGGCTGGCCGTACTGCACCGGCGCCAACGACGCCTACGTGGACTACGACTTCGCGACGAAGACCTCGGGCAGCTCCTTCGACTGCGGGGCCCCGAAGAACAACTCCCCGCACAACACCGGCCTCACCGACCTGCCCCCGGCCCAGCCCGCCTGGATTCCCTACAACGGCCCGTCCGTACCGGAGTTCGGCGACGGCTCCGAGTCCCCCATGGGCGGTCCGGTCTACCACTACGACGCCTCGCTCGACTCGCCCGTCAAGTTCCCCGAGGCGTACGACGGCGACTTCTTCGCCGGTGAGTTCGGCCGCCGCTGGATCAAGCGGATCGTGAGCGACGGCAGCGGCACCGTGCAGTCCATCAACGTCTTCCCGTGGACCGGCACCCAGGTGATGGACATGGCCTTCGGACCCGACGGCGCGCTGTACGTCCTCGACTACGGCACCTCGTGGTTCGGCGGCGACGACAACTCCGGCCTGTACCGCATCGAGAACGCGACCGACGGCCACTCCCCGGTGGCCCAGGCCGCGGCGAGCCGCACGTCAGGACAGGCCCCGCTGAAGGTGCGGTTCTCCTCCGCGGGTTCGTCGGACCAGGACGGTGACGCTCTCACCTACAGCTGGGACTTCGGGGACGGCGGCAAGTCGACCGCGGCGAATCCGACGTACAAGTACAAGAAGAACGGCACCTACACGGCGACCCTGACGGCGAAGGACCCCAGCGGCCGTACCGGCAGCGCGAGCGTTCAGATCGTCGTCGGCAACACGGCACCGACGGTGACCGTCGAACTCCCGCGTGACGGCCAGCTGTTCAGCTTCGGTGACGCGATCCCGTTCAAGGTGAGGGTCACCGACCCGGAGGACGGCACGGCCATCGACTGCTCCAAGGTGAAGGTCACCTTCGTCCTCGGCCATGACACCCACGGCCACCCGATCACCTCGGCGAACGGCTGCACCGGCACCCTCCAGACCACCGCCGACGGCGGCCACGACGAGAACGCCAACATCTTCGGGGTGCTGGACGCCGAGTACACCGACAACGGAGGCGGCGGCCAGGCCCCGCTCACCTCCCACGGCCGCAACGTCCTGCAGCCCCGCCACCGCCAGGCCGAGCACTTCGGCGACAGCTCCGGCGTCACCGTCGTCGCCCGGGACACCGCGCACGGCGGGAAGACGGTCGGTGACATCGGCAACGGCGACTGGATCTCGTTCACTCCGTACGCCCTGAGCAACGCCACCAAGGTCACGGCTCGTGTGGCTTCCGGCGGCGCGGGCGGGCGGCTGGAGATCCGTGCGGGTTCGCCGAGCGGCACCCTGCTCGGCAAGGCGACCGTCCCCGTGACCGGCGGCTGGGACACCTTCCAGGACGTCACCGCCGCCCTGTCCCGCGCACCGAAGGGCTCGACCGCGCTCTACCTGGTCTTCAAGGGCGGTTCGGGCGCGCTGTTCGAGGTGGATGACTTCACCTTCACGACGAGCTGAGGGGAGAGAACGTGATGCGCTCAACCGGCCGCTCTGCAACCGTCGTCGCGGGCGCGGCACTGCTCCTCGGCTGCGTCTCGGGTCCCGCCGCCTCGCACCCCGGGGACGCCGGGAAACGGGTGCTGGTCTTCTCCAAGACCGCCGGCTTCCGGCACGACTCCATTCCGGCCGGCGTGGAGGCGGTGCGGCAGCTGGGTACCGGCGGCGGCTTCACCGTCGACGCGACCGAGGACGCCGGGGCGTTCACCGCCAAGAACCTGCGCCGCTACGACGCGGTCGTGTTCCTGTCGACCACCGGGGACGTGCTGAACGACGCCCAGCAGAGTGCCTTCGAGGGCTACATCCGGCACGGCGGCGGCTATGTCGGCGTCCATGCCGCCGCCGACACCGAGTACGACTGGGCGTTCTACGGCGGCCTCGCGGGCGCCTACTTCCAGTCGCATCCCGCGATCCAGCCGGCGAAGGTGACCGTCGAGGACCGGGCTCATCCGGCGACCTCGGGCCTGGAACGGACCTGGTCCCGTACCGACGAGTGGTACAACTACCGCTCCAACCCCCGGGACCGGGCCCATGTCCTGGCCTCGCTCGACGAGTCCTCGTACACCGGCGGCACCATGAACGGCGACCATCCGATCGCCTGGTGCCAGAGCTACCAGGGCGGCCGGGCCTTCTACACCGGAGGCGGCCACACCAAGGAGTCGTACGCCGAACCTGCCTTCCGACAGCACCTGTTGGGCGGTCTGCGATGGGCGACCGGCGACGCCCAGGCCGACTGCCGTCCCGAGAACGGCTACCGGCCGCTGCTCGACGGCACGTCCCTGGACGGCTGGAAGCAGGCGGGCCCCGGCTCCTTCACCCTGGCCGGCGACGGCACGCTGACGTCGTCGGGCGGTATGGGCCTGCTCTGGTACGCCGCGTCGGGCTTCACGTCGTACTCCCTGAAGCTCGACTGGACGATGGCCGGTCCCGACGGGGACGACAACTCCGGTGTGTTCGTGGGCTTTCCGCCCTCGGACGACCCGTGGTCGGCCGTGAACAACGGCTACGAGATCCAGATCGACGCCACCGACGTGCCCGACAGGACCACCGGGTCCGTCTACGGCTTTCAGTCCGCCGACATGAAGAAGCGCGACCGTGCGCTGAACCCGCCGGGGGAGTGGAACACGTACGAGATCCGCGTGGAGGGTGAACGGCTCCGCGTCTGGCTCAACGGCGTGAAGATCAACGATTTCACCAACACCGACCCGGCCCGGAGCCTCGCCGACGGACACATCGGCATCCAGAACCACGGAGCCGACGACCAGGTGTCCTTCCGCGACATCCGGATCAGGGAACTGCCCGGCAAGGGCGACTGAGCGGCGGCGGGCGGAGGACGCCGGACCTCCGCCCGCCGCCTTCCACCCCGTCCGGGGGCGCAGGATCAAGGAATTCCGTCGCGCGGGATTCATCGATCCCCGGAGCTGTTGATTTGTGGTGCTTCGTACCCGACGCGTTCGACGAGGAGGCTGCCCATGTCCGCGTCCCTTTCCGTATCCGGGCCACGCGTCGGCGTATGGCTGATCGGGGCCCGTGGCTCCGTCGCCACCACCGTCGTCGCGGGCTGCGCCGCGCTGACCGTTGGCCTGCGACCGCCCACCGGGCTGCTCACCGAGACCCCGGCGTTCGCGGACACCGGCCTGCCGCCCCTGGCCGCGCTCGTCTTCGGCGGACACGACACCCAGGACTGCCCCCTGCCGAAACGTGCCGAGGCACTGGCGGCCGGAGGCGTCCTCCCACCCGGCCTCCCCGCCGCCGTCCCGGCCGAACTTTCCGCCGCCGAGGAGGAGATCAGACCGGGCGGCCCGGTGCCGGGCGACACCCGCACCGAGGAGGAGCTGATCGCCGCCTTCACCGCGGACATTTATGACTTCGTACGACGACGCGGTCTGGACCGGGCTGTGGTGGTGAACGTCGCCTCCACCGAGCCCCCGGCAGCGGACCGTGCCCTCCCGCCGAGCTCCCTCTACGCGGCGGCGGCCCTGCGCGCGGGCTGCCCGTATGTGAACTTCACCCCGTCGACCGGCCTGCACCACCCTTCGCTGGCCGCCGCCGCGGAGAGGAGCGGCCTGCCGTACGCCGGGCGCGACGGCAAGACGGGCCAGACGCTTCTGCGTTCCGTCCTGGGCCCGATGTTCACCCAGCGCGCCCTGTCGGTCCGCGCCTGGTCCGGCACCAACCTCCTCGGCGGCGGCGACGGCGCGGCACTGGCCGACCGGGCCGCGGCCGCCGCCAAGAACGCCGGCAAGGAGCGCGTCCTGGCCGAGACCCTCGCGGTGACTCCCGAGGGCGAGGTCCACATCGACGACGTCCCCACGCTCGGCGACTGGAAGACCGCCTGGGACCACATCGCCTTCGACGGCTTCCTCGGCACCCGCATGATCCTCCAGACCATCTGGCAGGGCTGCGACTCGGCGCTGGCCGCGCCCCTGGTGCTCGACCTGGCCCGGCTGACAGCCCGAGCGCACGAGGCGGGCCTTGCCGGGCCTCTGGGCGAACTGGGCTTCTACTTCAAGGACCCGGTGGGTGAGGGACCGGCCGCGCTGGGGGAGCAGTACGAGGCGCTCCTCGGGTTCGCGGAACGACTGCGGGTGACGGACGGGGGACGGGGCTCCCACGGTGGGTCCGCCGATTCTGATTCCCGCCGGCGCGTGCTTCACGGTGGTTCGGACCGGCAGGGGGAGCCGCGATGAGCCGGCTGCGAGCGTGGGACCCCGGCCGGTGGACGAGCCGGAGAGTCGGCCGAAGTACCGGTGTCATGGCCCCGAAGCCGGGTTCCCAGGCGGATGCCGTGCAGGAAAGGAGCGCCGACGGAACTGCGGATGCCGCTGATTCGACGCCGGTTCGGCTGACGCCTGCCGGGGCCGGAAGGGGCGCCGGTGGGGCTGCGGATGCCGCTGAATCGACGCCGGCTTGGGAGATCCCTGCCGTGGGCGTCGGCCGACGTAGCAGGACAGGTCGGACCGGCACTGCCCGGGCGGCGGGACCCATGCCGTCGCCGGACGCCGGGCGCACCGCATCCCTCGCCGAACACGCCCTCGCCTGGGCCGAACTGCTGCGGCTCCCCGCCCTGTTCACCGTCCCGGGTGACGCCCTCGCCGGTGCGACCGCGACCGCCCCGGCCCCGAGCGCCCGCACTCTCCTCGCCATCGGATCCTCCCTCTGCCTCTATGAGGCCGGCATGGCCCTGAACGACTGGTCCGACCGTGAGGAGGACGCGCTGGAGCGCCCCCACCGACCCCTCCCCTCGGCCCGTATCCACCCGGCCGCCGCCTTCTCGGCCGCCTGCGCCCTCACCGGAGCCGGCCTCGCGCTCGCCGCCCGTGCGGGCCGCCCCGCTCTGGCGGTCGCGGCCCCCCTCGCGGCCACCGTCTGGGCGTACGACCTCGGTCTGAAGCGCACCCCGGCCGGTCCAGCCGCCATGGCCGCCGCCCGCGGACTCGACCTGCTGCTCGGCGCGGCAGCCACGACCGGCCACCCGCGCAGAGCTCTCCCCTCCGCGGCACTGCTCGCCACCCACACCCTCGCGGTGACGGCCGTTTCCCGCCGGGAGACGACAGACGGCTCACCCCTCGCCCCGCTGGCCGCCCTCGCCACCACCGGCGTCCTCACCCACCTCCTCACCCGCCGCCCCGCCCCGAAAGCCGCCCTGCGCTCGGCGCTCGGCGCCGCCTACGCCGTCACCGCGGCCCGCCCCTACGCCCACGCGGCCCTCAATCCGTCACCCCAACTCACCCAACGAGCCGTCGGAAGCGGTGTCCGCGCCACGATTCCGCTCCAGGCCGCACTCGCCGCCCGCTCGGGCGCACGGTCCACCGCGGTGCTCGTGGCAGTGCTCGCCCCGCTCGGCAGGCGGTTCGCGAGGACGGTGAGCATCACATGAGCACCGAGAAGACGCACCGGCCGAACGGCACGCCGACCCCGGGGCCGGCAGCCGCCACCCCCGTCCGTTTCGGCTACGGCACCAACGGCCTCACCGACCTCCGGCTCGACGAGGCCCTCGGCCTCCTCGCCGACCTCGGCTACGACGGCGTGGGACTCACCCTCGACCACATGCACCTCGACCCCCTCGCCCCCGACCTCACCTCCCGAACCCGCCGTGTCGCTCAACGCCTCGACGCCCTCGGCCTGGACGTCACCGTCGAGACCGGCGCCCGCTACGTACTCGACCCGAGCCGCAAGCACGGCCCCTCCCTGCTGGACCCCGGCCCCGAGGACCGGGCCCGGCGGGTCGGGCTGCTGATCCGCGCCGTCCAGGTCGCCGCCGACCTCGGCGCTCACGCCGTGCACTGCTTCAGCGGGATCACCCCGGCCGGCACGGACCCGGACACGGCGTGGAAACGTCTGGCCGAGTCACTGACGCCCGTCCTTGAAGCCGCCGCCGGCGCGGGCATTCCCCTCGCCGTCGAACCGGAACCGGGCCATCTCCTCGCCACCCTCGCCGACTTCCACCACTTCCGCCGCACCCTCGGGGACCCGGAACACCTCGGTCTGACGCTCGACATCGGTCACTGCCAGTGCCTCGAACCCCTCTCTCCCGCCGACTGCGTACGCGCCGCCAGTCCCTGGCTCCGGCACGTCCAGATCGAGGACATGCGCCGCGGCGTCCATGAGCACCTCCCGCTCGGAGAGGGCGAGATCGACTTCCCGCCGGTTCTCGCGGCCCTCGCCGCCACCGGCTACCAGGGCCTGACCGTCGTCGAACTGCCCCGTCACTCCCACGCGGGCCCCCACTTCGCCGAACACTCCCTCCCGTTCCTCCGTCGCGCGGCGACGAAAGCCGCTCAGTCGCCCGACGCCGCACCGCACGGCGATCCCTCCGCCACCCCCGAAGGGAGCAGCACCCCATGACGCATCGGCACCCCACCCGGAACATCCCCCGGGCGGCCCACGCGGAGACCGACCGAGACGCGATGCCGCAGATCGACCCCGGGAACACCACTGGGGCCCGCGCGGCGGCAGGACGGACGAGCATCGGCGACCCCGACCGCGCGTCCACCTCCCGTCCCCAGGACACGGCCCCGGCCGCCCTCACCCCACCGTCCGCCTTGCACCGCCACCTCGTCGCCCGCCTCGACGAGTCCGCCCGCACCTGGCTCGAGCAGGCCCTCTCCGAGGCCGCAGCCCAACCCGGCGTCCACGGACCCGTCTCCGCATGGGAGCTGCGCATCGCCGAGGCCGGTCGCCGCTGCGGACCCGAGCACGCCGACGCCGCCCGTGTGCTGATCCTGCACGCCGCCCGCGCCGGCACCGACGCGCTCAGCCGGGTCTACTTCCAGGGCACCGCCGCCGAACGCCGGGCCGTCCTGCACGCCCTGCCCCATCTGGTCGCCGGCCCCGACGCCGTTCCGCTCGTCGAGGACGCCCTGCGCACCAACGACACCCGCCTCCTGTCCGCCGCCGTCGGCCCGTACGCCGCCCGGCACCTCAGCCCGCATCTCTGGCGCCACGCCGTCCTGAAGTGCCTGTTCACCGGGGTCCCCGTGGACGAGGTCACCGATCTGGACCGGCGGGCCCGCGGGGACGGCGAACTCGCCCGCATGCTCGCCGACCACGCCGCCGAACGCACCGCCGCGGGCCGTGCGGTGCCCCAAGACCTGTACCGCGTCCTGACCCTGAGCGACCCCACGGCCACCCCACCCGCGCCGGCCGCGGAACCCGGCCTGCGCGGCAGCGACGGCAAGGAGTCCTGATGCGCATCTTCGACCCCCACATCCACATGACCTCCCGCACCACCGACGACTACGCCGCCATGCACGCCGCCGGCGTCAGAGCCGTCGTCGAACCCTCCTTCTGGCTCGGCCAGCCCCGCACCTCTCCCGCCACCTTCTTCGACTACTTCGACTCCCTCCTGGGCTGGGAACCCTTCCGTGCCGCCCAGTACGGCATCGCCCACCACTGCACCCTCGCCCTCAACCCGAAGGAGGCCAACGACCCCCGCTGCGCCCCCGTCCTCGACGAACTGCCCCGCTATCTCGTCAAGGACCAGGTCGTCGCCGTCGGCGAGATCGGCTACGACTCGATGACCGCGGCCGAGGACACCGCGCTCGCCGCCCAGCTCCAGCTCGCCGCCGACCACGGCCTGCCCGCGCTGGTGCACACCCCGCACCGGGACAAGCTCGCCGGTCTGCGCCGCACCCTCGACGTCGTCCACGAGTCCGCGCTGTCCCCCGACCGCGTCCTGGTCGACCATCTCAACGAGACCACCGTCAAGGAGGCCAAGGACAGCGGCTGCTGGCTGGGCTTCTCCGTCTATCCCGACACCAAGATGGACGAGGAGCGCATGGTCGCGATCCTGCGGGCCTACGGCCCGGAGCAGGTACTCGTGAACTCGGCCGCCGACTGGGGCAGGAGCGATCCCCTCAAGACCCGCAGGGTGGCCGACCTGATGCTGGCCGAAGGCTTCGGCGAGGACGACGTCGACCGGGTGCTGTGGCGGAACCCCGTCGCCTTCTACGGACTCAGCGGCCGCCTGAACCTGGACGTCACGGCCACGGACTCCGCCCACGAGGGCAACTCCATCCTCCGTGGCGGGGCGTGAGACATGCGCTTCCGACACCCCGACGGCTCCACCGTCCACCTCGCCTACTGCACCAACGTCCACCCCGCGGAAAACCTCGACGGCGTCCTCGCCCAGCTCCGCGAGCACTGCGAACCCGTCCGCCGGCGCCTCGGCCGTGACCGACTCGGCATCGGCCTCTGGCTCGCCAAGGACGCGGCGCACGCCCTGGTCACCGACCCGTCCGCCCTGCGCGGCCTGCGCACCGAACTCGACCGCCGGGGACTCGAGGTCGTCACCCTCAACGGCTTCCCCTACGAGGGTTTCGGCGCCGAGGAGGTCAAGTACCGCGTGTACAAGCCCGACTGGGCCGACCCCGAACGCCTGGACCACACCACCGCCCTGGCCCGCATCCTCGCCGGGCTCCTGCCCGACGACGTCACCGAGGGCACCATCTCCACCCTGCCGCTCGCCTGGCGCACCGCTGGTGGCGAGGACCGCGTCGCGAAGGCCCGCACGGCCCTCGTCACCCTCGCCGAACGACTCGACGCCGTCCATGAGTTGACCGGCCGCTCGATCAGCGTCGGCCTGGAACCCGAACCCGGCTGCGTCGTCGAGACCACCGCGGACGCGATCGACCCGCTCACCCGCATCGGCCACGACCGCATCGGCGTCTGCGTCGACACCTGCCACCTCGCCACCTCCTTCGAGGATCCGCACACCGCCCTGGACGCGCTCACCGAAGCACGCGTCCCCATCGTCAAATCCCAGCTCTCCGCCGCCCTGCACGCCGAACACCCCCGCCTTCCCAGCGTCCGTGCCGCCCTCGCCTCCTTCGACGAACCCCGCTTCCTGCACCAGACCCGCACCCTGGGGGCCGGTGGCCTGCACGGCACCGACGACCTCGGCGAGGCCCTCACGGCCGGCGCCCTGCCCGACACGGCACCCTGGCGCGCCCACTTCCACGTCCCCCTGCAGGCGGCCCCCGCCGTGCCCCTGACCTCCACGCTCCCCGTCCTGCGGGCCGCCCTGTCCGGCCTGGTCGGCGGCCCGCACCCGCTCACCCACCACCTCGAAGTGGAGACCTATACCTGGCAGGCCCTCCCGCCCGAACTCCGGCCCCGCGGCCGCCCCCAACTCGCCGACGGCATCGCCGCCGAACTCACCCTCGCCCGCGACCTGCTGACCGACCTCGGCCTCAAGGAGCTGCCATGAGCACACACCGGGCCGCGACCAGCCCCACCCCCCTCCTCGTCCTGGACGTCGTGGGCCTCACCCCCCGTTTCCTCGACCACATGCCCCACCTCAAGAAGCTCGCCCGGTCCGGCTCCCGCGCCCCGCTCGGCACCGTCCTGCCCGCAGTGACCTGCGCCGCCCAGTCGACCTTCCTCACCGGCACCCACCCGTCCGAGCACGGCATCGTCGGCAACGGCTGGTACTTCCGCGAACTCGGCGACGTCCTGCTGTGGCGCCAGCACAACGGCCTGGTCGCCGGGGACAAGCTCTGGGACGCCGCCCGCCGCGCCCACCCCGGCTACACGGTCGCCAATATCTGCTGGTGGTACGCCATGGGCGCCGACACCGACATCACCCTCACTCCCCGTCCGATCTACTACGCCGACGGCCGCAAGGAACCCGACTGCTACACGCGGCCCCCGGCCCTGCACGACGAACTCACCGAGAAGCTCGGCACCTTCCCCCTCTTCCACTTCTGGGGACCCGGCGCCGACCTGGTCTCCAGCCAGTGGATCATCGACGCGACCCGCCACATCCTGCGCACCCGCCACCCCGACCTGGCCCTGTGCTACCTCCCTCACCTCGACTACGACCTGCAACGCTTCGGCCCCGACGACCCGCGCTCCCGCAAGGCGGCCACCGACCTGGACACCGCACTGGCCCCGCTCCTGGACGACGCCGCCGCCGAGGGCCGCACCGTCGTCGCCCTGTCCGAGTACGCCATCACCCGCGCCGACCGGCCCGTGGACATCAACCGCGCCCTGCGCCGCGCCGGCCTGTTGGACGTCCACACCCAGGACGGCATGGAGTACCTGGACCCGATGGCATCCCGTGCCTTCGCGGTCGCCGACCACCAGATCGCCCACGTCTACGTGCGCCGCCCCGAGGACCTCGACACCATCCGACAAGTCCTCGCCGACCTGCCCGGCATCGACCAACTCCTCGACGACCAGGGCAAGAAGACCCATCACCTCGACCATCCGCGCTCCGGCGAACTCGTCGCCGTCGCGGAACCGGACGCCTGGTTCACGTACTACTACTGGCTCGACGACGCCCGCGCTCCCGACTTCGCGCGACTCGTCGACATCCACCGCAAACCCGGCTACGACCCGGCCGAGCTGTTCATGGACCCACTCGACCCCTACGTCAGGGTCAAGGCAGCGACCGCGCTCGCGCGCAAGAAACTCGGCATGCGTTACCGCATGGCGGTCGTGCCCCTGGACCCGTCACCTATTCGCGGCAGCCACGGCCGCCTTCCCACGAGCGACGACGACGGTCCGCTCCTCATCTGCTCCACCCCCCGCGCCGTCGGCGACCGCCTCGCGGCCACCGACGTGAAGTCACTCCTGCTCCACCTCGCCGGTCTGGACCGACCGGCCCCGCAGGACCCGTCCGTTCCGACTGGTCCCCAGTGAAGCACTCACCACTGACAACGCCCTCCGACACCGAGGAGTTCCAGGCATGAGCCGCATCCCCCAGACCGATCCCGAACTCACCCACCGCCTGACCAGGAGAGGCATGCTCGGCGTGGCCGCCGGCGCCACCGCGGCGGCCCTGCTCGGCGCCGCGTCCCCGGCGACGGCCGCCGAGTCCGCCTCCGCG
Source organism: Streptomyces sp. NPDC006476 (assembly GCF_040612015.1). Lineage (NCBI taxonomy): Bacteria > Bacillati > Actinomycetota > Actinomycetes > Kitasatosporales > Streptomycetaceae > Streptomyces > Streptomyces sp. NPDC006476. The sequence continues at coordinate 129,597 of NZ_JBEXPK010000001.1, read as the reverse complement.
GGCCGTGGCCGTCCCGTCCTCCCGCCCGGCCGGCTGGGTATCCAGCTGTACAGCCTGCGCGACAAGGTCTCCACGCTCGGCTTCGCGCCCGTCTTCGCCGAACTGGAGAAGTACGGGTACGACGAGGTCGAGTTCGCCGGCTACACGCAGGGCTCGGCCGGCCCCATCACGCTCGCCCAACTCCGGCGGCTGGCTCGGAACCACGGTCTGACCCCGATCGGCAGCCACGTCGGCTACTACTCCGACGACCCGAACGCCTACACCTTCGCCCAGAACCTCACCAAGGTCCTGGACGACGCCCAGGCACTCGGCCTCAAGCACATAGGCACCGCCTCCGGACCGTTCCGCTACGGCTCCACCGTCGACGCCTGGAAGCGCGCCGCCGAGGAGTTCAACACCTATGGCGCGGCGGCGAAGGCGCGCGGCATGAAGTTCTACCAGCACAACCACTCCGACGAGTTCTCCTTCGCCACCGACAACCCCAAGGTCCGCCTCTACGACGTGGTCCTCGCGGAGACCGACCCCGACCTGGTGTTCCTGGAGATGGACATCTTCTGGGCCTACGCCGGCCAGTTCCGGTTCTCCAAGCGGCCCGACGGCAGCCCCGCCCCGTTCGAACCCCTCGACTACGTCCTCAGGCAGCCCCACCGCTACCCACTCTTCCACGTCAAGGACGGGGTGAGCGATCCGTCGAACCAGTTCGGCTACCGCATGGTCGATGTCGGCGACGGCGACATCGACTACCAGAAGTTCATCTCCGCCGTGACCAGGCTCCGCGGTGAGCGCCTGGCCCACCACTGGCAGACCGAGCGCGACCAGCCCGACGAGTCCTTCACCTTCGCCCGCCGCTCCAGCGCGTATCTGCACTCCCTGCGCGAGAAGTGCTGAACCGTACGCCCGCCATGAGGCGGCCCTCCCCGCACCCGGGGAGGGTCGCCTCACGCGCGCGTGCCGTCAACTCGCCGGCTGGGGTTGGGCCGTGAGCATGTCCGAGCTGCTGCGGCCCGGCTGCCGCAGCAGCAGGGCGATCGCCGCCGCGACCATGGAGACGCCGCCGGCCAGCGCGTACGCCCCGTCGTAGCCCCAGGCCGCGACCACCATGGAGCCGAGGCCGCCGCCGAAGAGGCCGCTGATCAGCTTGCCGCTGTAGACCAGGCCGTAGTTGGTGGCGTTGTAGTTCTCCCCGAAGTAGTCCGGGGTCAGCGCCGCGAACATCGGGTAGAAGGCGCCGCCGCCGAAGCCGGAGAGGAAGGCGAAGAACAGGAACAGCCACTCGCTCTTCATCTCGCCGGCCAGGATCACGCCGAACTGGGCGAGGCCCAGCACGACGATGACGAACACCAGGGTCGACTTGCGGCCCCACTTGTCGGACAGCCAGCCCACGACACCGCGGCCGACGCCGTTGATGACCGCCATGACACCCATCGAGGAGGCCGCCACCAGGGGACCGAAACCGACGTCCTTGGCGTAGTCGACCTGGAAGGAGATCCCGAAGATCGACACACCGGCGGTCATCACGATGGCCAGCCACATCAGCGGCAGCATGCCCGTCCTGATGGCCTCCTTCGGCGTGAACTGCCGTACCGCCGGAGGGTTCTTCGCCAGACTCGCCGCGTTCTTGCGGTTTCCGGCGAACGTCAGCGGGTCGATGTCCGCGGGCCACCAGTTCTTCGGCGGGTCCTTGAAGAACATCGCGCATCCGGCGACCACGATCATGACGTAGCAGCCGATCAGGTCCAGCACACGGTGGTAGTTCCCGGTGTCGAAGGCGTAGTTGAAGATGAAGATGAACGGCAGCGACCCGTAGGCGAAGCCGCCGTTGACGAAGCCGGTCCGGGCACCCCGGCGCTCGGGGAACCACTTGCCGACCATGTTGATGCAGGTCGCGTAGACCAGGCCGGAGCCCAGGCCGCCCACCACGCCGAAGCCGAGGATGGCCAGCCACACGTTGCTCAGGTGCGACAGGGCGAGGAAGCCGACCAGGCACATGCCGGAACCGATGTACATGGCCCTGCGCGCCGTCAGGATGCCCTTCTCGCGCATCCAGCCCGCGGGGAAGGCGATGCCCGCCTGGAAGAACACCCAGACGCTGAGGATCCAGAAGGTGTTGGACTGCGTCCAGCCGTGCGCGTGGGACAGGGTGTCCTCCGCGGAGCCGTACGCGTATTCGGAGACGCTGATGGCCATCATGGCGATCCACGGGAGGTACACCATGAGCTTGCGGGAGTGGCCGAGGATGTCCCGGTCGGTCTCGCCGACGCGGTACACGCGGCCGTTGGAGTCGGTCACCTCGCGGTAGGGACGGTGTGCGGCTGCCGTGTCGGCCGAGAGCGGATCTGCAGTCATGCTTGTGCCATCTCCTCGCCGAGCGGGTGCGGGTTGGGGACGATGCGCCGGGCCTTCGGCCTGCCCGGGGACTTCAGGAAGAGCGCCAGCACAGCGGAGGCCAGGCCGATGGAGCCCGCCAGGACGAAAGCGCCGTGGTAGTCCCAGGCGCCGACGACGATCGCGCCCAGGCCGGAGCCGACGAGCCCGGAGATCAGCTTCGAGCTGTAGACCATGCCGTAGTTGGTGGCGTTGTTGTTCTCGCCGAAGTAGTCCGCCGTCATGGCCGCGAATAGCGGGAAGATCGCGCCGCCGCCGAAGCCGGAGACCATGGAGCAGAACAGGAAGAACGGCATGCTGCCCATCTGTCCGGAGATCAGCACGCCGAACTGCGCCGTGCCGAGCACGAGGCAGACGATGATCAGGGTGTTACGGCGCCCGGAGCGGTCGGAGATCCAGCCGATGACGCCGCGGCCGGTGCCGTTGACGATGGCCTTCAGGGACATCGCCGTGGCCACGATCCCGCCCGCGAACCCCATGTCCTTGCCGAACGGCACCTGGAAGGCGATGCCGAAGATGTTGATGCCGGCCGTGCACAGCAGACAGAACCACATCATCCACAGGACGGGCGTACGGGCGGCCTCCTTCGGGGTGTACTGCTTGACCGCCGGCGGGTTCTTCTCCAGCGCCCGGCGGATCTTCGGGTCGTCGGTCAGCTTCAGCGGGTCCACGTGCGCGGGCCACCAGTTCTTCGGCGGGTCCTTGAAGAACCAGCCTGCCGAGGCCACCACCAGGCACAGCCCGATGCCCACACTGGCGAGCACGGTCCGGTAGTTGCTCAGGTCCATGTACGAGGTGAACAGGAAGACGAAGGGCACGGACCCGTAGGCGAAACCGCCGTTGACGAAGCCCGTCTTGCCACCCTTGCGCTCCGGATACCACTTGCCGACCATGTTCACGCAGGTCGCGTAGACGAGACCGGCGCCGATGCCGCTGAACATGCCGAAGCCGATGTAGGCGACGGTGACGTGCGGTGCGTACGCCAGTGACAGATAGCCGAGCATCGTGCCGACGGCGCCGATCATCATGGCCGTACGGGCGGGCAGTCTGCCGCTCTCCCGCAGTTGTCCGGCGGGGAAGGCCACGGCCGCCTGGAAGAAGATCCAGACGCCCATCAGCCAGAAGATGTGTCCGCTGCTCCACAGATGTGCCTCGTGGAGCGTGTCCTCCGCCGAAGTGAACGCGTACTCGGCGGAGCTGATGCCCATCATGCCCACCCAGGGCAGGATGACCATCCACTTGCGTGTCCGGCCCATGATGTCGACGTCTGTCTCGCCGATCCGGTACTTGCGGCCGTTGCGGTCCGTCACCTCTCTGTAGGGGACGGACGCCGAATAGTCGGTTGTTGTCATCGCTCAGTGCCCCTTGCGTCGAAAGCTCTGGCCAGCGCCCCCTGTCCAATGCCTTTCGTGTGCGCACGGGTCCCGGGGCCGGCCGACCGCACTGTCGGCCGGCCCCGCGCGTGGGTCACCTCATGAACCGCCCCCCAGCAAACCCGCGGCCCGCGCCCAGCGGTACTTCGCCCCGAGCACGGCCACCGGCTTCTCGGTCGTGTACGGGTACGCCACGACCCCGCGCTCGTAGAGGTATTGGCAGGCCTCCTCGACCTCGACGTCGCCCGCGAGCGAGGCCACCACGGGCTTCTCGATGCCCCGTTCGCGGAATTCGGCCACCACGCGCGCGGTGAGCTCGGCGAAGACCATCGGGGGAGTCACGATGGTGTGCCAGTAGCCGAGGACGAGCGCGTGGATGCGCGGGTCCTCCAGACCGAGCCGGATCGTCGCCTCGTACGTCGACGGCGGCTCGCCCCCGGTGATGTCGACCGGGTTGCCCGCGGCCCCGAAGGGCGGGATGAACTTCCGGAACGCCTCGTCCAGGTCCGGCGGGATCTCCATCAGGGACAGCCCGTTGTCGGTCACTGCGTCGGACAGCAGTACGCCGCTGCCGCCGGCCCCGGTGATGATCACGACGTTGTCGCCCTTGGGGGCGGGAAGCACCGGCAACGCGCGCGCGTACTCGAGCATCTCGTTCAGACCGGGCGCCCGGATGACACCGGCCTGCTTCAGGAGGTCGTCGTACACGGCGTCGTCGCCCGCGAGCGCACCGGTGTGCGACCCCGCTGCCTTCGCGCCCGCCGCCGTACGGCCCGCCTTCAGGACCACGACAGGCTTCTTCGGTACGGTCGCCCGCGCGGCCTCCACGAAGGCGCGCCCGTCCTTGAGGTCCTCCAGGTGCATCGCGATGCACTCGGTGTGCGGGTCCTCGCCGAACCAGGTCAGCAGGTCGTCCTCGTCCAGGTCCGACTTGTTGCCCAGGCCGACGATCGCCGACACACCCGTCTTCGTGGTGCGGGCGAAGCCCAGGATCGCCATCCCGATGCCGCCGGACTGCGAGGTCAGCGCCACCCCGCCCTTGACGTCGTACGGCGTGCAGAACGTGGCGCACAGGTCCTGCCACGTCGAGTAGTAGCCGTAGATGTTCGGTCCGAGGAGGCGGATGCCGTACCGCTCGGCGATCGCCACGATCTCCTCCTGGAGTTCGTGCTCGCCCGTCTCCGCGAACCCGGAGGGGATCAACACGGCGTTGGGGATGTTCTTGCGACCCACCTCCTCCAGCGCCGAGGCCACGAACTTGGCGGGGATCGCGAAGACCGCCACATCCACCTCACCGGGAACGTCCGTGACACTCTTGTACGCCTTGCGGCCCAGAATGTCATCGGCCTTGGGGTTCACCGGATGGATCTCTCCGGCGAAGCCGCCGTCGATGAGGTTGCGCATCACCGAATTGCCGATCTTGCCCTGCTCGTTGGAGGCACCGATCACGGTGACCGACGCGGGCTGCATCAGCCGCCGCATCGAGGTGAGGATCTCCTTGCGCGTGTACCTGCGGCGCGGCGGTGGCTGCTTCTCGGCGAGGATCACGCGGATGTCGGCGGCGACCGCGCCCTCCGGAGTCGCGATCACCGGGTTGAGGTCGACCTCCGCGATCTCCGGGAAGTCCGCGACCAGTTGGGACACCCGTCGGATCTGCTCCGCGATCGCCCACCGGTCCACGCCCGCCCGACCGCGCACCCCGCGCAGGATCTCCGCGGACCGGATCGAGTCCAGCATGGACAGCGCCTCGTCGGCACTCACCGGCGCCAGCCTGAACGTGACGTCCTTGAGGACCTCGACGAGAACGCCGCCGAGCCCGAAGGCGACGACTTTCCCGAAGGTCGGATCCGTCACCGCGCCGACGATGACCTCCTGCCCCTTGGGCAGCAGTTCCTGGATCTGAACACCCTCGATCCGCGCGTGCGCGTCGTACGCGCGTGCGTTGTCGATGATCTCGTGGAACGCCGCCCGTACGTCCCCGGCGCCCTCGACGCCGACGACCACGCCGCCGGCGTCGGTCTTGTGGAGGATGTCCGGCGAGACGATCTTCATCACCACGGGCCGGCCGAAACGCGCCGCGTACGCGACCGCCTCGTCCACGTCGGTGGCGACCTCCTCACCCGGTACCGCGATCCCGTACGCGTCGGCGATCACCTTGCCCTCGGGTGCGGTGAGCGCGGTCCGCCCCTCGGCCCGCACAGCGTCGAGGAGCGACCGCACCCTCAGCACCCGGTCTTCGGCCATCACGTCAGATCACTCCGTTCGACTTGAGCAGGCGCAGCTCCTCGTCGCCGAGGCCGAGCTCGCCGACGTAGACCTCTTCGTTGTGCTCGCCGAGCAGCGGTGAACTGGTCACCTCGACGGGGGAGTCGGACAGCTTCAGCGGGCTGCCCACGGTGGTGAACTCGCCGCGCTCGGGGTGCGGGACGGTGACCACCATCTCGTTGGCGACCAGCGAGTCGTCCTCGATGATCTCCTTCGTGGACAGGATCGGCCCGCACGGGATGTTGTGGGCGTTGAGCCGCTCCAGCACCTCCCACTTGGGCAGCGTCGAGGACCACTCCTCGATCAGCTGGAACATCTTGTTGAGCTTGGGGAGACGGGCCTCCGGCGTCGCCCACTCGGGGTCCTCGGCAAGCTCGGGCCGGCCGATGAGCTCGCTGAGGGGCTTCCAGCCGACGGGCTGCACGATGACGTACACGTAGTCGTTCGGGCCGCCCGGCGCGCACTTGACCGCCCAGCCCGGCTGGCCGCCGCCGGAAGCATTTCCGGACCTGGGAACTTCCGTCCCGAAGTCGTCGTTGGGATATTCAGCGAGCGGGCCGTGGGCCAGGCGCTGCTGATCGCGCAGCTTCACCCGGCAGAGGTTGAGCACAGCGTGCTGCATGGCCACGTTCACCCGCTGACCGCGCCCGGTGTGCTCGCGCTGGAACAGCGCCGCGAGTATCCCCGCCACGGCGTGGACACCCGTGCCCGAGTCCCCGATCTGGGCCCCCGTCGCCAGCGGCGGCCCGTCCTCGAAACCGGTTGTCGACATCGACCCGCCCATGGCCTGCGCGACGACCTCGTACGCCTTGAAGTTGGTGTACGGGCCGTCCCCGAACCCCTTGATGGAGGCATAGATGATCCGCGGATTGATCTCCTGGATGCGGTCCCAGGTGAAGCCCATGCGGTCGACCGCGCCCGGTCCGAAGTTCTCGACCATGACGTCCGAGCGCCGGATCAGCTCGGTGAGGATCTCCTTGCCGCGCTCGGTCTTGGTGTTGAGGGTGATGCTCCGCTTGTTGCAGTTGAGCATCGTGAAGTAGAGGGAGTCGACGTCCGGCAGATCGCGTAGCTGCTTGCGGGTGATGTCACCGCTCGGCGCCTCCAGCTTGACGACGTCGGCGCCGAGCCAGGCCAGTAGCTGGGTCGCGGAGGGCCCGGACTGGACATGGGTCATGTCGAGGACGCGGATGCCCTCAAGTGCCTTGGTGGTCACGGGCGTTCACCTCACTTGTACATCGTCTGGTTCATGGTTCCGGGGGCGTACGCGTCCGGGTCGACCCAGACGTTGATCAGCGACGGCTTGCCCGACTCACGGGCGCGGCGCAGGGCGGGGCCGATGTCGGCGGGGTCGCGCACCTCCTCGCCGTGACCGCCCAGCATCTGGGCGAACTTGTCGTAGTGGACGTCGCCGAGCGTGTTGCCGACCCGCTCGCGCTCCAGGCCGTACTTCTGGGCCTGGCCGTAACGGATCTGGTTCATCGAGGAGTTGTTGCCGACGATGCCGACGAAGGGGAGGTCGTAGCGGACGAGGGTCTCGAAGTCCCAGCCGGTGAGGGAGAAGGCGCCGTCACCGAAGAGGGCCACCACTTCCTTGTCGGGCCGCGCCTGCTTGGCGGCGAGCACGAAGGGGACACCGACGCCCAGGGTGCCCAGCGGCCCCGGATCCATCCAGTGGCCCGGCGACTTGGGCTGCACGACCTGCCCGGAGAAGGTGACGATGTCGCCGCCGTCGCCGATGTAGATCGAGTCCTCGGTCAGGAAGTCGTTGATCTCGCTGACCAGGCGGTACGGGTGGATCGGTGAGGCGTCCGACTTCAGGCTCGGCAGCCGCTTCTCGAGGGCGGTCTGCTCGGCGGCGCGCAGCTCGTCGAGCCACTCCTTGCGCTTGGCGGCCCCGCCGTTGAGGCGCCCGGAGGCGGCCTCGGCGACCGACTTCAGCACGAGCCCCGCGTCGCCGACGATCCCGAGGTCGATGTCGCGGTTCTTGCCCACCGTGCGGTAGTCGAGGTCGATCTGAACGACGGTCGCGTCCGGCGAGAGCCGCTTGCCGTAGCCCATGCGGAAGTCGAACGGCGTACCGACGATGACGATGACGTCCGCGTTGGAGAAGGCGTACCGGCGCGACAGTTGGAAGTGGTGCGGGTCGCCTGGCGGGAGGGTGCCGCGGCCGGCGCCGTTCATGTACGCCGGGATGTTGAGGGTGCGTACAAGGTCGACGGCGGCCTCGGTGCCGCGGGTCGTCCACACCTGGCTGCCCAGCAGGATGGCCGGCTTCTCGGCGTGCACCAGCAGGTCCGCGAGCTTTTCGATCGCCTCGGGATCACCTGCCGAGCGCGTCGAGGCCCGGTAGGCACCGGCCTTCGGCACGCGTGCCTTCGACACCGGCACCCTGGCGTCGAGGACGTCGCGCGGGATCTCCAGGAAGGAGGGGCCGGGCGCACCGTGGTAGCACTCGCGGAACGCCATCGACACCATGTCAGCCGCGCGGGCCGTGTCCGGCACCGCCGCCGCGAACTTGGTGATCGGCGTCATCATGTCGACGTGCGGCAGGTCCTGCAGTGACCCCATCTTGTGCTGGGCGAGGGCCCCCTGACCGCCGATCAGCAGCATGGGGGACTCCGCGCGGAAGGCGTTGGCCACACCGGTGACGGCGTCGGTCGTGCCCGGACCGGCGGTGACGACGGCGCAGCCGGGCCTGCCGGCGATGCGCGCGTAGCCGTCGGCGGCGTGGGCGGCGACCTGTTCGTGTCGTACGTCGACGACCTCGATGCCCTCGTCGACGCAGCCGTCGTAGATGTCGATGATGTGGCCGCCGCACAACGTGTAGATGCGGTCGACCCCCTCGGCCTTGAGCGCCTTGGCGACGAGGTGACCGCCGGAAATCACGTCCTGGGTGTCGTCGGGCATGGCGAAGTCCTGTCCCTTCGTAGGGGGTTGGAACGCTCTCGCGGTACATTGCATACAGTCGACGAATACTGTATGAACCTTGTTATCCCGCATCCGGTGGGTGGTGTCCAGGGGGCGTGCGGCACTTTTGAGTCAGGAGCCGGAATGGACCTGTTCGAGCACCAGGCAAGGGAACTCTTCGAGGAACACGGCATCGTGGTGCCGAGGGCCGAGGTCACCGACTCGCCCAAACAGGCACGCGGGATCGCCCGCAGGCTCGGTGGCCGAGTGGTGGTCAAAGCGCAGGTGAAGACCGGGGGGCGCGGCAAGGCGGGCGGGGTGAAGTTCGCCGCGGACCCGGCCGCGGCGGAGCTGACCGCGCGTCAGATCCTCGGAATGGACATCAAGGGCCACACCGTCGGCACGGTGATGCTGGCCCAACCCGTCGACATCGACAGCGAGTTCTACGTCTCGTACGTCCTCGACCGCGTGGCGGGCGGCTTCCTCGCCATCGCCTCCGCCGAGGGCGGCATGGAGATCGAGGAGGTCGCGGCCAGTCGCCCGGAGGCCGTCGCCCGCATTCCCGTCGACCCGGCCGAGGGCGTCACCTCGGCGAAGGCGAGCGAGATCGCCGAGGCGGCGGGGCTGCCGCCGCAGACGGTGGACGTCCTCGTACGGCTGTGGGATGTGCTCGTCCGCGAGGACGCGCTGCTCGTCGAGGTGAACCCGCTCGTGCGGACCGCGCAGGGGCAGATCCTCGCCCTCGACGGCAAGGTCACCCTCGACGACAACGCCCGCTTCCGGCAGTCCGGTTGGGGCGCCGGGGAGGTGGAGCACGGCGACGCGCTGGAGGCGGCGGCCGCCGCGAAGGGCCTCAACTACGTCAAGCTCGACGGCGAGGTCGGCATCATCGGCAACGGCGCGGGACTTGTCATGTCGACCCTCGACGTGGTCGCCGGGTGCGGCGCCCGGCCCGCCAACTTCCTCGACATCGGCGGCGGGGCGTCCGCCGGGATCATGGCCGACGGTCTGTCCGTGATCCTCTCGGACCCGGACGTGAAGTCGGTCTTCGTCAACGTCTTCGGCGGCATCACCGCCTGCGACGCGGTGGCGGACGGGATCGTACAGGCCCTGGACAGTGTGCGGTTGACCAAGCCGCTGGTCGTGCGGCTCGACGGCAACAACGCGACCCGGGGCCGAGCCATCCTCGACGAACGCGCGCATCCTCTGGTGCAGCAGGCAACCACCATGGACGGCGCCGCGCGTCGTGCCGCCCGACTCGCCACCGCCGGCTGAAGGAGCCCGACATGGCCATCTACCTCACCAAGGAGAGCAAGGTCCTCGTCCAGGGCATGACCGGCGGCGAGGGCATGAAGCACACCCGGCGCATGCTCGCCGCCGGCACGAACGTCGTCGGCGGCGTCAACCCCCGCAAGGCGGGCCGCACCGTCGACTTCGACGAGCGGGCCGTCCCCGTCTTCGGCTCCGTCGCCGAGGGCGTCCACGCCACCGGCGCCGACGTCACCGTCGTCTTCGTCCCACCGGCCTTCGCCAAAGCGGCCGTCGTCGAGGCCGCCGACGCGGGCATCGGCCTCGCGGTCGTCATCACCGAGGGCATCCCGGTCCACGACTCCGTCGCCTTCACCGCGTACGCGAGGTCGAAGGGCACGCGGATCATCGGCCCCAACTGCCCCGGCCTGATCACGCCGGGTCAGTCCAACGCGGGCATCATCCCGTCCGACATCACCAAACCCGGCCGCATCGGCCTGGTCTCCAAGTCCGGCACGCTGACCTACCAACTCATGTACGAACTCCGGGACATCGGCTTCTCGACCTGCGTCGGCATCGGCGGCGACCCGGTGGTGGGCACGACACACATCGACTGCCTCGCCGCCTTCCAGGACGACCCCGACACCGAACTCGTCGTGCTCATCGGCGAGATCGGCGGCGACGCGGAGGAACGCGCGGCCGCGTACATCCGCGAACACGTCACCAAGCCCGTCGTCGGCTACATCGCCGGGTTCACCGCCCCCGAGGGCAGGACGATGGGGCACGCGGGAGCCATCGTGTCCGGCTCCTCCGGCACCGCGCGGGCGAAGAAGGAGGCGCTGGAGGCGGTCGGGGTGGGTGTGGGAAGCACACCGACCGAGACGGCGAAACTCGTCCTCGCCCGCCTCGAAGACCGGCCCCCGGTCCCTCATAGTTGAGCTGAGCCACGCATCCCCGCCCCCGACTGTGCACCGAGAGCGGAGCAACCCGATGGCAACCACCCTCACCCTCAAATCAGGCACGTCCTGGACCGACGCCTGGCAACGCTGCCTGGCCGTGGCCCCCGAGGCCTTCCGGGACGACCGCGTCCTCAACCTCTGGAACGCCACCTGGCAGGCCGACGGCCGGGCGCTGCCCGCCACCAGCCCCGTCGACGGCAGCCCCATCGCCGGCCCGCCCCGTCTGGACGGCGACACCGCCCACCGGGCCGTGCGCGCGGCGCTCGACGAACACCGGGCCTGGCGGTACGTCCCCCTCGACGAACGCCGCGCCCGCGTCGCGGCCACCCTCGACGCCCTCACCGAACACCGCGAACTGCTCGCCCTGCTGCTCGTCTGGGAGATCGGCAAGCCCTGGCGGCTCGCCCAGGCCGACGTCGACCGGGCGATCGACGGCGTGCGCTGGTACGTCGACGGCATCGAGCCGATGCTGGCCGGCCGGGCCCCGCTGGACGGCCCGGTGTCCAACATCGCGAGCTGGAACTATCCGATGAGCGTGCTCGTTCACGCCATGCTGGTCCAGGCACTGGCGGGCAACGCGGTGATCGCCAAGACCCCGACCGACGGCGGCCTCGCCTGTCTCACCCTGGCCTGCGCGCTCGCCGCCCGCGAGGGGATTCCCGCCACCCTCGTCAGCGGCAGCGGGAGCGAGCTGTCCCAGGCGCTCGTACGGGCGCCCGAGATCGGCTGCGTCTCCTTCGTCGGCGGACGCGACACCGGTGCGGCGGTGGCCACGGCCGTCGCCGACCTCGGCAAACGACACGTACTCGAACAGGAAGGACTCAACACCTGGGGCATCTGGAACCACTCGGACTGGGACGCGCTCGCGGCCGTGATCCCGAAGCTCTTCGACTACGGCAAGCAGCGCTGCACGGCGTACCCGCGCTTCGTCGTCCAGCGGCAGCTGTTCGACGACTTCCTGGCGGCGTACCTGCCCGCGGTCCGCACGCTCAGGGTCGGCCACCCGCTCGCCGTTGATCGGCCCGAGGACCCCTGCCCGGAGCTGGACTTCGGCCCGCTCGTCAACGCCGCCAAGGCCAAGGAACTGCGTGACCAGGTCACCGAGGCCATCGACCGCGGCGCCGTGCCGCTGCACCGCGGCAGCGAGGCCGACGCCCGCTTCCTGCCCGGCCAGGACACCTCGGCGTACGTCCAGCCGGTCACCCTCCTGAACCCGCCACCCTCGTCCCCGCTGCACCACGCGGAGCCGTTCGGTCCGGTCGACACCATCGTCCTGGTCGACACGGAGGCGGAGCTGCTGGCCGCGATGAACGCCTCCAACGGGGCACTGGTGGCCACCCTCTCCACCGACGACCGGGCCACGTTCGACCGGCTGGCGCCGCAGATCCGCGCGTTCAAGGTCGGCCACGGAAAACCGCGCTCCCGAGGCGACCGGGACGAGCTCTTCGGCGGCTTCGGGGCGTCCTGGCGCGGGGCGTTCGTCGGCGGTGAGCTCCTGGTGCGCGCCGTGACGCAGGGGCCCGCGGGGGAGCGGCTGCCCGGGAACTTCCCGGACTACCACCTCATGCCGTGACGGACGGCCGGGTGGCGTCCCCCGTACCTCCGTCCCCCGTACCCGCGTCCCTCGTGTCCGCGTCCCGTGGGCGCCACTCGGCGATCACCTCGTCCACCAACCACCGCACCACTCCTTGCGGATAGGGACGCGGCAGACTCAGTACGACATGGTTCACCCCGGCGTCGACCAGCGCGGCCACCGTCGCCCGCGTCGCCGCCGGGTCGTCGTACGACACCAGGACCTGCACGGAACGCGTGATCTCGGCCGGGTCGCGCCCGAGTTCGGCGCAGTGTGCGTCCAGCACCCGGGCGCGCTCGGCGACGAACTCCACACTGTTGTGCGGGGGACCGGGGACGTTCCAGATGTCGGCGTGTTCGGCGACCAGCCGCAGCAGCCGTGTGCCCCAGCCGCCGATCAGCAGCGGGGGACCGGGGCGCTGCACGGGCTTGGGTTCGTTGTGCGTGCCCTTGAGGCGGAAGTGGCGGCCCTCGTAGTCGAAGACGTCCTGCGTCCACATCAGCTTCAGGATCTCGACCGTCTCCGCCAGCCGCGCGACACCCTCGGCAGGCGGGACCAGCGTCAACCCGTACGCCTCGTACTCGGCGATCGCCGGATTCTCTCCCGCGATCCCACCCGCGCCCGGCGGCTGGTGCGTTCCCCCGACCCCGAGCCCCATCACCAGCCGCCCGCCGGAGATCACGTCCACCGTGGAGGCCATCTTGCCCAGCAGCGCGGGCGGACGGATCCGGTTGCTGGTCACGAGCAGCCCGAGCCGCAGCCGCCCGGTCTGCGCGGCGAGCGCGGAGAGCAGGGTCCAGCCCTCGTGTATCTGCCCGTCCTTGGGGCCGGCGACCGGCAGCAGGTGATCCCACAGCCAGGCGTCGTCGATCTCCGGCACGGTGTCGGCCTCCAGCCAGACACGGCGGAGGTCCTCGTACGGCACATGCATGGGGGTGGTCTTGATGCCGAAGCGCACAGTGGTCATGATCGTCAGCCTACTAAATCATCAGCGATACTGACGATCAGTCCCCATTACAGTCAGGGCATGGCAACAGGCGACGCGAGACCCGCTCCCCTCGAATCCCGGCTCGGCTACCTCCTCAAGCACGCCCAGGCCAAGCTGGCCCGCGCGTCGGCCGAGGCACTGGCTCCGTACGGCGTGGACGGGCATGAGCTGGCCGTGCTCGTCGTGCTCTCCGGCGACGAGCCGCTGTCGCAGGTCGAGGCGGCCGGGCGGCTCGCGGTCGACCGCACCACGATGGTGTCGCTCGTCGACGGCCTCGAGGACCAAGGCCTCGTACGGCGCCGGCGCAGCCCGCAGGACCGGCGCAAGAACATCGTTGAGCTCACGCCCGCCGGCGAGGAGTGCCTGCGGCAGGGGGAGAAGGCGCGGCGGTCCGCCGAGCGCCGTTTCCTCGCCGCACTCGACGAGGAAACGGCGGCCACACTCGTACGCGCCCTGCAGATGCTGCTGGCGGACGAGCGGGTCACGGAGTGACCGTGTAGGTCTGCACGTCGAAGGTCTGCCCGAGAGAGTCGGTCGGCGCGACGGTGACGGACGTGCCGTCGACGGTCACCTTCAGGAAGTGATAAACCTGCGCGTCGTCCGTCGGCACGGCGGCGGCTCCGCAAGCCGAGCCGCGGTCACGGCTGTAGGACCAGCCGATGCCATACGCGTCCGTCGCCGAGCAGCCGTTCTCGCCGACGGAGTGTACGTCCGCGCCGCCGCCCCCGGTGACGTACGAGGCGATCCGGCCGGGCCCCGCGGTGTTGCGCTGATACAGGTGCGAGTGACCGTTGAACACGAGGTCCACGCCACCGTTCACCAGAGTCTGCTCGACGTTCGCGAGGAAGGTGTCACTCGGCTCGCTCGCGCTGTCGGAGCGCAGCGGGAAGTGGAAAAAGGCGAACTTGGGCACGCCGGGATGCGCGGCGAGGTCGGCCTTCAGCCATTCGTACTCGGCGGATCCGTCCTGCCAGTGGGCGTGCACGTCCTGCTCGTAGATCGCACAGTGCGAGCCGCACGAACCACCCGTGGCGGCACCGGTGTTGGAGTTCCCCCACGCCGTGTCGAGCAGGTAGAAGCGGACCCCGCCGGTGGTGAAGGCGTAGTACGTCGTCGGATAGGTGATCGCGCTCGAGCCCAGGTACGACGGATAGTCGACCGGCGCCCACGCTCCGCCGGACGCCGCCGCCAGCGCCGACTGCCTCCACACCTGCAGATACGTGTTCGTCATGCTGTGGTTGCCGACGGTGCCGATGAGCGGGATGCGCATGCCCGGTTGGGTCCAGTACGACGGCCCGAACCACGAACTCACGTCCGGGCCTGTCTGGTTGAGGTCGCCGTACTGGGTCTGCGAGGTTCCCGGATGCGTGTTGTCGCCCGTCTGCACGACGAACCGCGCATCGCTCGACGCGATACGGCTCATCACGTTGGCCTGGTTCACGTTCACCGAGCCGTCATCGACCCCGGCGTTCGTGGTTTCGCCGGTGTCGCCGAGCACGTCGAAGGTGAAGGGCGCCGTGGAGCCCGCGGATTCGGGCGTGGTGAAGCTCGGGGTCGGCAGGGTGCCTAGCAGGTCGGTACCGGATGCCGTGTAGACCCGGTAGCAGTAGGCCGTGCTCGCGCCCAGCCGCGTCAGGGTCACCGAGTTGGCGTACTCGCGGGTTGAGCCGACGGTGATCGGACTGCCCAGCGTCGCCGAAGTCGCCGTGTTCGCCAAGCAGTTGCCAGCTGGGCCGTAGTGGACCGAACCGCGGCTCTGGGTCGTGGTCGCCCAGCTCACCTGGATGGAGGTCGCCGCAGCGTCCGAAAGATAGGGGGCGCGCGTCAACTGGGGCTCCACGCCAGGCAGATCGGCGTGCGCCGCCGGGGCGAACGACAGCGCCGTGCCCGCCCCCAGGACGAGGGCGAACACGGCGCCGCGGATATTGCGCAGAGAGAGTCTGCCGTGCGGGGAGGAGAGTCTCGTGATCATGTTCTTCCTTCCTTTCTCATCCTGATCCCGCGCAGCCTGGCCAGGGCCGTGACCGCGCCCACCAGCAGCAGCGCGCTGCCGGTGATGCGCAGCAGGCCCGGCCAGTAGCCGAGCGGGTCATGACGGGCGGCTCCGACGGAGGGCACCGTTGGCGAGGCCGAGCCGGGAACGCCGCGCAACCTCCGCAGAACGTCCAGGGCCTGCGTGCCGTGCCGGACGGACGGCTCCACGTATGAGTTCTCGCTGAACTCGTTCCAGCTGATCAGCCCGAGCACGTCCGGGCCCGAGGCCACGGCGGCGGCGTACTCGGTGCGCAGTGTCCGGCCGCCGTCCCGCGGCACCGACTTCGTGCCGCCCACCAGCCGGGCGTCGAAGCCGGGCGCGAAGGGCGCCATCCAGTAGCCGTGCGCCCGGTGCGCGGTGTCGGCCATCTCGCGCAGCTTGGTCTCGTGCCGGTTGTTGGTGCCGGGGTTGACCGACGACCAGTAGTAGGCGTCACCGTCGGTGACATGCGCCAGCCTGCGGATACCCGCCGGATTCTTCTCCGTGCCGAGCACCAGCATCCGTCTGCGCACCGGACCGGTGATCCGCCCGATATCGGCGGTCGAGTACTCCCAGGTGCCGCTGAACACCGTCAGCGGCCTGCCGCCGAGCCGGAAGAAGGCCGGGTCGCGCGCGTAACGGGCGGACAGCAGACGGAAGTCGGCGGCTACCCGGTCCGTCGCGAGGGGACGACGGTGGAAGTCGAGCCCCTGGTAGATGACCGCCACCTTGAAGTCACGCGTCCGCGCGACGTCCAACAGCAGCCGCAGACGGCGGTTGTTGACGGCCGAGGACTTCCAGCTCACCACGAAGCCGTCGATGCCCGCCGACCGCGCCCAGTCGACATGCGTACGGATCACGGAGGCGTCGTCGCTCGAATAGTGGCCGAGGCGGGGGTAGTCGGTCTTGGCCCGCTGCCAGGACGACGGCTCGAACCACTGGTAGTAGTACGCCAGCAGCGGCACCCGGTGTCCCTCGGCCGAGCCCGCGGACGCGGGGAACAGCCCGGCCACGGCCAGTACAAGCGCGACCAGCAGCCCCGCCCTTCTCACCCCTGCTCACCACCCCGCCGCCGGCGCATCCGCCGCCCGATCACCAGCAACCCGGCCGCCAGCACGCCCATGGTGCCCGTCGCCACCGCCAGATCGGCCCGGCTGACCACCCGGACCCGCATGCTCTGCGTCCGGGACAGCCGGACCTGCTGCACGGCCCGCAACCCGCGGCCGCCGGTGACCTCCACCTGGTACTGCCCGTGCGGCAGATCCCGCAGTGTCGCTGCCCCGTCCGCACCGAACGGCATCTCGCGCACCGAACCGTCCGGGAGCGTCACCCGCGCCGACCGCCCGGCGGCCGACCCGAAGACCGCGTCCCGTGCCGACACCGTCAGATCGTGGAACGGCGTGGTGAACACGACGTCCTGGTCGGACGCCGGCTCGAACCGCTGCCGCCCGGCGTCCACCGTGTTCGTCCCGTACGAGTCCGCCGACTGCAGTGCGTACCCGACCCGTCGAGACGTCAGTACGCTCTTGCGGTACACCGGCAGCAGTCCGTCCAGCCACACCGGTCGGCCCACCGGCATCCGCTGGGTGTGCCCGGTGTCACTGCGCACGGTCACGTACGGCACCCGCTCACGCGGTACGGCGCGACCGTCCTGGTCGACGCAGCGCACCGCCACCCGGAAGCGGGCCGTGAACGCAGCCGTGACCGTGTAGTCCCGGCGCAGCGGCAGGCCCTGCACCGTACGCCGGAACGCCTGGTCGGGATCGCGCTGCCCGGCCCACCGAGCGAAGGTGAACTTCCTTGCTTTCCGGGCCAGTTGATGGTCGACGACGGTCAGCCTGTGTCCGGCGAAGTCATGCGCGCCGATGAAGCGCGCCGTCCCGTCGGCCCCCGTGACGGCGCTCTGCCCGTCGAACGCGAAGCGCACGCCGGTCAGTTGGGGAGTGGTCCGCACGGTGAGGGTGACCGTCGTGACGGCCGCCGCCGGACTCGGCGCCAGCCCCCCGAGCACCACCCCGGCCAACATCAACCACCTCATGACATACGCCACTTCGGCCGCACCGCCCCCCACAGCAACCCCGCCACCAGCAGTGACGCCCCGCCGTACACCGCGTACACGGGCGCCGGCGGCGGACGCCGCCCCACCGGAAGCGCCGCCTCCCGCACGCCCCCGGGAATCAGCTCGGCCCGCCGGGGCGGTGCCGAGAAGTCGAAGGCGCCGGCGAGGCTGCGCGCCCGCGCCGCACGGCCGCCCAGCGGTCGCAGCCCCCAGTTGTCCGTCACGAACCGCAGCGCACTGGCCGCCTCGTAGGGCTCGTGCTGCACCTTCCCCCGTGCCACGTACGGGCTGACCAGCAGCGCCGGCACCCGCAGTCCCCGCCCGGCCGGCGGCCGCACATGGTCGTACCAGCCCCCGGAACCGTCGTACGACCACAACAGCGCGGACGACGACCAGTACTGACTGACCATCAGTTGCGAGGTGAGCTCCCGCACCAGTCGCTGCCCGGCCGGTACGGAACGAGAGGACCGCTCGCCCGCGCCCGACGACGCGATGAACGCCACCGAGGGCAGCGTGCCGCGGTCCAGGTCCCGGTAGTACTGGCCGAGATCGACGATGTGCGAGTTCAGCGTGCGGTCGTCGACGAAGCGCGGGATGTCGAGGAGCGGGACGCGCACGGTCTGGGTGGTCAGGGTGCCGGAGGAGCGGTAGGTCTGCTTCGGTTCGTAGTTCTGGACGTAGAACTTCCAGCTCACCCCCGCCTCCTGGAGCCGGTCGAAAACGGTGGGCCCGGTCAGATCGGGCGTGCCGGTGACCCAGTGGGCCCGGTTGGCGCGGGTTCCGTCGAGCGAGGAGGCGAAGAAGTGGTCGAAGAGTCCGTAACGGTCGGCGGCGTTCCAGTAGAAGGGCAGGTCGCGACGGTCGTAGTGGCCCATGGCCATGCGCCCGTCCCGGCCCTGCCGCTCGAAGGCCGCCACGAAGGCGTCCATCCGGCCGCCGTCGTACTGCTGCCGCACCAGGCGCGGCCCTGCCCCGGGCGACAGGGGCGGCGAGCCATGCAGCGGATACGGCGAAACCAGGCCCGCGTTGGGGTGCGCCGGGTCGAGCGGCTGGCGCATGTCCGCCGTCAGTCCGTCGGCTCCCGGATAGGTGCCGAAGTAGTGGTCGAAGGTGCGGTCGCCCTGCATGAGATAGACGAAGTGCTCAATCGGCGTGCGGGGATGCGGAGTTGACGCCGTCGCCGTCCCGCTGGCGGTCACCAGCAGGATCAGTGCCACCAGGAGCACCCTCATGACACCCTCACCCGGTAGATCACGACCACCTTCACCCCGCCCCGGTTGCGCGCCGTGAACACCGCCGTCCCGTGGTAACTCCCCACCAGTCGCTCCAGCTTGGCGGTGAAGAATGGTGTGCGTTCAGCCGTGTACGCGTCCCATACCAGGTACTGGAAGTCGCCGTCCCTCAGGGCCCGGTCCGGGTTGGGGACCGCCCGGTAGCTGGGATTGCGGCGCGCCGGGTCGGGCGAGACGGACAGGGCGGAGACCGGACAGAACCCGTAGTACTGCACGACGTTGGCCATCGACGGGCCGATGGCCAGCAGCCGTGAGCCCTCCGGCGCGTGCTCGCGCACCCACAGCCCCGCCTCCCGCCCGCCGGGCAGCCCGCCGGTCCCGGCCAGGAACCGGGTGCTCGTCTGCGGCTGGATGCGCAGCCAGGACGGCGCCGCGAGCGAGGCCACGACCAGCCAGACAGCCGCGGCCGCCGCGATCCGCCGCGGGCGTCCCCACCGGGAGAACGAGGTGAGCGTCCGCCCGGCCAGCACGGCGAACACCGGTGCCACGGGCAGCAGATACTGGAACCCCTTGACCGGCCACACCGTGAAGAACAGCGCGGGCACCACGACCCAGCACGCCAGCAGCCGCTCCCTCCAGGTGTTCTCGCGCCGCAGCCACACCAGCCCCGCGACGGCCGCCACGATCACCAACGGGCCCACGGCCCACGGGACTTCACGGCCGTAGAAGGAATAGGGGTGGTTGGCGCGCCGGAACATCTGCCACAGCAGGTAGCTCCCGCCCGCCCGCGCATGCCCGGCCAGCAGTTGCGACAGCGGATGGGCCACCGCCACCACGCCGATCACACCCAGCGCCGGCAGCAGGTGCCGCCAGCGGGTGCGTACGGCCGGGGTCAGCGCGAAGAACGCGTACAGCGAACCCAGGAAGACGATCGACGTCTCCTTCGCGAGCACCGTGAAGCCGAGCATGCCCCCGGCCGCCAACAGCCAGCGCGGGGACGGCGATTCGGCGTACCGCACCACGCAGTACAGCGCACCCGTCGCGCACAGCGTCATTGGCGCGTCCAGCAGCACCTGGCGGCTGACTACGACGTGGTACGGCATCACGGCCAGCAGCAGCGCTCCGACGAGCGCGGCCCGCCGCCCGTACAGCCGCCGCCCCAGCCCGTACGTCACCGCCACCGTCGCCACCCCGAGCAGCGCCGGCACCGCACGCGCCGAGAAGTCGCTCTCGTGGACGCGCAGCGCGAGCGACACCAGCGACTGGAAGAGCACCGGATGTGCCCTGAACACCGGGAAGAGCGACCCGAGTCGACCGTCGCCGGCGAGCGAGGCCGCCGTCCCCGTGTACACCGCCTCGTCGCTGTTGAAGCCGGTCGCGGTCAGGTGCCACAGCCGCAGGAAGGCCGCGAGCAGCAGTACGGCGGCAAGTGGCGCGGCAGCCCGCACCCCGGCGCCGGAGGGGGCCGGCGCCGGGGCGGTGCGGGATGCTCGCTGGGTGACGGTCACGCGGCCGGGCTGCGCCTGGGCTGTAGCCCCCACCGGGGCCAGGCCTCGGCGGCACGCACGGTCACCTGCCGCTCCTCTCCGGCCAGCAGCCGGGGTATCTCGTCGGCCCACCCGAAGCAGTCCGAGGCGAGCACCCTGGTACGCACACCGGACAGGAACCCGGTGAGGATCTCCCGCTCCCGGGCCCGCAGTTCGGCATGGTCCAGACCGTCGATGCGCAGCGCGGGCGCGAGGTAGCGGTAGGGCGGGAAGCCGTACGCGTCCTCGGTGTTGACCAGCATCCGCTCCAGCGCCACGTCGGCGTCGAGGTCGTACAGGTCGGGCGCACCGCGCTCGATGATGAACAGGTCCCGCACCTCGGTGCTGGACCCCAGCCGGCAGGGCACCAGCCGGTCGACGCTGTACTTCGGCGGCGGCACCAGGATCTGGGTGATCGCGTTGATGCCCATGATGGGCAGGTTGAAGCGGGACAGCATCAGGGCGATGGACCGCCCGCCCTTGGAGTGCAGCCGCGACTGGAGGTTCAGCCGCCGCCACTCCTTCCGCGTCAGGTCCTCGGCCTGCACGGCGCGCAGCGTGTGCGCGCTGATGGTGAGCGGCTTCGGGAAGCAGACGGCCCCTCCGGTCGCGTCCACGACGGTCATGTCGTCGGACAGGAACCGCCCGCCGTGCTCCCGCAGCAGTCGCAGTACGGTCGCGGTCTTGCCGGTGTCGGTCAGTGCCGACAGCATCACCCCGCGCCCGTCGAGCTCCACGCACGCGGAGTGCAGCAGCATCCGCCCGCGCGAGATCAGCACGAAGCGCAGCAGTGCCTCGACGACGTTCGTGTACACGACGTGCGGTGAGCGGGCCAGCAGCGGACCGACCTCGACCGTGATCGGCGGACCCAGCCGTACCCGGAAGTTCGCCCCGAACCGGCCCAGGTGCTCCTCGTAGCGCAGCGCCGCCGTGTCGCTGTGGTCCTCGGTCAGCGCGGCCCGCCCGCGCGGCCTGCGCCGGCCGACGTCGCCCACGCGCACGGCGATGTCGACGTCGCCGTCCGGAATCCACTGCGCCCGGAAGAACTCCAGCTCCGGCAGCCGGATCTGGGAGCCGATGGTGACCGTGCCGGCGACGTCGTAACGGTACGGCAGGTACACGGACCGCTTCCTGCTCACCGGTGCGGTCGCAGCATCGGCGTCGACGAGCATCTTCACGGGATCGCGCCGCTGGACCTTCCTTTCGCCGCCGCTGTAGATCATGCGGTCGCTGATCAGGAAACGCAGGACGAAGAGCAGGACGAGCGTGAGGGCGTTCGCGGTGAGTACACCCACACCGGCCACCACGAGCCACTGCAACAGCGGCAGCCGGGCGATCAGGAGCAGGTTGTTCATCGCGAAGAAGCGGCCTGCCCGCCCGTACCAGGCGCCCTTGCGCTGCCCGTGCCGGTAGACGGCGGCATCGGTGAGGAGGAAGTTCCAGGCGGTGGAGAACTGCGTCGCGAGCGCCGCACCCAGCAGATGGTGAACTCCGAGCACGTCGAAGAACAGCCACAGCGCGGCCGTGTTGACCGCGACACCGGACAGCCCGACCAGCCCGAAGGAGACCATCCGCATCATCTGCCGCTGTCCGCCCGCCACTCCGCGACGCAGCCGCGCGACATGCCGCACGAAGGCGAGCCCCTCCCGCAGCGAGGCCTTGGACCGGCCCGCCTCGCGGGGTGCGAAGGTGTACGCCACCTCGGCGACCCGGGCGGCAGGATGCCGTGCCAGGATCTCCAGAAGGATCTTGAAGCCGACCGGTCGCAGCCGCTCGACGTCGATCGCGTCCCGGCGGAACGCGAACAGTCCGCTGAGCGGATCGCTCACGGTGGCCAGCCGGCGCGGGAAGGCGGCCTTGACCAGCCGGGTCGCGGACGACGACGTCGCCTGCCGCCCGGCGCCCGCGAGTCCCTCGGACTGTCCGGCACCGGCGTACCGGGTGCCGACGGCGATGTCGACGCCCTCCCGCATCGCCGTCCTGGCCAGCAGCGCGGCCGCCTGCGGCGGATGCTGCAGATCCGCGTCCATGACCAGCACCCAGGTGCCGCGCGCGGCCCGGATCCCGGCCACCACGGCTCCCGACAGACCGCCCGCACGCAGGCCGGGCGGGCGGTGCAGGACCAGGACCGGGACGGGGCAGCCCGGCGCGAGCGCCGCCATCTCCTCGACGGTCCCGTCGTCGCTGTCGTCCACGAAGAGGATCTCGGCCCCGAGCGGGGCGAGGGCCGGCCCGAGCCGGGCCAGCAGCAGTGGAACGCTCTCCTGTTCGTCGCGGGTTGGTACGAGCACGGTCAGCCGGGGTGCGGCACCGTCGCCGTCACCCCCGCCGCCGAGTTCCCGGAGACCCTTCGGCACCCCGTCGTGGGCAGCCGGAAGGGAATCGATCGCGTGCGCCATGGAGCCCCCTGAACGCGTGCCGTCGGCCGAGCGGCGCGACGGACACCGACGACCGCCCGCGGACACGGGCGGAAGGAAACGAACGGTGACCCTCGCGGGCGTACGGTCTCGACGCGACGCGGGGAGGTGCGGGACGTGCCGGAGGTGCGCGGTGGAAAGCGAACGCGCACCGGGCTCCACGGTCAGGAGCGGATGCCAGAGGCTAGCAGCGGGCTCGGGCCATTCGCCGGGGATTCGGCCTGTATCCGCCGGTAGTTAGCCCGTTGTTTACTTGACTTGGTCGCGTTGGGGCTCAGGTGTGCACTGTCACCCCATCTGTCACGGTCAAACGCAATCAATGTGCGCCTTGATTACGCCTGGGTGAAAGTCACCTCATTCTTCCCAGACCCTCTGCTGAACCTGTGATTCCGCGACAACCATGGCGTCCATGTCTCACGACGGAGCCACCGGCTCTGCTGCCCGAGAGGACCGGGACCACGCCGCGACCCTCAGAGAAGCGATGCGTGCGGTCCTTGACCTGATCGACGACGTGGAGGCGCTCAGAACCGAGAACCGCCAGCTCAGAGAGGCCCTGGAGGGGCGCGCCCTGATCGAGCGCGCCAAGGGCATGCTCATGGCCCGCAGCGGCTGCGACGAGGCCACCGCTTTCGAGATGCTCGTCGACCTCTCGCGCAAGCAGCAGCGCAAGGTGCGGGCGGTGGCCGCTGACTTCGCGGACAGCACAGGGGTCCAGCCGCTCACGTGAAGCACCGCAGGCCGGCGTCCGGCGGGTGGGCGTATTCGTGCGATCACCTTCGGTGACGTGTCGTGCTGCTCGGCCCGGGCGCCTCGGAAAAGGTGCCTCCACGGCCCGGATATGCAGGTGAAGGGCACTCCGAAACCTTGGTATTGTTGTCCATGTCGCCGCGGGGAGCACTCCCGGCCAGGCGACAGACACCTAGTCCGGGTGGCGGAATGGCAGACGCGCTAGCTTGAGGTGCTAGTGCCCTTTATCGGGCGTGGGGGTTCAAGTCCCCCCTCGGACACCAGCACCAGCCAGGACCCCTGTTCATCAGGGGTCTTTCGCGTTTCGGGGGTGGGTCTCGGAGCGCGTGCGGCTGGGCGGTTTCGTGCGGGGGACCAGTGGCGGGCGCGTCAGGCGGTACGTAGGCGTCGGCCGCCGTAGAAGGTGGCCGCGGCCATGACCATCGTGAGGCCCGCCGTGACCCCACGGTGAACGCCCATCCCATTGTCGGCTCCACGACGAAGCGGAAGATCCGCCGGACGGGCGGTGTGCACAGCACCGTCACCGGGTGGATCCATGAACCGCTCGGTGAGATCACCGTCACCCTTGCGTGCTTCGGTCCTGGGTGCCGGGGCGCCGGATGTGGTTCACCGCTCTGGGCGCGGGCACGCTGTGCGGCTATCTGCTGCACGGCGGGTCATCACGGGCCCGTACCAGGCGGGCGCGCCCCGCCCAGTACGAGGCGGCGAGCGCGCAGAGGGACACGGGCAGGGCCGGCAGGCGCACCTTCCAGCGGCGCACCAGGCTGAAGTGCTCAGGCCGCAGACAAACGCCGAGCACGAAGTACGGCAGGACCTGCAGCACACGCTGCAGGTCGAGGTCGTTGCCGATGGACGGAGCCACGGTCGCCAGCATCGCGACGACGAGCGCGACCGGCAGCGGCCACCGCACGTGCCTCCACAGTGGGGTCGTCAGCCGCCAGATGAACAGCTAACCACGTACAGCGGGTCCAGGATGGTGATCGGCCGGTCCGGGGCCTGGTCGGTCCAGCGGGTGAAGAGGGTGTACGCCGTCTCGAAGACGACGTACGGAACGGCGACGCCGGTGACCAGCCTCTTGATCTTCCGCAGGCTCGCGTCGAAGCTGCGCGAGAAGTAGCCCACGCGTGGCCCATCGCCACCAGCACGATCGCCAGATACTTCGCGTTGTCGAAGTAGGCGTCGCGCGGGGGCGGGCCCCGGTGGGGTGATCAGCGCGTCAGAGGTCGAACTCGTGGGGCGGCAGGTCCAGGGTGAAGCACGCTTCCCGTACGACGGCCTGTTCCGTCTTGTCGAAGTCGCCGTCGGCGCCGCCGATAACGATGCCGATCTGGATGACGGCACGCGCCTCGGCCGGCTTCTTCTTGGCCTTGGCGATCTCCTGCAGCACGCTGACCTTGCCGAAGGCGAAGTCGGTCGTCAGCTTGTTCAGGTTCTCCTCGAAGCGGCGGCGCAGGTCGTCGGCGGGGAAGTTCTGCAGCACTTCGTTGGTCGCGATCAGCTGGGCGACACGCTGCCGCTCGGCCGGGTCGATGGTGCCGTCGGCGGCTGCGACCAGGGCGCACATGGCCATGCTGGCGTCACGGAAGGCGCCGCTCTTCAGGTCGTTCTTCTTCGCCACGAGCTGGGTTTGCATCGTCGACGCGGATTCCTTGATGCGGTCCCACAGGGCCATGAGAACTCCAGTCGTTCAGTAAGCGGGCTCGGCCCGCCCGGATGGCGGCTCGATGCCTCATCGGTATCCACAGCAACCTGGAAACTGATGGCCCGGGGGATAAGTTCCGGACGTTCCGGTGAAGTTCACCAAGGTCACATGCGGAAAAGTGCCGAGGCCACCGGCGGAGAAAAACCCGGTGCCCCGCCCCCTGCGGCTTCTCTACACTCGCCACGCATCGTGCGTCGCCGTGACGCGCGGGACGAGTGACGAGGGGAGCCGGCCGTGCAGTACCGCACCGCTGTCGTCGTTCCCCGTTCCCAGTACGAGGTGATCCTCGTGTCCTCGTCCGCCCGGTGCCCGCTGCGCGGCCGGCACCGGATGCCCGTGACGAGCATCTGAGCAAGCCGACACCTGTCGTACGCCCGCCGACTGACGGGCCGTCAGGCCATGTCTCCCTCACCCATGTCCTCGCCGGGAATCGCGCTGCCCTGTCCAGTTCTTCGGACATCAGCAGAAAGGCCAACGGGCCGTGCGCACCAACCTCAACGCCCTCGCCGTCGTTCGCAACCTCGGCATCCTCGCCCACGTCGACGCCGGCAAGACCACCGTCACCGAGCGGATCCTGTACGCCACCGGCACCATCCACCGGCGCGGCGAGGTCCACGACGGCACCACCATCACCGACTTCGACCCGCAGGAGCGCGACCGCGGCATCACCATCTTCGCCGCGGCCGTGAGCTGCGCCTGGGACGGTCACCGCATCAACCTCATCGACACTCCGGGGCACGTGGACTTCGCCGACGAGGTGGAGCGCTCGCTCAGGGTGCTCGACGGCGCGGTCGCGGTGTTCGACGCCGTCGCCGGCGTGGAACCGCAGAGCGAGTCGGTGTGGCGGCAGGCCGACCGGCACGGTGTGCCGAGGATCGCGTTCGTCAACAAGATGGACCGCGCGGGCGCCGACCTCGACACCGCCGTCGACTCCATCCGGGAACGGCTGCATCCGGTACCGCTGGTGGTGCAGCTGCCGATCGGCGCCGAGAACGGCTTCCGCGGTGTCGTCGACCTCGTCCGCATGCGGGCGCTGGTCTGGGCCAACGGCGCCGACACAGCCGTAGAGGGACCGGTGCCGGAGGAACTGCGACAGGAGGCCGAGCGGCGTCGGCGGCTGCTGGAAGAGGCGGTGGCCGAACTGCACACCGGTGCGTTCGACGAGTTCTGCTCGCGGACGGTCCTCTCGCCGCAGACCCTGGCCGCGGCCCTGCGCGACCTGACCCGCAGCGGTGACGGCGTGGTGGTGCTGTGCGGCTCGGCCTACCGCAACCGTGGGATCGAGCCGCTGCTCGACGCCGTGGTGGCCTACCTGCCCTCGCCGCTCGACGTGCCCGCCGTACGAGGCACGCACGACGGCACGGAGCAGGAGCGGGCGGCTGATCCGGATGCGCCGTTCGCGGCGCTGGCGTTCAAGGTGAACGCCACCCCGACCGGGCGGCTGACGTACATGCGGGTGTATTCGGGAACGATCGAGAAGGGAGACGCCGTGTGGGACACGGGTGCGCGGCGCACCGAGCGCATCGGGCGGATCCTGCGGGTGCAGGCCGACCGCCACGCCCGCGTGGACCGGGCGGTCGCCGGGGACATCGTCGCCGTGGGCGGGCTGAAGTCCGCCCGCGCCGGCACGACGCTGTGCGCCCCCGACGCCCCGCTCGTGCTGGAACCGCCCGGCGTCGCCGAACCGGTGGTCTCCGTCGCGGTCGAGGCCCGCAGGTGCACCGATGCCGACAAGCTCGCCTCCGCGCTCGCGCGGCTGGCCGAGGAGGACCCCTCGCTGGTCGTGCGGACGGATCCGGAGACCGGTCAGACGGTGCTGTCCGGCATGGGCGAACTGCATCTCGAGGTCGCGGCGGAGAAACTCCGGCTCGGCCACGGGCTGGAGGTCAACGTCGGCCGTCCGAGGGTGAGTTACCACGAGACGGTCGGCCGCGGGGTGTCCGGGTTCGTCTTCCGGCACGTCAAACAGGACGGTGGGGCAGGGCAGTTCGCCCATGTCGTCCTTGATGTCGAGCCGCTCCAGGACGGGTTCGAGTTCCGGTCGGCGGTCGTCGGCGGACGGGTGCCGCAGGAGTACGTCCGGGCGGTCGAGGTCGGATGCCGGGACGCCCTCGCGGAGGGTCCGCTCGGCGGGCATCCGGTGACCGGGCTGCGGGTCACCCTGACCGACGGGGCGACCCATGTGAAGGACTCCTCGGACACCGCCTTCCGCACGGCGGGCAGGCTGGGCCTGCGCGAGGCCCTCCGCGCCTGCGCGATGCTCCTGCTGGAGCCGGTCGTCGAGGTCGCCGTGACCGTGCCCGAGGACGCCGTCGGCGGCGTCCTCGGTGACCTCGCCGCACGTCGCGGACGCGTGTCGGGCTCGGTCGTGCGCGGTGGCTCGGCGGTCGTGACGGCGACCGTGCCGCTGGCCGAACTCTTCGGCTACGCGACGCGGTTGCGCAGCCGGACGCAGGGCCGTGGCACCTTCACGGCACGCCCCACGGGCTACGCGCCGGCCCCGGCCGTGTCGCCGGCCCGGTGACCGACAGGGCGGCCCCTCCCGTACGCGGGCGGGGCCGCCCCTCGCTCACGGGTACGACACCACCGTCGACGGCGTCGTCGAGGTACCGGACGTCGGCGCGCCCGTGTCGTTGATGACGTGCTCGTACTGGCCGTTGCCGCCCAGCGAGACCACCAGCAGGTCGTGGAAGCGCACCCCGGGACGGTTCGGCGCGGCGAAGCCGCTGTGCTGCACGATCGTCGGGTCGACGTTGTAGTAGCAGTAACTGCCCAGTCCCCAGCCCTCGTGCTCGGTGACGTCGTCGCCGACCTTGTAGGCGGCGTAGCCCTTCACCGGGCCGTTCTGGATGGCGGCCTGATTCGGGGCGTCGTACGCCTTCTCGTTCTGGAAGAAGATGGTGCGGCCGCGCCGGCCGTACCACTGGACGTCGTACTTGTTGAAGTGTTCGACGAACAGGCCGGTGCACAGCACGTCGTCGCCGTTGACGACGATGCCGTAGTCGGCCCGGTTGGTGTCCCAGCCGACGCCGTCGCCGTGGTCGGCGCGCCAGACCCAGGTGTGGTCGACGATGGTGTGGCGGCTGTTGATCACCATGCTGGTGGTGGCCTTGCCGGCGCCCGCGCCGCCGATGCGGACGAACACGTCCTGGACGGTGGTCGGGTTGGCGGAGTGGTCCCTGGACGCGCCTCGGGGGCCCACTTCCAGCAGCGTCGGGGAGTTGACCGGCCCCGCGTCGATCAGGAATCCCGCCAGGCGCACGCCGTCGACGTCGGCGACCCGCAGGGCCGTGACTCCGTTGTCCGGCACGAGAGTCGCGTAACCCAGGCCCAGGAGCACGGTGTTGGCGCGGTTCACCTGGATGGCCTGGTCGAGGTGGTAGACGCCCGGCGTCAGCAGCAGGTGCAGTCCTTGTGTGAGCGCCTGGTTGAGGGTCGCCGCGGAGACGCCGGGCTTCGCGACGTAGAACTGCGACAACGGCAGCGAGGTGCCGCGCGGAGTGCCGCTGCCCCAGGTGACACCGCGGGCGTTGGTGCGTTTGGCAGGCAGGAAGACCCGGAGCTCCGAGCCGTCGACGTACAGGAAGGGCTTCTCCCGGGAGACCGGGGTCGTGTCGAGCGTTGTGTACGGCGGGTTCGGGAAGCTCTGCGCGGGGGCGCCCTCGACGCCGGAGAAGACCATGTTCCAGACACCGTTGAGCCAGCTGCCGATCGCGCTGTCCCGGGTGTACCACTGCTGCTGCGAGTACGGCCCGACCTGGCCGTCGACGCGACTGTCGGCGATGTAGCCGCCGCTGGCCCAACCGTAGCCCGTGGGCGAGAGGTTGAGGCCGCCGCGGACGTGCATACGGCGGAAGGGGGCCGCCTGAGCCACGGCCCACCGGTTCGTGCCGTTCGCGGGGACGAGCGCCAGGTTCTCCGCCGAACGCCAGAAGTTCTGCGTGGCGTTGCCGTTGAACCAGCCGGCGTCGACCGTGACGTCCCCGTTGATGGTGGTGTCGTCGGGGGACAGGCCGAGGCCGGCGATCGAGGTGTAGAAGCCGAGTTGGGCGTTGAGGCCGTGGTAGGTGCCGGGCTTGAACAGCAGGGCGTAGCGGCCGGTGCCGAACTGCGCCGACTCCTGCTGCCGGAACACCTCGTCCAGCCTGGACTGGATGCCGGGGGTGGACGGATCGAAGACCAGGACGTTCGGGCCCAGGTCGCCGCCGCCGGGGAGGAGGCGCGGCTTCCTGGGCGGCTTGGGGGCGGCCGAGGCGGGGGCGGACAGGCCGAGCACCGCGGGGGCGGTGGCGGCAGCGGCGCCGAGGACGGTTCTGCGGCCGATGGCGGGCAGGGGCATGGGGCGGCTCTCCTGTTCAGGAAGTGAACCTGGTGGGGTCTGGGAGCGCTCTCTCGCCGGTGAATGCTTCAACTACCCGAACGACCGCGTCAAGAGGTGCGACCAGAGTTCCGCAAGCCGTGCCGTACCCCTTGACGAGGACATCCCTTGAGGTTTAACTCACGTCCTAAATTAAGCCATGAGTGCATTCCCTGAAGGGACACCGGGAACCATGCGCAGCATCCGAGCCGGGGCCGTAGGCGCCGTCACCTTGTCACTCGCCCTTGCCGCCTCGGCCTGCGGAGGCGGTTCGTCGAACGGCGGAGGGTCGAACGACTCCCCGAAGACGCTCACCTACTGGGCCTCCAACCAGGGCGCCAGCATCGCCGTCGACAAGAAGGTCCTGCAGCCCGAACTCGACAAGTTTCAGAAGCAGAGCGGGATCAAGGTGAAGCTGGAGGTCGTGCCCTGGTCCGACCTGCTGAACCGGATCCTCACCGCGACCACCTCCGGCCAGGGCCCCGACGTCCTGAACATCGGCAACACCTGGAGCGCCTCCCTGCAGGCCACCGGCGCGCTGCTGCCCTGGGACGCCAAGAACTTCGCGAAGATCGGCGGCAAGGACCGCTTCGTCGACGCGGCCCTCGGCTCCACGGGCGCCGAGGGCAAGGACCCGGCCGCCGTACCGCTGTACTCGATGGCCTACGCCCTCTACTACAACAAGCAGATCTTCGCCGACGCCGGCATATCCAAACCCCCGGCCACCTGGGCGGAACTGGTCACCGACGGCAAGAAGATCCAGGCCAAGGGCAAGTCCGCGCTGGGCGCGGAGGGTTCGAACCTGTCGGAGAACATCCACCACGTCTTCGTCTTCGCCAAGCAGCACGGCGCGCACTTCTTCACCGCCGACGGCAAGGCCGACTTCACGAACGACGGCGTGGTCACGGCGGTCAAGCAGTACGTCGACCTGATGGCCAAGGACAAGGTCATCCCGACCGGCGACGCCGAGTACGCGCAGAACCAGTCGGTCAGCGACTTCGCCAAGGGCAAGCAGGCCATGCTGCTGTGGCAGTCCGCCGCCGCCAACCTCAAGTCCCAGGGCATGGACGCGAGCGCCTACGGCATCGCACCCGTCCCCGTGCAGTCCGGCACCCCGGGCACCGGAACACAGGTCAACTCGATGGTGGCCGGCATCAACCTGGCCGTCTTCAAGAACAGCCACAACCTCGACGGCGCCACGAAGTTCGTGAAGTTCATGACCAGCGACGAGGAACAGAAGATCCTCAACACCGCCTACAGCTCCATCCCGCCGGTGAAGGCCGCGCAGGAGGACGCCACCTTCAACTCCCCGTCGAACGCGGTGCTGAAGGACACCCTCGCCAGGAGCGCCGCGGCGCTGCCACAGGTGGCCGACGAGTCGCAGTTCGAGACCGCGGTCGGTACGGCGGTCAAGGACCTTTTCGCCGACGCGGCGGCCGGACGCGCCGTCACCACCGCCTCGGTGAAGTCCGCGCTGGAGAAGGCCCAGCAGCAGATGCCGGCGAAGTGAGCCCGATGACCACCACCGCCCTCAAGGAGCCAGTGAGGGGGAGTTCCGCCGGTGCGGCGGCGCGCGAACCGCGTCGCCGCACGGGACGGATCCGCCGCGCCGGGCTCCCGTACCTGCTCCTGTTGCCCGCCCTGGTCCTCGAACTCCTCGTCCACCTGGTGCCGATGGTCATCGGCATCGTGATGAGCTTCAAGGAACTCACCCAGTTCTACATCCGCGACTGGGGCACAGCGCCCTGGTCGGGCCTGTCCAACTACCGGGTCTCCGTGGACTTCGACGCCCCGGTCGGCCAGGCTCTGCTGCACTCCTTCTTCGTCACCGTCGCCTTCACCCTGCTCTCGGTCGGTCTGTGCTGGCTGATCGGCACGGCGGCGGCGGTCTACATGCAGGACACCTTCGCCGGCCGCGGTCTGCTGCGGGCGCTGTTCCTGGTGCCGTACGCCCTGCCGGTCTACGCGGCCGTCATCACCTGGGTGTTCATGTTCCAGCACGACAACGGCCTGGTGAACCACGTCCTGCACGACCAGCTGCACCTCACCGGCAAGCCGTCGTTCTGGCTCATCGGCGACAACAGCTTCTACGCGCTGCTGACCGTGTCCGTGTGGAAGGGCTGGCCGTTCGCCTTCCTCATCGTCATGGCCGGACTGCAGAACATCCCACGGGAGTTGTACGAGGCCGCCGCCCTCGACGGCGCCGGCATGTGGCAGCAGATCCGCCGCATCACGCTGCCGTCCCTGCGCCCGGTCAACCAGGTGCTGGTCCTGGTTCTGTTCCTCTGGACGTTCAACGACTTCAACACCCCCTACGTCCTGTTCGGCAAGTCGGCCCCGGAGGCGGCGGACCTCATCTCCGTGCACATCTACCAAGCGTCCTTCGTCACCTGGAACTTCGGCACCGGGTCCGCGATGTCCGTACTCCTGCTGCTGTTCCTGCTGGTCGTCACGGGCGTCTACCTGGCGCTCACCTCGCGCGGACGGAGGGCCGGCGATGTCTAGGTCCCCCATGGCGCCCCCGAGTTCGTTCCTCTGGTCGCGCCGGGTCTTCCTCACCCTCCTCACCGGTTTCGTGCTGGTGCCGGTCTACGTCATGGTCTCCAGCTCGCTGAAGCCGCTCGCGGACGTCACGGGCAAGTTCCGCTGGCTGCCCAGCGGTCTGACGGTCCGCCCGTACATCGACATCTGGTCGACGGTCCCGCTGGCGCGGTACTTCGTGAACTCGCTGATCGTGGCGGGTGCGGCGACCGTCTGCTCGGTGGTGATCGCGGTGTTCGCCGCGTACGCCGTCAGCCGCTACAGCTTCCGCGGCAAGCGCGTCTTCACGGTCACCGTGCTGTCCACGCAGATGTTCCCGGGCATCCTCTTCCTGCTCCCGCTGTTCCTGCTGTACGTCAACATCGGCAACGCCACCGGCATAGCCCTGTTCGGTTCCCGCGGCGGCCTGATCCTCACCTACCTCACCTTCTCCCTCCCGTTCTCGATCTGGATGCTGATCGGGTACTTCGACTCCGTACCGAAGGACCTGGACGAGGCCGCCCTGGTGGACGGCTGCGGCCCGATCGGCGCGCTGTTGAGGGTGGTGGTCCCCGCCGCGATCCCCGGCATCGTCGCGGTCGCCGTCTACGCCTTCATGACCGCCTGGGGCGAGGTCCTCTTCGCCTCCGTCATGACCAACGACACCACCCGCACCCTCGCCGTCGGCCTCCAGGGCTACTCCACGCTCAACAACGTGTACTGGAACCAGATCATGGCCGCCTCGCTGGTCGTCAGCGTGCCCGTGGTCGCCGGCTTCCTGCTGCTGCAGCGCTATCTCGTCGCGGGGCTGACCGCCGGGGCCGTCAAGTGACCGATTCTCCTGCGTCCGAAGGGACTTACGTGTCCGACCGCATCGACCTTGCCGCCTTCCCGCACGACTTCCTGTGGGGAACGGCCACATCGGCGTACCAGATCGAGGGGGCCGTCGCCGAGGACGGCCGCTCCCCGTCGATCTGGGACACCTTCTCGCACACACCCGGCAAGGTCGACGGCGACGACCACGGAGATGTGGCCTGCGACCACTATCACCGCTGGCGCGAGGACATAGGCCTGATGCGTCGACTGGGTGCGAACGCCTACCGGTTGTCGATCGCCTGGCCGAGGGTGGTGCCGGGAGGGTCCGGCCCCGCGAACTCCAAGGGACTGGCCTTCTATGACGAGTTGACCGACGCGCTGCTGGAAGCGGGCATCACCCCGTCGGTCACCCTCTACCACTGGGACCTGCCCCAGGTCCTCCAGGACCGGGGCGGCTGGCCGGAGCGGGAGACGGCCGTGGCGTTCGCCGAGTACGCCTCCGTGGTCGCCGCCCGCCTCGGGGACCGGGTCACCCACTGGGCCACCCTCAACGAGCCGCTGTGCTCGGCGTGGATCGGCCACCTGGAGGGCAGGATGGCGCCCGGCCTGACCGACCTCACGGCCGCCGTCCGGGCCTCGTACCACCTGCTGCTGGGCCATGGCCTCGCCGTCGAGGCGATCCGCGCCGACGCCCCGTCCGCCGAGGTCGGCCTCGTCACCAACCTGTCCACGGTGCACGCCGCCACCGACCGTGAGGAGGACGTACGCGCCGCGCGCCGGCAGGACGGCCACGTCAACCGCTGGTGGCTGGACCCGGTGTACGGCCGGGGCTTCCCGGCCGACATGCGCGAGGTGTACGGCGTCGACCTCCCCGAGCGGGCGGGTGACCTGGCCAGGATCGCCGCCCCGCTCGACTGGCACGGCCTGAACTACTACATGCCGGCCACCGTCGCAGACGACCCCTCCGCCCCCGCGCCGCACGTCCGCTCGGTCCGCCGCATCGGCGTCCCGCGCACCGGCATGGACTGGGAGATCGACGCGCACGACATCGAGACGCTGCTGCTCCGCCTGACGGAGGAGTACGGGGCACGGAAGATCTACGTCACCGAGAACGGCTCCGCATACCCGGACGTCGTACGCCCGGACGGCACCGTCGACGACCCCGAACGCCAGGACTACCTGGTGCGCCACCTCGCCGCCTGCGCGTCCGCCGTCCGCAAGGGGGCCCCGCTGGCCGGATATTTCGCGTGGTCGCTGCTGGACAACTTCGAGTGGGCGTACGGCTACGACAAGCGGTTCGGGCTGGTGCACGTGGACTACCGGACACAGAAACGGACCATCAAGGGCACCGGGTACCGGTACGCGGACATCATCCGGGCGCATCGGGGGCGGGCCCGGAAGGCGGCCTGAGGCGTCAGTGACGCGCGGCCGGGTGGGGCGGACGGCACGACCGCCGGCCGCAACGCCGGCATCACCGGGGTGCTGTCCTCGGTGTCCGGCTCATCGTGCGGGCCCGGAAGGCGGCCTGAGGCGTCAGTGACGCGCGGCCGGGTGGGGCGGACGGCACGGCCTCGCGCGGCGCAGCCGTACATCGGCACAGTCCGCGTCCCGAGGATGTCGCCGGACCGCTTCCCGGTGTGTCCGGCGCGTCACCGCCGCGTCCTTCAGGACGCCACGGCCTCCCGCTCCTCCGCCGCCAGTTCCAGGATCTCCGCGACCTCCGCGTCCTGGACGCGGGAGTTGCGGTGGAGCCACCGGACGTCCCGGCCGAAGGACCAGGTCAGGGAGGCGAGGGCGATGAGGACGACCGTCAGGGACGCCGTGCTCGGCAGGTAGCCCGAGGCGGACAGCAGCAGGCAGATGCCCTGCATCGCGGCCACCGTCTTGCGGGCCATGCTCGGCGGGAGCTCGGCGTTCAGCCACGGCCAGACACGGGCCGCGGCCACGAAGCCGTACCGCATGCCGCCGATCAGCAGGACCCACGGGCCGAACTCCATGGAGACGTACACGCTGAGGACGAGGATCAGGAACGCGTCCACCTCCATGTCGAAGCGTGCGCCCAGCGGCGTGGACGTGTTCGTGGCGCGGGCGACCTTGCCGTCCACGCCGTCGAGGATCAGCGCGACCGCCGTGAGGCCGACGAGGGCGGTGACCGGCGGGGAGCTCTCGAAGGAGTCCGCGACCAGGGCGGTGACCCCGCCCACCAGGGTCGCGCGGCCGAGCGTCACCCGGTTGGCCGGGCCGAAGGAACGCGGCCGGGTGCGGTGCAGCGCCCGGGAGAGCACCGCCCAGGTGGCGACGGCGAAGGCGAGGCCGGTCAGCCAACCCGCCGGCCCCATGCCGATCGCCGTGCCGAGCAGGGCCAGCAACAGGATCTGAACGCCCGCTCCCACAGCGGTCTCCTGCTGGACCAGCCTCGCGTCGTAAGTGTTGTTCAGGGCCACCGCACACCCTCCGGCCGTATGACAGAGTCGATCAACGCCGCGTACTGTGCGCGGCCTGTGCACACCTCGGTACGTGAACCACTTCCCGATCGTTCAGGAGGACGTCAGATGAACCTGATCGCCCGCGCGTTCTGGCTCAGCCGTCCGGGACAGGGCGAGATACGAGACGTCCACCTGCCCGAACCCGGTGAGGGCGAGGTGCTGGTGCGTGCGCTCTACTCCGGGGTCAGCCGGGGGACGGAGACGCTCGTCTTCCGCGGAGGTGTTCCCGAAAGCCAGCACGCGGCCATGCGGGCGCCGTTCCAGGAGGGCGACTTCCCCGCCCCCGTGAAGTACGGCTACCTCAGCGTCGGTGTCGTGGAGGCGGGCGCGGCGGATCTGGTCGGGCGGACGGTCTTCTGTCTGTATCCACACCAGACGCGGTACGTCGTCCCCGCCTCCGCCGTGACCGTCGTTCCGGACACCGTGCCCGCCGAGCGGGCCGTCCTCGCCGGGACGGTGGAGACCGCCGTGAACGCGCTGTGGGACGCCGCGCCACTGGTCGGGGACCGGATCGCCGTGGTGGGCGGGGGCATGGTCGGCTGCTCCGTGGCCGCGCTGCTCGCCCGCTTCCCGGGCGTGCGCGTCCAGTTGGTGGACGCCGATCCCGGCCGGGCCAAGATCGCAGAGGCGCTCGGCGTCGGCTTCGCGCTGCCCGCCGACGCCCTAGGCGAGTGCGATCTGGTCGTGCACGCCAGCGCCACCGAGCAGGGGCTCGCCCGGGCCCTGGAGCTGCTCACCGCCGAGGGCACGGTGCTGGAGCTGAGCTGGTACGGCGACCGGCAGGTGGCCCTCCCGCTCGGCGAGGCCTTCCACTCCCGGCGCCTGGTCATCCGCAGCAGCCAGGTCGGCACCGTCTCCCCGGCCCGCCGCTCCAGCCGCAGCTACGCCGACCGGCTCGCGCTCGCCCTCGATCTGCTCGCCGACCCGGGGCTGGACGCCCTGGTCACGGGGGAGTCCGCCTTCGAGGAACTGCCCGACGTCCTGCCGAGGCTGGCCTCCGGGGAGATCCCGGCGCTGTGCCACCGGGTCAGGTACGCGGACACAGCCTGACGGAGTCGTTCAATCCGGGACGACTTTTCGGCCACGCAAGACCGCCTGACCTGAGAAAAGAGTGAGGCGGGGCTGAACACGGGGAACCGAAGAGCCGTACTACACGGCATCCCCCGGCGGCCGATGGCCGGGGGACCAGACGCGCCGCACCTGGAGGGTCGTCCGTTGTTCAGTGTCACCGTCCGCGATCACATCATGATCGCCCACAGCTTCCGCGGCGAGGTCTTCGGACCCGCGCAGCGCCTGCACGGAGCGACGTTCCTGGTGGACGCCACCTTCCGGCGCGAGCAGCTGGACGACGACAACATCGTCGTCGACATCGGACTGGCCACCCAGGAACTCGGCGCGGTCGTCAGCGAGCTGAACTACAGAAACCTCGACGACGAACCCGCGTTCGCCGGGACCA
Organism: Streptomyces sp. NPDC006476; assembly: GCF_040612015.1. Taxonomy (NCBI): domain Bacteria; kingdom Bacillati; phylum Actinomycetota; class Actinomycetes; order Kitasatosporales; family Streptomycetaceae; genus Streptomyces; species Streptomyces sp. NPDC006476. The sequence goes on along the minus strand of NZ_JBEXPK010000001.1, from coordinate 92,564 downwards.
ACACCTCCACGGAGTTCCTCGCCAAGGTCATCGCCGACCGGCTCGCAGAGCGCATCGAGAAGGGCGCGCTCGGTGAGGGCGCCAAGGGCATCGCCCAGATCGCCGTCACCCTGCACGAGTCGCACATCGCCTGGGCGAGTTACGAGCGTGCCCTGTGACCGACGTGACCTTGGAGAAGGTGGGGAACCCGGCGCTGGGCTATGTGCCCGTGCAGAACGCCGCCGTCAAGAAGGCCGAGATCCTGCCCATGTCCCTGCGCCTGGTGCACTTCGTCATGCCGGGCGGCGTCGACGACCCCGCCGCGCCGAGCGGCGGCAACGCCTACGACCGGCGGGTGAGCCTGGATCTGCCCGGCTTCGGCTGGCAGGTCCACAAGCACGCCGTGGCCGGCGAGTGGCCCCGGCCCGGGGCGGCGGCCCGCGCGGAACTGGCACGGACGCTGCGCCAGTTCCCCGACGGGGCGGTCGTCCTGCTGGACGGGATCGTCGCCTGCGGGGTGCCCGAGATCGTCGTACCGGAAACGGAGCGGCTGAACCTCGCCGTGCTGGTGCATCTGCCGCTCGGCGACGAGACGGGCCTCGAGCCCGCGGTGGCCGCCGAGCTGGACGCCAAGGAGCGGGACGTGCTGCGGGCCGTGCCCGCGGTCGTCGCCACCAGCGACTGGGCGGTCCGCCGGCTCGTCTCGCACCACGGGCTCGCGCCCGAGCGGGTCCATGTCGCCGCCCCCGGCGCCGACATCGCGCCCCTCGCCTCCGGCACCGACGGTGTCTCGCGGCTGCTGTGCGTGGCCGCGGTGACCCCGCGCAAGGGGCAGCACCGGCTGGTGCAGGCGCTGGCCGCGGCGGCCGACCTGCCGTGGAGCTGCGTGTGCGTCGGCGGACTCGGGCAGGACCCGGAGTACGTCGCCCATCTGCGGCAGCTGATCAGGGAGAACGGTCTGGAGGGCCGCATCCACCTCGCGGGTCCGCAGGCCGGTGCCGAGCTCGACGCCAGTTACCACGCCGCCGACCTGATGGTGCTGACCTCCTACGCGGAGACGTACGGCATGGCGGTCACCGAGGCCCTGGCACGCGGCATCCCGGTGCTCGCGACGGATGTCGGGGGCCTGCCCGAGGCGGTCGGCCGCGCCCCCGACGGCGGGGTGCCCGGCATCCTCGTGCCGCCGGAGGACCCCGCCGCCCTCGCCGCCGAACTGCGCGGCTGGTTCGGCGAGGCCGACGTACGACGCCGGCTGAAGGCCGCCGCCCGGGGCCGGCGGGCCGCCCTGGACGGCTGGGCGACCACGGCCCGCAGCCTCGCCGGAGTACTGGGCCGGCTGCCGAGCGAACCCAGGAGGGCGGCATGAACAGGACCGCACCGGCGCAGACCGGCGGAAAGATCCCGGCACAGCCGGGTCCGAAGGAAACGGTTCGGGGGCAGCAGATGGCAACGCAGGCGGCGGACACCCGCACGAACGCTGAGGACCGGACGGTCGCGACGGACCGCCACGAGCCGGGGACCGGTCCGGCGGCGGACGGCGGCCGCCAGGTGGCCGGGAACGGTGGCAGCCCGGTGGCGGACGCCGCCGCGCGGGGCGTGATCCCCGGTTCCGGGCCCGTCCAGGGGCCCGGGGAGCGGGCCACCGTGCGGTTGCGGGAGACCGGGCCGGACGAGCCGCCGCGCTACGCGCCCGAGTGGCTGGAGCTGCGGGAGCCCGCCGACGCCGGGGCCCGGGCGCACGATCTGCTGGACCCGTTGCGGATCCGGCTCGCCAATCTGCCCGGCAAGGCCGGGTACGTCATCCACGACCTGGGCTGCGGCACCGGCTCGATGGGCCGCTGGCTCGCGCCACGCCTCGACGGCGCCCAGCACTGGATCCTGCACGACCGCGACCCCTACCTGTTGCACTTCGCCGCCGTCGCCTCCCCGCGCTCGGCCGCCGACGGCAGCAGGGTCACCGTCGAGACCCGGCGCGGCGACGTCGCCCGGCTCACCCCGGACGCCCTCGCCGGCGCCTCCCTGGTGACCGCCTCGGCCCTGCTCGACGTCCTCACCCGCGAGGAGATCGACACCCTCGCCGCCGCCTGCACCGGTGCGGGCTCCCCGGCCCTGCTGACCCTCTCGGTCGCGGGCCGCGTCGAACTCTCCCCGCCCGACCCGATGGACGAGGAGATCATGGAGGCCTTCAACGCCCACCAGCGCCGCGACGGGCTGCTCGGCCCGGACGCGGTCACGGTGGCCTGCGAGGCCTTCTCGGAGCGGGGCGCCACGGTACGGGTCAACCCGAGCCCCTGGCGGCTCGGCCCCGGCGAGGCGGCGCTGACCGCCCAGTGGCTGCGCGGCTGGGTCGGCGCGGCCGTCGAGGAGCGCCCGGAGCTGGCATCGCGCGCAGAACGGTATCTGCGCGACCGGCTGGCCGCCTGCGAGGCCGGCGAGCTCCACGTCACCGTCCACCACAGCGACCTGCTGGCGCTGTCCCGGCCGGTGGGCGGGGCGTCATGAGCGTGGAGACGGTGCGGGCGTTCGTGGTGCGCGGCGCGACGAAGGCCGGGCGGGACGTGGACGTGGTGTCCGGGGCGCCGAGGGGCGTGCGCGCCGAGGGGCCGGTCCTTCCGGCACCCGCGGGCGCGGCCGGCGGCGGTGTGCCGTCCGTCGTGGTCGAGGTGTGGGAGGACGGCAAGGACTGTCTCGCGGCGCGCGACGCGGCCCTGCGGGCGCGGGCCGGCGAACTCGCCGTCTCCGCGGACCGCATCGGCGTGATCGTCTCCTCCGCGCGGACCGGAACCCCGTCCGCGGCGCCCTGGTGGCGGAGCCTCCTGAACCGTCTCAACTCCCGTGCTCTGCGCACCCACTTCGGCTCGGTCGCCGGCGCCGTCATCCTCGGCGCCCTGCTGTGGCATCTCGGCACCGGCGTGCTGCTGGACGGGCTGCGGCGGATCGACGCCACGACGCTGGTGCTGTCCCTCGTTATCGGCGCCGTCACCACCGTGCTCAGCGCCTGGCGTTGGGCGCTGGTGGCCCGGGGGCTCAGGATCGAGCTGCCGCTCGGCGCGGCCGTCGCCGACTACTACCGCGCCCTGTTCCTGAACGCCGCCCTGCCCGGCGGTGTCCTCGGGGACGTGCACCGTGCGGTGCGGCACGGGAAGAACGCCGGTGACCTCGGCCGCGGTGTGCGGACGGTGGTGCTCGAACGGGTCGCCGGACAGATCGCGCTGGCCGTCGTCGGTGGCGCGGTGCTGCTGACCCTGCCGTCCCCGGTGCTGGCCGAGGTGCGCAGCTTCGCCCCGCTGGTCGCGCTGGCCGTGGTGGGCGCGCTCGCCGTCGTCCTGGCTCTGCGGATGAACCGGGCGCCCTCCCGCCGCGGCCGCGCCCTGCGCGCGACGCTCGCCGAGGCCCGCGAGGGACTGTTCTCCCGCCGCAACGGGCCCGGGGTCGCCCTGTCCTCGCTCCTCGTCCTCGCCGGACACCTCGCCATGTTCGTGCTCGCGGCCCGCGTCGCCGGCTCCGGAGCCTCCGTCGCCGTCCTGCTGCCGCTGGCCGTACTGGCGCTGCTCGCCATGGGAATCCCGCTGAACGTCGGCGGTTTCGGGCCCCGCGAGGGCGCCACCGCCTGGGCGTTCGGCGCGGCCGGACTCGGCGCGAGCAGCGGCGTGGCCGTCGCCGTGGTCTACGGCGTGCTCAGCTTCGTCGCCGCCCTGCCCGGCGCGGCCGTCCTCGTCGCCCGTTGGTACGAGGGCCTGCGCGCCGGGACCGACGCGGGCGCCGACTACCCGCGGTCGTCCGCCGACGTGAGCAGCGAGAAATACGCGCCGAAGGAATCCGCGAGGCTCGCCAGCAGTTCCTTCCCCTTTTCCGCGGAACCGAGCGAAGGGCGTCCGATGACGCCCGAATCGGTATAGCCGGACATACCGAGGGTGAGCAGATGGCGACGGTCGTCCGCGACGAAATCGGAGGTCTCATAACCGGGCCGGAGGAATTCCGGGTGAGCGTGCAGAAGGATGGAGGTCTCGATTTCTCCCGCGTGCATGTCGGTCAGCAGCGAGGTGGTGACCCCCGCCCGCAGCCGAGCCGCTTCCCAGTCCTCGGCGGCCGGGAACAGCGCCATGCGCTCGCCGCGCGCGGAGGCTTCCTGGACGACGTTTCCCAGCACGTAGTTGCCGCCGTGCCCGTTGACGACCACCAGGACGTCGACGCCGGAGCGGCGCAGCGAGTCCGCAATGTCCCGAACCACCGCGTGAAGGGTGACCGAGGAGATGCTGACGGTACCGGGCCAGGCGGCGTGCTCGTGCGAGCAGGAGATCGTCACCGGGGGGAGGAGGTGCACCGGGTACGCCGCGGCGATCTCCCGGGCCACGGCACAGGCGACCAGCGTGTCGGTCGCCAGCGGAAGGAACGGACCGTGCTGTTCGAAGCTGCCCACCGGAAGGACGGCGACCTGCGTTGAGACACCCGCCGCTCTGGTCCGTACCTCTTCCGTAGTGTCCGCCGGCACCAGCCCGTCCGCCGCCGTACGCGCGCCCGAACCACTCATTTCTTCACGGCCTTTCGTCTCTGTTTAGGAATCAGATCATGACAGATAAAATCGGCGTCCTCGGCAAGAAGTCCCCGCAGCGCACGGGTGTGGAACGGATCGTGAATGCACCGCTGCCCACGGTGTACGGGCAATTCCGGGCGGTGGGCTACATGGATCACGACCGCGGCGACGAACAAGTCGCCCTGGTGTACGGCGAGATCGGCGCGGACGACGTTCTCACGCGCCTGCATTCCGAGTGCCTGACCGGTGACGCGTTCGGCTCCCAGCACTGCGAGTGCGGCGACCAGCTGGCCTCCGCGCTGAAGGCCGTCGTCGCCGAAGGCAGCGGCATCGTCGTGTACTTGAGGGGCCACGAGGGCCGCGGCATCGGTCTGCTGGCCAAGCTGCGGGCGATGGCGCTGCAGGCGGAGGGCCTGGACACGGTCGAGGCGAACCTGGCGCTCGGACTGCCGGTGGACGCCCGGGACTACGGCGTCGCCGCGGAGATCCTGCACGACCTGGGCGTGAACTCGGTCCGTCTGATGTCCAACAACCCGCGCAAGCGCGAGGCGTTGCTGCAGCACGGCATCAAGGTCGCCGAAACGGTCCCGCTGCTGATCCAGCCGTGCGAGAGCAACATCACCTACCTGCGCACCAAGCGGGAACGGCTCGATCATGTGCTGCCGCATCTGGACGCCGTGGCCCACCTGTCCTGATCGCGGTGCGGATGCGGGCCAGCGCCGTGATCATCGGCGGTGGGGTGATGGGCGTGAGCATCGCCTACCACCTCGCCGCCGCCGGTGTCCGTGACCTCGTCCTCGTCGAACGGGACGAACTCGCCTCCGGCTCCACCTCGAAGGCCGCGGGCGGGGTACGGGCGCAGTTCTCCGACGAGCTCAACATCCAGCTCGGCGCGCGCAGTCTGGAGGCCTTCGGCCGGTTCCAGGAGGAGATCGGGTACGACATCGGGCTGCACCGGGTCGGCTATCTGTTCCTGCTGTCGACGCCGGAGGAGGTCGCCTCGTTCGAGGCGGGCGTGGGGCTGCAGAACTCCCTCGGCGTGCCCAGCCGCCTGATCACCCCGAAGGAGGCCCGCAAGCTGTCGCCGCTGATCAGCACCGACGGCCTGCTCGCCGCCGCCTTCTCACCGGACGACGGCCACTGCACCCCCGAGGCCGTCGTCCACGGCTACGCCTCCACCGCCCGCGCCCTGGGCGTGCGCATCCTGCGGCACACCGAGGCCACCGGCATCGAACGGCAGGGCACCACCGTCACCGCCGTCTCCACCACCCTCGGCCGCATCGCCACCGACACGGTGATCTGCGCGGCCGGCCCCTGGTCCCGGGCGGTCGGCGCGATGGCCGGCGTCCAGCTGCCGGTGGTGCCGCTGCGTCGCCAGATCGCCGTCACGGAACCCGTCGCGGGACTGCGGCCCGACCTTCCCATGACGATCGACTTCACCACCAGCCTCTACTTCCACGCCGAGGGCCCCGGTCTCCTGCTGGGCATGTCCGACCCCGACGAGCAGCCCGGCTTCGCCACCGACCCCCACGACCGCTGGATCCCCCGCCTGGCCGCCGCGATGGAACAGCGCGCCCCGGCCCTGCTCGACCTGCGCCGCACCGGCACCTGGGCGGGCCTGTACGAGATCACCCCGGACCACAACGCCCTGATCGGCGAGGCCACTTCCGTCTCCCGCTTCCTGTACGCCACCGGCTTCTCCGGGCACGGCTTCCTGCAGGGACCCGCCGTCGGCGAGGTGATCCGCGACCTGTACCTGGGCCGCGTACCCTTCGTGGACGTCAGCCCCTTGAGCGCCGACCGTTTCGCGGCCGACGCCCCGCGCCCGGAGGCCAACCTCGTATGACAGAGCTCCACCTGTGGCTGCGCCACGAGGACCGCACGACCGAACGACGCACACCGATCGTGCCGTCCGACGCGCGTCGGCTCGTCGAGGCCGGAGTGACGCTGACGGTGGAGGAGTCCCCGCAGCGGATCTTCCCGATCGAGGAGTACCAGGCGGCGGGCTGCGCGGTCGCGCCCTCGGGGACGTGGGTGTCGGCGCCCCGTGACGCCGTGATCCTGGGCCTCAAGGAACTCCCAACCGGACCAGCGGAACTGACTCACCGTCACATCTTCTTCGGCCACGCCTACAAGCGGCAGCCGGGAGCGGAGACCCTGCTGCGGCGGTTCGCCGCCGGGGGAGGTCGACTCCTCGACCTCGAGTACCTGGTGGACGACGACGGCCGCCGGCTGGCCGCCTTCGGCTTCTGGGCCGGCTACCTCGGCGCCGCCCTCGCCGTGCTCCAGCACCGGGGCAGGCTGGTCGCCCCCCTCACGCCCACCTCGAAGGAGGAGCTCGACGAGACGCTCCAACGCGCCGAAGGGGACGAAAAGTTCACGGCCCTGGTGATCGGCGCGCTGGGCCGCAGCGGCCGGGGAGCCCGCGTCGCCCTCCACACGGCCGGGATCGAGCCGACCTGCTGGGACCTGGCCGAGACCCGCGACCTGGACCGCCCGGCGCTGCTCGCCCACGACCTCATGGTGAACTGCGTCCTCGCCATCAGCCCCGTCCCGCCCTTCGTGCGCGAGCAGGACCTCGACGACCCCGCCCGCCGCCTGCGCACCCTCTGCGACGTCACCTGCGACGTCGGCTCACCCCTGAACGTCCTGCCGGTCTACGACCGCACCACCGACTGGACGGATCCGGCCCGACGCCTGCGCAAGGAACCCCCGCTCGACCTCATCGCCATCGACAACCTGCCCTCCCTGCTCCCGCGCGAGTCCAGCACCGACTTCTCCGCGGCGCTTGTACTGCAACTGCTGGAGTTCGGGGTCGGCGGGCCGTGGGGCCGCTGTCTGGACCGGTTCCACCAGGCCTGCCGTGAACTCGGCATCCAGGAAGGGGAGTTCCGTGGCTGACCGCGTCGCCGCGAGCGGCACCGTCCACTGGATCGGCGCCGGACTGTCCACGGGCAGCGGTCTGGCCCGGCTCTGCGACAGCGCCCCTCGCGTACGGCTGTGGCACCGCACCGAGGAACGCGCCGCCGAGGCCCTCGGCCGGCTGGGCCTCACCGGACGCGCCGAACCCCGCGCCTACACGCTCCCCGCGCTCACCGCCGAACTGGCGCCCGGCGACGTCGTCGTGTCGATGCTGCCCGCGCCCGAGCACACCGGCGTCCTGGCGGCCTGCGTGGCCGCCGGCGCCCATTTCGCCTGCTCCAGCTATGTCTCCGACGCCGTCCTGGAGCAGGTCCCCCAGGCCGCGAAGGCCGGCCTGGTCGTCCTCACGGAGGCCGGGCTCGACCCCGGCATCGACCACCTCTTCGCTCACAGCCTCGTCGCCCGCGCCCGTGAGGTCGTCGGCGACGCCACGGCGGCCTCGTACGCCTTCACGTCCTACTGCGGAGGCATCCCCGCCGTCCCGAACGACTTCAGGTACCGCTTCAGCTGGGCACCCGCGGGCGTCCTCAACGCCCTGCGGTCGCCCGCGCGTTACCTCGAGGACGGAGTGGCCGTCACCGCCCACCGGCCCTGGGAGGTCACCCGGCCGCACGTCCTGGACGGTGAGACCTTCGAGGTGTACCCGAACCGCGACAGCGTCCCCTTCGTCGAGCAGTACGGGCTGCCGGCCGCCTGGCAGGCGCGGTCCTTCGTGCGCGGCACGCTGCGGCTGGAGGGCTGGCTGCGGGCCTGGGAGTCGGTGTTCGAGGAGCTGAAGGGCGGGGACGACGCCCGGATCGCCGCGCTGGCACGGGAGTTGGCCGACCGCTACCCGACCACGGACGCCGACCGGGACCGGGTCGTGCTCGCCGTGTCACTGGACGTGCGGGCGGAGGAGGGGCGGAGCTGGTCGGGGAGCTACCTCCTCGACCTGGTCGGCGACGCGCGGGAGAGCGCGATGGCCCGCTGCGTCTCCCGTCCCCTGGCCCTGGGCGTCCGCCACATCCTCGACGGCACCCTGCCCGCGGGCCTGAACCGGGCGGCGGAGACGGCCGCCCGGTCGGAGCGGTGGCTCGGTGAACTGGCCGAGGAGGGGCTGGAGTTCAGCCTGCGTGCCGACCAGTAGGCGGGCTCAGCCGGTGACCGCCTCGTGCACCAGGCGCCTGAGGTCCGGGATGACCCCGAGCGGGGTCTTAGGCCGGACCTGGGTCATGAACTGCACGGTCAGTTCGCGGCGCGGATCGACCCAGAAGGTCGTCGAGGCCGCGCCGCTCCAGCCGTAGGTGCCGAGGCTCGACGGGGTCGGGGTGCGGTCCGGGTCGATGACGACGGAGACACCGAGTCCAAATCCGACGCCCTCGTTGTTCGGCTCGTCGTGGACCGGACGGCTGCCGAAGGCGCGCAGGTCGGCGCCGCCGGGCAGATGGTTCTCGGTCATCAGGTCGACCGTCTCGGCCTTCAGCAGACGGACGCCGTCGAGTTCGCCGCGACGGCGCAGGAACTCCATGAAGCGGTGCATGTCGTGCGCCGAGGCCACCATGCCGCCGCTGCCGGACAGCAGACGGGGGCGTCCGCGCAACGGCAGCCCCGGGACCGGCTCGATGCCGCCACCCTCGGTCTCGCCGTACAACTCGGCCAGCCGGGGCGCCTGTTCGTCGGTGACGTGGAATCCGGCGTCGGTCATGCCGAGCGGGCCGAGGACGCGCTCAGCGAAGAACGCGTCGAGCGGCTGCTCCGAGACCACCTCGACAACCCTGCCGAGCACATTGGTGGCCACCGAGTAGTTCCACTCCGTGCCCGGCTCGAACTGCAGCGGCAGACCCGCGTACACGTCGACCGTCTCGGCGAGGTTCGTGCCCGGCACCACCGACGACTCCAGGCCGGCCGCGCGGTACAGGGCGTCGACGGGGTGGGAGTGGTAGAAGCCGAAGGTCAGGCCCGCGGTGTGGGTCAGCAGGTGGCGGATCAGGATCGGCCCGGACGCCGGGCGGGTGCGGACATCGGCCCCGGAGCCGCTCTCGTACACCCGCGGCTCGGCGAAGGCCGGCAGGTACCGGGCGAGCGGGTCGTCCAGTGAGAGCCGGCCCTCCTCGACGAGGATCAGGGCGGCGACGGTGGTGACCGGCTTGGTCATGGAGTAGATCCGCCACAGCGTGTCCGGCTCGACGGGCAGCCCGGCCGCGACGTCGCGCCGGCCGTGGGTGGTGAGGTGGGCGACACGTCCGGAGCGGGCCACGGCCACCAGGTAGCCGGGCAGGCGTCCCTCGTCGACGAAGTGGGCGAGATGCTGGTCCAGGCGGTCCAGTGCCTTCACGTCCAGCCCGGCCTCTTCCGGGTCCACCTCTTGTCGCAGCTGTGCCATCGCTCTCCTCCGAATGCGCTCGTCGGGGCCCGGTGCGGCGTGCCGCGTCACACCGGCCCCAGAACTCATCGTTGCGCAGGAACACGGGCCGGGTCCCCCTGTTGACCGGGATTGATCTCCGTGAGGGAGCGTTTTGGGAATGCGGGCATCCGCCGGACGGGTTGACTGCGGTATGACTCAGGACACACTGCTCGAGCTGCTCTCCGAACACCGTGGCGGAGTGCTGGTCACTCTCAAGCGCGACGGCCGCCCCCAGCTGTCGAACGTCAGCCACCACTACTACCCGGAGGAGGGCATCGTCCGGATCTCGGTCACGGACGACCGCGCCAAGACCCGCAATCTGCGCCGGGACCCGCGCGCCTCCTACCACGTCTCCAGCCCGGACCGCTGGGCCTACACGGTCGTCGAGGGCACCGCGGAGCTCTCGCCCGTCGCGAAGGATCCCCAGGACGACACGGTCGAGGAACTGATCCGGCTCTACCGGGACGTCCTGGGCGAACACCCCGACTGGGACGACTACCGCGCCTCGATGGTCCGCGACGGCCGACTGGTGGTGCGCCTGAAGGTGGATCGCGCGTACGGCATCCCGAAGGGCGCCATCAAGGGCTGAGAGGGCTACGGCATCCCGTAGGGCGCCAACCAGGGCTGAGACGGTCACGCGGTCCTAGGGCTGCGGGCGCAGGGCGCACGACCGATGGCCCGGGGCTCCGGGGCTGCCTAGGCTCACCGGGGAAGACAGCGCAGCTCGGGAAGAGGTCATGATGCCCGTCGACGGACGCAGCCATGTTCGTGTCGCCCGGCCCTCGAGGGATCTCGTGGCCGCCGAGCGGTTCTGGGTCGAGGGGCTCGGGCTGAGCGTGGTGTGGCGGACCGAGGGCGGCTCGGAGGCCGGTGAGCACGATCTGCTCATGGTCGGGTGGCCGGACGCGGGATGGCACCTGGAGCTGGTGCACGAGCCCACCCGGCCGGTGGAACCCCGGCCCACCGAGGAGGACCTGCTGGTCGTCTACGTCGACGGGCCGGTGCCGGAGGAGTTGGTGGACCGGTTGGAGGCGCACGGCGGCAAGCGGGTGTCCTCGCCCAATCCCTACTGGAACCGGTGGGGAGTGACCGTCGAGGATCCGGACGGGTACCGGCTGGTCCTGTGCGAACGGGGCTGGTCCAACGCGTGACCGGGGCCGGACAGGAGTTCGCCGCACGTGCCGGGAACGGAACCCGGCGCGTGCGGCGGTTCGGCGGTGCGGGGTCAGGCCGTGACCGTCTCCGGCTGTGACGCCGACCGGGCCGTGCGCTCGCCCAGCTGCTCCGTCGGGACCTTGTGGGTTTCCCGGGCCGAGAGGGCCGCGATGACCGGCGGGACGCACAGGGCCGCGGTGAAGAGGGCCACCGAGGACCAGTCGGTGCCGTCCGGGCCCGCTATCTCCGCCGCGAAGGTCACCGCGAAACCGGCGACGGCGAAGCCGATCTGGGTGCCGACGGCCATGCCGGACAGCCGGACGCGGGTGGAGAACATCTCGCCGTAGAAGGACGGCCAGACACCGTTCGCCGCGCTGTAGACGACACCGAAGGCGACGACGCCCAGGAACAGCACCAGCGGGTAGTCGCCCGTGGAGATCGCCCACAGGTACAGGAACATGGTGACCGCGCTGCCCACCGCGCCGACCAGGAACACCGGGCGGCGGCCGATCCGGTCCGACAGGCGCGCCCACAGCGGGATGGCGGCGAGCGCGACCGCGTTGGCGAGCGCCCCCACCCACAGCATGGACGAGCGGGACATGCCGACGGAGTCGCTGGTGGCGTAGGCCAGCGCCCACACCGTGAAGATCGTGGAGACCGAGGCGATGAGCGCGCCCCCGATCACCCGCAGCACATCCCCCCAGTGCTCCCGCAGCAGCACGAACAGCGGCATCCTCACGACGCCCTCGCTCGCCGCCTGCCGGGCGAACACCGGTGTCTCCTCGAGGCGGCGCCGGATGACGTACCCGACGACGGCGACCGCGACGCTCGCCCAGAACGGGACGCGCCAGCCCCACGACAGCAGCTGGTCCTCGGGCAGGGCGGCGACCGGGATGAAGACCAGGGTGGCGATGAGCTGGCCGCCCTGGGTGCCGCTGAGGGTGAAGCTGGTGAAGAAGCCGCGCCGGTGCGGCGGGGCGTGTTCCAGGGTCATCGAGTTGGCACTGGCCTGCTCGCCGGCGGCGGAGACGCCCTGCAGGACCCGGCACAGCACCAGCAGGACCGGCGCGAGCGAGCCCACCTGGGCACGGGTGGGCAGGCAGCCGATCAGGAACGTCGACAGCCCCATGAGGATCAGCGTGAAGACCATGATCCTCTTGCGGCCCGCCCTGTCACCGAAGTGACCGAGGAAGAGCGCGCCGACGGGCCGCGCGGCGTACGCGACGCCGAAGGTGGCCAGCGACAGCAGGGTCGCGTTGGCCGGGTCGGAGGCGTCGAAGAAGACCTTCGGGAAGATCAGCGCGGCGGCGCTGCCGTAGATGAAGAAGTCGTAGTACTCCAGGGCGCTGCCGATCCAGGCGGCTGCTGCGGCCTTTTTCGGTTGCCCGACGGCTTCGGCGGGGACGGACACGGCGTTGCTCCTTCGGGGGGCTCCAACGTAAGCGGAGCGAACGGGGAAGGGGAGACGGAGAGGGGGGAGGGAAGAGCGAGCGGGGAGCCGGATCAAGCGGCTAATTAACCCACTGGATAGTTAGTAGCGGTGGGTGGGATGTTGCGCCCGCGTTTCCCGCGTGTCAAGGGGTCGCGCCCCGCGACCCTCAGTCCGCCGTGCGCTCCGCGGTCAGGTAGGCGATCACCATGTCGCCCAGCATGGCGCGGTAGTGCTCGCGCTGCGCCGGGTCCACCAGGTCGCGGCCGAAGAGGGCGCCGAAGGTGTGCCGGTTGGACACCCGGAAGAAGCAGAAGGAGCTGATCATCGCGTGCAGGTCGACGGCGTCGACGTCCGCCGTGAACAGCCCGGACTCCTGCCCGGCGGCCAGGATGCGGCGGATCACGTCGAGCGCCGGGGAGCCGATCCTGCCGAGTTTCCCGGAGGCCGCGATGTGCTCGGCGCCGTGGATGTTCTCGATGCTGACCAGCCGGATGAAGTCCGGGTGCTGCTCGTGGTGGTCGAAGGTCAGCTCGGCCAGCCGCCGGATGGCCGCCACCGGGTCCAGATGCTCGACGTCCAGGGCCTGCTCGGCCTCGCGGATCACGCCGTACGCCCGCTCCAGTACGGCGGTGAAGAGCTGCTCCTTGCCGCCGAAGTAGTAGTAGATCATCCGCTTGGTGGTGCGGGTGCGGGCGGCGATCTCGTCGACGCGGGCGCCGTCGTAGCCGGCCCGGGCGAACTCCTGGGTGGCCACGTCGAGGATCTCGGCCTGGGTGCGGGCGGCGTCACGGATCCGTCCGCCGGGTCGTGCCGGTTCGTCGACGCTGGTCATCGGGTTCCTTCGGGGGGTGGGACCGGTGCCGCAGATTCTAGAAGGCGCCCGGGCGGACGGTACCGGGACCTTCCCTGGGCGCCGGGCGACTGATATAGCTAACGTACTGGTTCGTACATTAACCATCGGCTCAGGAGGTCCGTGTGGCCAAGGACTCGTTTCTCGTCGGACTGATCGGCGCCGGCATCGGGCCCTCGCTCAGCCCGGCGCTGCACGAGCGGGAGGCGGACCGCCAGGGCCTGCGCTATCTGTACCGGCTCATCGACATCGACCGGCTGGGCCTGCCCCCGCGGTCCGTGGGCGACCTGGTGCGCGCCGCCCGCGACCTCGGTTTCGACGGGCTGAACATCACCCACCCCTGCAAGCAACTGGTCATCGGGCACCTGGACGCCCTCGCCCCGCAGGCCGAGGCGCTGGGCGCGGTCAACACCGTCGTCTTCGAGGACGGACGGGCGACCGGGCACAACACCGACGTCACCGGGTTCGCCGCGTCCTTCGCCCGCGGGCTGCCCGACGTGCCCCTGGAGCGGGTCGTGCAGCTGGGCGCGGGCGGTGCGGGCGCGGCCGTCGCGCACGCCACGCTCACCCTCGGCGCCGGTCGGGTCACCGTCGTCGACGCGCTCGCCGAGCGGGCGGTGGATCTGGCGGCGGGGCTGAACCGGCACTTCGGCGCGGGACGGGCCGCCGCCGCCACGCCGGACCGGCTCGCCGACCTGCTCCCCGGCGCGGACGGCATCGTCCACGCCACACCGACCGGGATGGCCGCGCACCCGGGCCTGCCCTTCGCCGCGGAGCTGCTGCGTCCCGGCCTGTGGGTCGCCGAGGTGGTCTACCGGCCGCTGGAGACCGAGCTGCTGCGCGCGGCCCGTGCCGCCGGGTGCGCCACGTTGGACGGGGGCGGGATGGCCGTCTTCCAGGCAGCGGACGCGTTCCGCCTGTTCACCGGCCGGGAACCCGACGCGGCCCGGATGCTCTCGGACATCGGGGAACTGGCGGGCGCCGTCACCGCCCCGAAGTGAAGTGAGGTAGTCGAAGGTGCGTACGTCCATCGCCACCGTCTCTCTCAGCGGATCCCTCACGGAGAAGCTCACCGCCGCCTCCCGGGCCGGCTTCGACGGGGTCGAGATCTTCGAGAACGACCTGCTCGCCAGCCCCCTCGCCCCCGAGGAGATCCGGGCCCGCTGCGCCGACCTGGGACTCGGCATCGACCTCTACCAGCCCCTGCGGGACATCGAGGCCGTGCCCGAGGAGGAGTTCAGGCGGAATCTGCGGCGCGCCCGGCACAAGTTCGAGCTGATGCGGCGCCTCGGCGCCGACACGGTGCTCGTCTGCTCCAGCGTCTCCCCGTCGGCCGTCGACGACGACGCCCTGGCCGCCGAACAGCTGTCCCGACTCGCCGACCTGGCAGGGGAGTTCGGCATCCGCGTCGCCTACGAGGCGCTGGCCTGGGGACGGCACGTCAGCACGTTCGACCATGCCTGGCACATCGTCGCGACGGCGGGCCACCCCTCGCTCGGCACCTGTCTCGACAGCTTCCACATCCTCTCGCGCGGCAGTGACCCCAAGGGCATCGAGGAGATCCCCGGCGAGAAGATCTTCTTCCTCCAGCTCGCGGACGCCCCGCTGCTCGCCATGGACGTGCTGCAGTGGAGCCGCCACTACCGCTGTTTCCCCGGCCAGGGCGGCTTCGACGTCGCCGGGCTGGTACGGCACGTGCTGCGCACCGGATACGCCGGATCCCTCTCCCTCGAGGTCTTCAACGACGTCTTCCGCCAGGCGGAGGCCGGGCCGACCGCCGTGGACGCGCACCGCTCCCTCCTCGTCCTGCAGGAGACGGTGGGCCTGGCCCAGTTGCCCGCCCCGGTCGTCCCCACCGGCGTCGCCTTCGCCGAGCTGGTCACCCCCGACGCCGAGCCGGTCGCCGAGGTGCTGGGCGCCCTCGGCTTCGCCCGCACGGCACGGCACCGCGGCAAGCCGGTCGACCTGTGGCAGCAGGGCGAGGCCCGCGTCCTGGTCAACACCGGGCCCGCAGCCCGCCGCGACGGCACCACACTCGCCGCGATCGGCCTGGAGTCACCGGACCCGGCCGGAGCGGCCCGTCGCGCCGAGGCGCTACTGGCACCGGTGCTGCCCCGCCGGCGGGCGGCCGAGGACGCCCCGCTGGAGGCCGTGGCGGCGCCCGACGGCACGGAACTCTTCTTCTGCGCGACGGACCATCCCGAACTCCCCAACTGGCGCGCCGACTTCGAGGACGTACCCGGCGCCGGACCCGACACGGCCGTGACCCGCGTCGACCATCTCGCCCTCGTCCAGCCCTGGCACCACTTCGACGAGGCCGCCCTCTTCCACCGCGGCGTGCTCGGCCTGTCCGCGCAGGAGAGCGTGGACGTCGCCGACCCGTACGGCCTGCTGCGCAGCCGCGCCGTCACCGCCGCCGACGGAAGCGTCCGTATCGCCCTGTCCGTCGGCCCGGCACCCGCCGATGCCACCGTCCACGCCCAGCACATCGCCCTCGCCACCGACGACGTGGTGGCGGCCGCGCGCCGGTTCCGCGCGGCCGGTGGCGCGCTGCTGCCGATACCGGCGAACCACTACGACGACCTCGCCGCCCGATTCGACTTCGCCGACGGCGAGTTGGAGACGTACCGGGAACTCGGCGTCCTCTACGACCGTGACGCGCACGGCGAGTTCCGGCACTGCTACACCAGGACCGTCGGCCGCATCTTCTTCGAACTCGTCCAGCGCGACGGCGGGTATCGCGGGTACGGCGCCTCGAACGCCCCCGTCCGCCTCGCCGCCCAGCATGCCGCCCGCCGCCTCACTGGCGGCTGACGGTCCGGGTGACGCCGGTGACGACCGTGGTGGCCAGGATCCATCCGGTGATGATCAGGGCGTAGGCGAGGTACTGGTACCAGCCGCTCGGCGCGAAGGCGTCCTCCTGGCCGAAGGAGATCACCGGCAGGAGCAGGTCGAGGGTGTAGAACACCGGGTTGAAGTGCGGGGCCTCCGACGCCTTCAGCGGGCGCGGGTGGTGCAGGGCGTACGCGAGTGAGCCGACGGCCAGCAGCGACAGCAGCCAGACGGCGGCGCGCAGCGGGTGGAAGCCGTAGCCGACGGTGGCGTCCTGGACATAGCCCCAGACGCGGCCGTACCAGGCGCGGGTCGAGCGCAGACGGCGCTGCTTGGCGAGAAGGACGAGCCGGGCGGCGTGGTCGTCGCCGACCCGGCGGTAGGCGGCCGACAACTGCTCGTAGGCGTAAGGGACATAGCCGTCGCCGTCGCGCTCGAGCATGGGCAGGCGGCGCTCGGCGGGCACGTGCGGGGTGAGGGCCGTGTAGGTCAGCTCGCTGACGTACACCTTGCCGGGCAGCATCGCCGGTTCGAGGGTGAGGAGTTCGATGTGGGACCGGCGCAGGTTCAGCGCGCCGTCCACACGGTCACCGCCACGCAGCCAGAGTTCGCCGATCACGCTGCTGCTGGCCCGCAGGGCCGTCCCGCCCGGCCCGGAGAGGCGGGCGTGCAGCAGATCGAGGCAGCCGGGGATGCGGGAGCCCCGGAAGTCCACCCGCCCGCGCGCGGTGAGGCACGCAGCCCGGACGTCGCTGCCCACCGTGAGGTTCTGTGCGTCGAGGGCGGTGCCCGAGGGGTGGTCGAACTCGGTGTCGCGGAAGTTCACCGCGCCGGACACGGACGCTCCGGTGAGCCGGACCTGACCGTGTGCCCGCAGGCCCGGTGCCCACAGGTCGTCCCCGATCGTCACCTGGTTCAGCTGCAGCACCGGCTCCTCGGCGTCGGCGGCCTCGAACGCGCTCCGGTCGACGAACAGCGCCCCGGCCATGTGCGCCCCGCCCAGCCGTACCGGCCCCAGGAACCGGCAGTCCGTGAGCCGTAGCACCCCCTCGACCCGGACCGTCGCCGCGGACAGCCCGGGCAGCACCGAGTCGCTCAGGTTGAGCTGGCGCAGTCGCGCGCCGTACAGCTGCGGGACCTCCTCGAAGTGGCAGTGGCTCAGCCGGACCGCGTGGTCGGTCGTGCCGTACCGCAGGTCGAGGACGCCGGTGATCCGGGCGCCGTCCACCTTCAGCGCGGCTATCTCACCCGGCTCCTCGGGCCCGTTGAGCAGCAGGGCCCGCAACACGGCCGCCCGCAGCGTCCGTTCGGGTCCCCACCGCATGCCCTCGGCCGGGTCCTCGTCGTTCCCCGTACCGAAGTCGACCGCTTCCCCCGTGGCGAACGCCCGCCACACCCGCCGCTCGGCCGGCGTCAGTTCGTTGATCTCCACAGGGCGGGACTCTAACGCCCCCACACGACAGCGGCCCGGGCCACGACACCAACGCGTCCGCTCGTCTGCGGTGTTGAGCGAGCGCGGAGGCGGGCGTGGTCCGGGCCGGGAGGGTTACGGCCGGGTGTTCCACTCGGCGACGACCGGGCGGCCGTGCTCGGTCGACAGGCGGCTGACCGTGCCCGTGGAGAGCTGGAACAGCCGTCCCTCGGCGGGCGGCAGGCCCAGTCGGCGGGCGGTCAGGACGCGCAGGAAGTGGGCGTGCGCGACGAGGATCACGTCTCCCGAGCGGTTGGCGAGGGCGGCGTCCACCCGGGCCAGCACCCGGTCGGCGCGGTCGCCCACCTCGGCCGGGGACTCGCGCGGGTGGCCGTCGGGGCCGGGCGGGACACCGTGCAGCCACAGGTCCCAGTGCGGGCGGGTGCGGTGGATCTCGACGGTGGTGACGCCCTCGTAGGCGCCGTAGTTCCACTCGTGCAGGTCGGGTTCGACCTCGAGCGAGGGGATGCCCGCGAGTTCGGCGGTGCGTATCGCGCGGCCGAGCGGGCTGGTCAGGGCGAGTGCGTAGGTCCGCTGGGAGAGGAGTGGAGCGAGGGACTTGGCCTGCTCCTCACCGTGCTGGGTGAGGGGCAGGTCGGTGAAGCTGGTGTGCTGTCCCGACACGCTCCACTCCGTCTCGCCGTGGCGGACCAGGAGAAGGTCCCCCACGGCCGGACTACTCCTTCGACTCGACGGCGTGGCCGCCGAACTGGTTGCGCAGCGCCGCGACCATCTTCATCTGCGGGGAGTCGTCCTGGCGGGAGGCGAACCGCGCGAAGAGGGAGGCTGTGATCGTCGGCAGCGGGACGGCGTTGGCGATGGCTGCTTCCACAGTCCAGCGTCCCTCTCCGGAGTCCTGCGCGAAGCCCTTGAGCTTGTCGAGGTGCTCGTCCGCGTCGAGGGCGTTGACCGCCAGGTCCAGCAGCCAGGAACGGATGACCGTGCCGTCCTGCCAGGACCGGAAGACCTCGCGGACGCTGTCCACCGAGGCGACCTTCTCCAGCAGCTCCCAGCCCTCGGCGTAGGCCTGCATCATGGCGTACTCGATGCCGTTGTGGACCATCTTCGAGAAGTGCCCGGCGCCGACCTTGCCCGCGTGGACATAGCCGTACGGGCCCTCCGGCTTGAGCGCCTCGAAGATCGGGTGGAGCCGCTCGACGTGCTCCTTGTCGCCGCCGACCATCAGCGCGTAGCCGTTCTGCAGGCCCCACACACCGCCGGAGACACCCGCGTCGACGAAGCCGATGCCCTTGGCGCCCAGCTCCTCGGCGTGCTTCTCGTCGTCCGTCCAGCGGGAGTTGCCGCCGTCGACGACCGTGTCGCCGGGGGAGAGGAGGGTGCCGAGTTCGTCGACGACGGACTGGGTGGCGGCGCCGGCCGGGACCATCACCCAGACCACGCGCGGCGCTTCCAGCTTGTCGACCAGTTCGGCGAGGCTCGTCGCGTCGGAGAGGTCGGGGTTGCGGTCGTAGCCGATGACGGTGTGGCCGGCGCGGCGGATCCGCTCGCGCATGTTGCCGCCCATCTTGCCGAGACCGATCAGTCCGAGCTGCATGTCAGTTGCCTTCCTTCAGGTCGCGGTAGGCGGCCACGAGTGCGGTGGTGGAGGGGTCGAGGCCGGGGACGTCGGCGCCCTCGGTCAGGGCGGGTTCGACGCGCTTGGCGAGCACCTTGCCGAGCTCGACGCCCCACTGGTCGAAGGAGTCGATGTTCCAGATCGCTCCCTGGACGAACACCTTGTGCTCGTAGAGGGCGATCAGCTGGCCGAGGACCGACGGGGTCAGCTCGCGGGCCAGGATGGTCGTGGTGGGGTGGTTGCCCTGGAAGGTGCGGTGCGCGACCTGCTCCTCGGGCACACCCTCCGCGCGCACCTCGTCGGCGGTCTTGCCGAAGGCCAGCGCCTGGCCCTGCGCGAACAGGTTGGCCATCAACAGGTCGTGCTGCGCCTTGAGTTCGGCGCTCAGTTCGTCCACCGGGCGGGCGAAGCCGATCAGGTCCGCCGGGATCAGCTTGGTGCCCTGGTGGATCAACTGGTAGTAGGCGTGCTGCCCGTTGGTGCCGGGCGTGCCCCACACCACCGGTCCGGTCTGCCACTCCACCGGACGCCCGTCACGCTGCACCGACTTGCCGTTGGACTCCATGTCCAGCTGCTGCAGATACGCCGTGAACTTGGAGAGGTAGTGCGAGTACGGCAGCACGGCGTGCGACTGGGCGTCGTGGAAGTTGCCGTACCAGACGCCCAACAGGCCGAGGATCAGCGGGGCGTTGGCCTCGGCCGGGGCGCTCCGGAAGTGCTCGTCGACGATCCGGAAGCCGTCCAGCATCTCGCGGAAGCGGTCCGGGCCGATGGCGATCATCAGGGAGAGGCCGATCGCCGAGTCGTAGGAGTAGCGGCCGCCGACCCAGTCCCAGAACTCGAACATGTTGTCCGGGTCGATGCCGAACTCGGTGACCTTGCCGGCGTTCGTCGACAGGGCGACGAAGTGCTTCGCGACCGCCTTGTCGTCGTGCAGACCGTCCGGGCCCTCCAGCAGCCAGGAACGGGCCGAGGTGGCGTTGGTGATCGTCTCGATCGTGGTGAACGTCTTGGAGGCGACGATGAACAGCGTCTCCGCCGGGTCCAGGTCGCGCACCGCCTCGTGCAGGTCGGCGCCGTCCACGTTGGACACGAAGCGGAAGGTCAACTCCCGTGCCGTGAAGGCCCGCAGCGCCTCGTACGCCATCGCGGGGCCGAGGTCCGAGCCGCCGATGCCGATGTTGACGACGTTGCGGATCCGCTTGCCGGTGTGGCCGGTCCACCCGCCGGAGCGGACCCGCTCGGCGAAGCCGCTCATCTTGTCCAGCACGGCGTGCACCTTCGGCACCACGTTCTCGCCGTCGACCTCCACCACCGCGTCGCGCGGGGCGCGCAGGGCGGTGTGCAGCACGGCGCGGTTCTCCGTGGTGTTGATCCTCTCGCCGCGGAACATGGCGTCCCGCAGCCCGAACACGTCGGTGGCGGTGGCCAGTTCCCGGAGCAGGGTCAGGGTCTCGTCGGTGATCAGGTGCTTGGAGTAGTCGATGCGCAGATCACCCACGCGTACGACGTACCGCTCCGCGCGCCCCGGGTCGGTGTCGAACAGCTCCCGCAGCCGGGGTTCGCCCTGGGCGCGGTGGTCCTCCAGGGCGGTCCACTCGGGACGCCGGGTGAGACTTGGGGTGTCGGACATGTCAGACGGTCTCCTTCAAGCTCTCGCCGCGCAGGGCGATCGCGTACATCTCGTCGGCGTCGAGGCGGCGCAGCTCCTCGGCGATGAGCTCGGAGGTGGTGCGGACCTTCAGGGCGAGGGTGCGGGAGGGCTGGCCCGGCAGGGACAGCGTGGCCAGCGGGCCCTCGGGGCGGTCGATGACGATCTCGCCGTCGGTGGTGCCCAGGCGCACGGCGGTGACGACCGGGCCGGCCGTGACAACACGGTCGATCCGCACGTTCAGTCGTGCCTCCAGCCAGCGCGCCAGCAGCTCGGCGGCGGGGTTCTCGGCCTCGGCCTCCACCGCGCCCGAGATGATCTGCGCCCGCGCCTGGTCCAGGGCGGCGGCCAGCATCGAGCGCCAGGGCGTCAGCCGGGTCCAGGCGAGGTCGGTGTCGCCGGGCGCGTAGGAGCGGACCCGGGTCTCCAGGGCCTCAAGGGGGTTCTCCACGGCGTACAGGTCGGTGATCCTGCGCTGCGCCAGCGCGCCCAGCGGGTCCTTCGAGGGCACCTCGGGCGCGTCCACCGGCCACCACACCACGACGGGCGCGTCGGGCAGCAGCAGCGGCAGCACGACCGAGTCGGCGTGGTCGGACACCTCGCCGTAGGTGCGCAGCACGACCGTCTCACCGGTGCCGGCGTCGGAGCCCACGCGCACCTCGGCGTCGAGCTTGGAGGCGACGCGGTCGCGCGGGGTGCGTGCCTGCCGCCTGATGACGACCAGGGTGCGCGAGGGGTGCTCGTGCGAGGCCTCCTCGGCCGCCTTGATCGCGTCGTAGGCGTTCTCCTCGTCCGTGACGATCACCATCGTCAGGACCATGCCCACGGCAGGCGTACCGATGGCGCGGCGACCCTGCACCAGCGCCTTGTTGATCTTGCTTGCCGTGGTGTCGGTCAGGTCGATCTTCATGGCCTGCGCCAGCTCCGTCCGTCTCGTGCGAGCATCTCGTCGGCTTCCTCGGGTCCCCAGGTGCCCGAGGCGTACTGCGCGGGCTTGCCGTTCTTCGCCCAGTACTCCTCGATCGGGTCGAGGATCTTCCAGGACTCTTCCACTTCCTGGTGGCGGGGGAAAAGGTTGGCGTCGCCGAGCAGTACGTCCAGGATGAGCCGCTCGTACGCCTCGGGGCTGGACTCGGTGAAGGACTCGCCGTAGGCGAAGTCCATCGACACGTCCCGGATCTCCATCGAGGTGCCCGGGACCTTGGAGCCGAACCGGACCGTCATGCCCTCGTCGGGCTGGACGCGGATGACGATCGCGTTCTCGCCGAGCTCCTCGGTGGCGGTGGAGTCGAAGGGCGAGTGCGGGGCGCGCTGGAAGACGACCGCGATCTCGGTGACCCGGCGGCCCAGCCGCTTGCCGGTGCGCAGATAGAACGGCACGCCCGCCCAGCGGCGGTTGTCGATGTTCAGCTTGACGGCCGCGTAGGTGTCGGTCGTGGAGGACGCGTCGATGCCGTCCTCCTCCAGGTAGCCGCGGACCTTCTCGCCGCCCTGCCAGCCCGCCGCGTACTGCCCGTGCACGGTGTGGGCGCCGAGGTTGTCCGCCAGCTTCACGGCCTTGAGGACCTTCAGCTTCTCGGTGAGCAGCGACTCGGCGTCGAAGGCGGCCGGCTCCTCCATGGCCGTCAGGGCCATGAGCTGCAGGAGGTGGTTCTGGATGACGTCACGGGCGGCGCCGATGCCGTCGTAGTAGCCGGCGCGGCCGCCGATGCCGATGTCCTCGGCCATCGTGATCTGGACGTGGTCGACGAAGGACCGGTTCCAGATCGGCTCGTACATCTCGTTGGCGAAACGGAGCGCCAGGATGTTCTGGACGGTCTCCTTGCCGAGGTAGTGGTCGATGCGGAAGACCTGGTCCGGCTCGAAGACGTCGTGCACGACCGCGTTCAGCTCACGGGCGCTGGCGAGGTCGCGGCCGAACGGCTTCTCGATGACCGCGCGCCGCCAGGCGCCCTCGGGCGCGTTCGCCAGGCCGTGCTTCTTCAGCTGCTGGACGACCTTCGGGAAGAACTTCGGCGGCACGGAGAGGTAGAAGGCGAAGTTGCCCCCGGTGCCGCGGGAGGCGTCCAGTTCCTCGACGGCCGACTTCAGCTGCTTGAAGGCGGTGTCGTCGTCGAAGTCGCCGGGGATGAACCGCATGCCCTCGGCGAGCTGCTGCCAGACCTCCTCACGGAACTCGGTGCGCGCGTGCTCGCGCACGGAGTCGTGCACGATCTGCGCGAAGTCCTCGTCCTCCCAGTCCCGGCGGGCGAACCCGACGAGCGAGAAGCCCGGCGGCAGCAGACCGCGGTTGGCCAGGTCGTAGACGGCCGGCATCAGCTTCTTGCGGGAGAGGTCACCGGTGACGCCGAAGATGACCAGGCCGGAGGGGCCGGCGATACGGGGGAGGCGCCGGTCGCGGGGGTCGCGCAGCGGGTTCTCCCAGTCGACGGTGGCAGGGATCTCGGTCATTCCGCCTCTACTCCCTTGCTGTCCGGGGACTTGCTGTCCAGGGACTTGGCGACGGCCTCCAGCAGGTCCTGCCAGGCCGTCTCGAACTTGGCGACACCCTCGTCCTCGAGCTGCTGCACGACCTCCTCGTACGAGATCCCGAGGGCCTCCACGGCGGCCAGGTCGGCGCGCGCCTGCGCGTAGCCGCCGGTCACCGTGTCACCGGTGATCCCGCCGTGGTCGGCGGTGGCGTCGAGGGTGGCCTCCGGCATCGTGTTCACGGTGCCCGGGGCGACCAGCTCGTCCACGTACAGGGTGTCCTTGTACGCGGGGTCCTTCACGCCGGTCGAGGCCCACAGCGGGCGCTGCCGGTTGGCGCCGGCGCCGGCGAGGGCGGTCCAGCGGTCCGACGACCGGGACGGGTCGCCGGCGGAGCCGAACACCTCCTCATAAGCCTGGTACGCCAGTCGCGCGTTCGCCAGCGCGGCCCGGCCCTTGAGGGTGGTCGCCTCGGGGGAGCTCAGGCCGGTCAGCCGCTTGTCGATCTCGGAGTCCACGCGGGAGACGAAGAAGGAGGCGACCGAGTGGATGGCCGCGAGGTCGAGACCCCTGGCCTGCGCCTTCTCCAGACCGGCGAGGTAGGCGTCCATGACCTCGCGGTAGCGCTCCAGGGAGAAGATCAGCGTGACGTTGACGCTGATGCCGAGGCCGATGACCTCGGTGATCGCCGGGAGGCCGGCCCGGGTCGCCGGGATCTTGATCATGACGTTGGGCCGGTCGACGAGCCAGGAGAGCTGCTTGGCCTCGGCGACGGTGGCCTTGGTGTCGTGGGCCAGACGCGGGTCGACCTCGATGGAGACCCGGCCGTCCCGGCCGCCGGTCGCGTCGTACACGGGCCGCAGGACGTCGGCGGCGGCGCGGACGTCGGCGGTGGTCATCATCCGTACGGCCTCTTCGACCGTCACGCCGCGCACGGCCAGGTCGGCGAGCTGCTCCTCGTAGCCCTCGCCGGAGCCGATGGCGGCCTGGAAGATGGACGGGTTGGTGGTGACGCCGACGACGTGCTTGTCGCGGACGAGTTCGGCGAGGTTGCCGGTCTCGATGCGCCCGCGCGAGAGGTCGTCCAGCCAGATGGAGACGCCTTCGTCGGTGAGGCGCTTGAGTGCTCCCGCGGTGGCGGTTGCTTCGGTCATGGTACTGATCATCTTCTTTCTGGCGATCGGATCAACCGCGGGCGGCGGCGAGGCCCGTCGTTGAATTGAACACAGCCCGGGCCGCTGCGGCGACGTTCTCGGGGGTGAAGCCGAACTCGGCGAACAGGGTCTTCGCGTCGGCGGAGGCGCCGAAATGCTCCAGGGAGACGATGCGTCCTGCGTCACCCGTGAAGCGGTACCACGTCAAACCGATGCCCGCCTCGACCGCGACGCGGGCCTTCACCGACGGCGGAAGCACGCTCTCGCGGTACTCGCGGGGCTGCTCCTCGAACCACTCCACCGACGGCATCGACACCACGCGGGTGCCGATCCCCTCGGCCTCCAGCTGCTCCCGCGCGGCGACGGCGAGCTGCACCTCGGAGCCGGTGGCGATGAGGACGACGTCCGGGGTCCCCTTCGAGGACTCCTTCAGGACGTAACCGCCCTTCGCCGCATCGGGGTTGGGGGCGTACGTCGGCACGCCCTGACGGGTGAGCGCGAGTCCGTGCGGGGCCGGGTTCGTGGCGTGCCGCTTGAGGATCTCGGCCCAGGCGACGGCGGTCTCGTTGGCGTCGGCCGGGCGGACCACGTTCAGACCCGGGATGGCGCGCAGCGCGGCCAGGTGCTCGACCGGCTGGTGCGTCGGGCCGTCCTCGCCGAGACCGATGGAGTCGTGCGTCCAGATGTAGGTCACCGGGAGCTGCATCAGCGCCGACATCCGCACCGCGTTGCGCATGTAGTCGGAGAACACCAGGAAGGTGCCGCCGTAGACGCGGGTGTTGCCGTGCAGGGCGATCCCGTTCATCTCCGCGGCCATCGAGAACTCGCGGATGCCGAAGTGGACGGTACGGCCGTACGGGTCGGCCCCGGGCAGCGGGTTGCCCTTCGGCAGGAAGGAGCTGGTCTTGTCGATGGTGGTGTTGTTCGAGCCGGCCAGGTCGGCGGAGCCGCCCCACAGCTCGGGCAGCACGGCACCCAGCGACTGCAGCACCTTGCCGGAGGCGGCGCGGGTGGCGACCGACTTGCCCTCCTCGAAGACCGGCAGCGCCTCCTCCCAGCCCTCGGGCAGCCGGCCGGCCACCACCCGGTCGAACAGCTCGGCGCGCTGCGGGTCGGCGCCGCGCCACTTGTCGAGCTGCTTGTCCCAGGCCGCGTGCGCCTCGGCGCCGCGGTCCAGGGCCTCGCGGGTGTGGGCGAGGACGGCGGCGTCGACCTGGAAGGACTGCTCGGGGTCGAAGCCGAGGACGCGCTTGGTGGCGGCGACCTCGTCGGCGCCGAGCGCCGAGCCGTGGGCGGCCTCGGTGTTGCGCGCGTTCGGCGCGGGCCAGGCGATGATCGTGCGCATCGCGACGATGGAGGGCCGGCCGGTCTCGGCCTGGGCGGCCCTGAGCGCCGCGTAGAGGGCCGGTACGTCGATGTCGCCGTCCTCGGCGGGCTCGACGCGCTGGGTGTGCCAGCCGTAGGCCTCGTACCGCTTCAGGACGTCCTCGGAGAAGGCGGTCGCGGTGTCGCCCTCGATGGAGATGTGGTTGTCGTCGTAGAGGAAGACCAGGTTGCCGAGCTTCTGGTGCCCGGCGAGGGAGGAGGCCTCGGCGGAGACGCCCTCCTCCAGGTCGCCGTCCGAGACGATCGCCCAGATGGTGTGGTCGAAGGGGGAGGTGCCCTCGGGGGCCTCAGGGTCGAACAGACCGCGCTCGTAGCGGGCGGCCATCGCCATGCCGACGGCGTTGGCGACGCCCTGGCCGAGCGGACCGGTGGTGGTCTCCACGCCCGCCGTGTGGCCGTACTCGGGGTGACCGGGCGTCTTGGACCCGTGGGTCCTGAAGGCTTTCAGGTCATCGAGCTCGAGCTCGTACCCGGCCAGGAACAGCTGGGTGTAGAGGGTCAGCGAGGTGTGGCCGGGGGAGAGGACGAAACGGTCCCGGCCGGTCCACTCGGGGTCCGCGGGATCGTGGCGCATCAGCTTCTGAAAGATCGTGTACGCGGCCGGTGCGAGCGCCATCGCGGTGCCCGGGTGGCCGTTGCCGACCTTCTGTACGGCGTCGGCGGCCAGCAACCGAGCGGTGTCGACGGCGCGTCGGTCGAGTTCGGTCCATTCGAAGCTGTCCGGTGTCTGCGTGCTCATCTTCAAGAAGTCCTTGATCGCAGCGGTGGTTCTGGCCTGACGCGTTCAAACTTAAAAGTCTGACTTTTACGGTGGTAGGTCCTCGTGTGCCAGCCTGTGGTGAAAGTGGGACACCGACAGCACCAGCCGGGCGGCGTGAGAGGGACATGGCGGACAGAACCATCCAAGGCGGCGACGGTGAAGGGGGCGTGGACGTGATCAGAACGTTCCCCTTCCCGGTCGAGCTGAGTGTGTGCGGGGTCGGCATGCAGGTCGGCCCCATGGGAGCCGGACGCACCTGGCACGCGGATGCCCCGCTGCACCGTGTCCACCGCATCGACTTCCATGTCGTGATGCTCTTCGACGACGGCCCCGTCCGCCACATGATCGACTTCGCCGAGTACGAGGCGACGGCGGGGGACGTGCTGTGGATCCGCCCGGGCCAGGTCCACCGTTTCCCGAAGGTCAGCGAGTACCGCGGAACCGTGCTGACCATGCAGCCGGGCTTCCTGCCCCGTGCCACGGTGGAGGCCACGGGCCTCTACCGCTACGACCTCCCGCCCCTGCTCCGCCCGGACGACGCCCAACTGGCCGCCCTGCGCTCGGCCCTGACGCAGTTGCGATACGAGTACGAGGACACCACGACACTTCCGCTGAGTCTTCACACGGCGGTCCTGCGCCACTCCCTGACGGCGTTCCTGCTCCGTCTCGCCCATCTGGCGGCGAGTTCGGCCCAGGCGGCCCGCGGTCAGTCGGACACCACCTTCACTCTCTTCCGGGACGCCGTGGAGAAGGGCTTCGCCACCAATCACAGCGTCAGCGCCTACGCCGACTCGCTCGGCTACTCCCGCCGCACCCTCGTCCGCGCGGTCCGCGCCGCCACCGGCGAGACCCCCAAGGGCTTCATCGACAAACGGGTCGTCCTGGAGGCCAAGCGCCTCCTGGCCCACACCGACCTCCCGATCGGCCGCGTCGGCGCGGCCGTCGGCTTCCCGGACGCCGCGAACTTCTCCAAGTTCTTCCAGCAGCACACGGACATGACACCGGCGGCGTTCCGGGCCGAGATGCACTGAAGAGGGGCCCCACGCTCCAGGCGTGAGGCCCCTCTCTGCGTGAACCGTGCCGTCAGTGACCGAAGTCGAACCAGTTCACGTTCACGAAGTCCGCCGGCTGCCCGCTGGAGAAGGTCAGATAGACGTCGTGGGTGCCGGTGACCGCACTGATGTTGGCCGGGATCGTCGTCCAGGACTGCCAGCCGCCGGTGTTGGCGACGGCGAAGCTGCCGACGGGTGTGCTGGTGGCGCTGTCGAGGCGTACCTGGACCAGACCGCTCACCCCGCTCGCCGCGCCGCTCGCCACCCGGGCGTAGAACTGCCTGGCTGCCGTGGAGCCGAAGTTGACGCCCTTGTAGAGGGCCCAGTCGCCGTTGGCGATGTAGCCGACGTCCTGCCCGCCACCGGTGTCCGAGGTGGTCTCGGTGCTGACGCCGGACTGGCTGTCGTACGACTCCGCCTGGATGGCGCTGTAGGCGTCACGGTTGCCGGACGGCGGAGGTGTGGTGGTACCGCTCCCACTGGACGACAGCACCTGGACGTAGTCCACCAGCATCGGGTGTCCGGACTCGGTGGCGCTGGTCGGTCCGCCGCCGAACGCGGCCGGGAAGGCGCCGCCCATCGCGACGTTCAGGATGACGAAGAAGCCGTGGTTGGTGGCGTTGGCCCAGGTCGTCGCGTCCACCTGACCGGCCGTCACCGTCTGGTAGTTGACCCCGTCGACGTAGAAGCGGATCGCCTCGGGGCTGGCCGAGCGGTCCCACTCCATGGTGTAGGTGTGGAAGCCCGACTGGCAGGTCGTGTTGGGGCAGGCCGTCGAATTGCCCAGGCCCGTCGTCTCGTTGCAGGGGCCGCCCGAGGCCGTGCCGCAGTGCATGGTGGCCCAGGTCTTGTTGATGCCGTTGACGTTCTCCATGATGTCGAGCTCGCCGACGCTCGGCCAGTTCTGGTAGTTGCCGCGGTAGGGCGCGCCCAGCATCCAGAACGCCGGCCAGTAGCCGGCCGCCGCGTTCCCGGTGACGTTGGGCATCTGGATCCGGGCCTCGACGCGCAGTTTGCCGCCCGCCGGGGGCTGGAAGTCGGTGCGGTTGGTCTCGATACGGCCCGAGGTCCAGTTGCCGGCCGCGTCCCGGATCGGGGTGATCTTCAGGTTGCCGCTGCCGTCGAGGGCGACGTTGCTGGTGCTGCTGGTCATCGTCTCGACCTCGGAAGTGCCCCAGTTGGCGGGGCCGCCCGGATACGAGGTTCCGGTGTCGTACTGCCAGTTGGAGGTGGAGACGCCGGTGCCTGCCGAGCCGTTGAAGTCGTCGAGGAAGACCTGGGTCCAGCCCGCCGGGGGTGTGGGGGCGGAGGCGTCGGCGGACTGGGTGGCGGCCGTGGCGAGCGCGGCCGCCAGGCCGAGCGTGCTGAGGACGGCGACGAGCGCGCGTCGCCGTCTCGGTATGCCGGAGCTTGCACTCATGGGGGTGCCTCTCGGGTACGGGGTTGGCTGCGGGGTGCCGATTGAGAGCGCTCTCAAAGTGGCCCCAATGTGCTCCCGCCCACACCGGTCGTCAAGACTTAAAACAAGGAAAGTCCTTCCGGCGCGGGTGAGTTCACCCCATGAATGCCGTTTGTGCTAGACGGCGCTCCCCGCCTTCCACTGGGCCCAGGACAGGTTCCAGCCGTTGAGCCCGTTGGCCGGATCCACCGTCCGCTCGCCGGAGTTCCTGACGATGACGACATCGCCGAGCATCGAGCTCCTGTAGAACTTGTAGCCGTCCACGGAGGGGTCTTTCGCGCCCTTCGCGTCGTGCAGACCGACGCAGCCGTGACTGGTGTTCTCGTGGCCGAAGACCGAGGTGGACGCCCAGTAGTTGCCGTGCACGAAGGTGCCGGAGGTGGTCAGGCGCTGGGCGTGCGGCACGTCCGGGATGTCGTACTCGTCGCCGAGTCCGACCGTGGAGGACTCCATCCGGGTCTGCTGGAACCGCTCGCTGATCACCATGATCCCGGACCAGGTGGTGTGCTGGGCATTGCCGCCGGAGACCGGATAGGTGGCGACGGTCTCCCCGTCCCGTTTGACCACCATCTCCTTGCTCGCCAGGTCGACGGTGCTGATCTGGGCGCGGCCGATGTGGAAGGTGACGTCCTTGTGCTGGACGCCGTAGACGCCCTCGGCGCCCTGCACGTCCTTCAGCCGCAGGCTGAGGGTGATCTTCGTACCGGGCGCCCAGTACGTCTCGGGCCGGAAGTCCAGCCGGGTGTCGCCGAACCAGTGGCCGACCACCTCGACGGCGGGCTCGGCGGTGACGGTGATGGCCTTCTGCACGGCCGCCCTGTCCTTCACGGCGTGCGTGAAGTTGATCGACACGGGCATGCCGACGCCGGAGGTCGAGTCCGCCTCGGGCGTGAAGTAGCCGACGAAGGTCTCGCCGGGCGACTTGGTGGTGAAGGTCGTGGTCCGCGCCGAGCCGCCCTTCGGGGTGGCGGTCACCGTGTACTTCGTGCCCGAGTACGGGTTTCTCGCGGACGTCCACCTGGTCCTGGCCGCGTTGAAGGAACCGGCCAGTGTCGAGCCGTCGTTGCCGGTGACCTTCACCGACGCGAGCGTGCCGTCGGTCACGGTGACCTCGACCGGGTTCGCGAAGCCGGCCTTCCTGGTGCCGTCGGCGGGGGTGACCGAGACCGTCGGCCTCCTCGCCGCCGCCTTCGCGGACGCGGCGGGCGTGGCCGTGTCCTCGGAGGCGCCCGCCGAACCGCTGCACCCGCTCAGTACGGCGGCGGCCGGTACGACGCCGAGCGCGCCGAGCACACCGCGCCGGGACCACCTCCCCGACCGCTGCGGGGACCGGTTCGATATGTGCGAGACGCCCACGGCAGGCCTTCCTGGGATTTCCACCTTGTCCGGATGGATCCTGCGCCGCGCGGATGTGCTGATCCTTTGAAAGGCCGGGCCGCTTCCTGAGATTCCGGTGAGGACTCCCCGGGGGCCCGGCCGTTCCGTGCCTTCCTGCTTCAGAGGTGCGCCGGCTCGACCGGCCTTCGAGCCTCCTCGCTCACCCCGAACCGCTCGTGCACCCGCCGCAGCGGCCTCGGCGCCCACCACGCCCGCCGCCCCAGCAGCGCCATCGTCGCCGGGACCAGCAGCATCCGTACGACCGTCGCGTCGATCAGCACCGCGAGGGTCAGTCCGAGGCCGATCTGCAGGATCGGGGAGAAGCCGCCGGTCATGAAGGCGCCGAAGACGACGGCCAGCAGCAGCGCGGCGCAGGTCACCACGCGCCCGGAGCGGCGCAGACCGGTCACCACGGCCTCCTGGTCGTCCCCGGTCAGCCGGCGCGCCTCGCGCATCCGGGCCAGGATGAACAGCTCGTAGTCCATGGCCAGTCCGAAGGCGATGGCCACGATCAGCGGTGGCGCGGTCAGGCTTAGGGCGCCCAGGCCCTCGGCGCCCAGCGCGCCGGCCAGATGACCGTCCTGGAAGACCCACACCACCACACCGAGCGCGGCGCCCAGGCTGAGCAGTGTGGTCAGGATCGTGCGCAGCGGGATCAGCACCGAGCCCGTGAAGGCGAACAGCAGCGCGAAGATGCCGACGAGCACGGTCAGGGCCGCCCAGGGCGCCCGGTCGGCGAGCATCGCGCGGAAGTCGACGAGCCGGGCGGCGGACCCGGTGACCTGCACGGGCTCCGAGCCGCGCAGCTCCCGCACCTGCCGCACCAGACCGGTCGCCGCCGCGCCGTCGACCCGGCCGGAGGGCTGCAGTTGCACGACCCTCGCCCCGTCCGGCAGGGTACGGACCTCGGCGGTCGGGGAGAGGGCGCGGATGCGGTCGGCGGTCGCCGCGTCGGTGCCGGGCTTCAGGACGACCGTGACCGGCGAGACGCCCGTGCCGGGCGGGAAGTGGGCGCCGACGGTGTCGTACAACTGCCGTGCCTCGGTGCTCGACGGCAGCTGGGTGGCGTCACCGATCTCGATCCGCATGCCGGTGACGGGCAGGGCGAGGACCAGCAGGGCCGGTACGACGGTGGCGAGCACGGCGATCCGGCGGCGGGCGGCGAAGCGCGCGAGGCGGGCGAAGAAGCGGCCCTCCTCGCCCTCCGGCCGTGTCTTCGCGGGGGCGATCCGCGCGCCGAACCGTGTCAGCAGCGCGGGCAGCAGCGTCACCGCGGCCAGCATGTCGACGACCACGACCGCCGCCACCGCGAGGCCCATGCTGCGCAGGAACACGCTCGGGAAGACCAGCAGTCCGGTGAGGCTGACGGCGACGGTGAGCCCGGAGAACAGCACGGTCCGCCCGGCCGCCGCGACCGTACGGTGCACGGCCTCGACCACGTCCTCGGTGTGCCGGCGTTCCTCCCGGAAGCGGACCAGCATCAACAGGGCGTAGTCCACGGCGAGTCCGAGCCCCAGCATGGTGGTGACCTGGATCGCGTACACCGAGATGTCGGTGACCTGGCTGAAGCCGAACAGCGCCAGGAACGCGCCCGCGATCCCGCTGACCGCGATCACGAGCGGCAGCCCGGCCGCGCGCAGTCCGCCGAACACCACGAGCAGCAGGGCGAGGACGACGGGCAGGGAGATCAACTCGGCGTCGCGCACGTCCTCCTGGGCCCGTTCGCCGAGCTGCTTGCCGAGCAACGGGCCGCCGCTGACGTGCACGTCGGGCGCCTCGATCCGCTTGATGCGCGCGGCGGCCGCGTCGACGGCCTTCTCCTCGGCGTCGTCGCCGAGACCGCCCTCGAGGGTGACCGGGACGATCAGGGCGCGCCCGTCGCGCGCCGTGAGCCCGCGGGTGGTGTACGGATCCGGTACGGCGGCCACCCCGGGAACGCGACGCACGTCCGCGACGGCCCGTTCGACCTGGGTGCGCAGGCCGGCGCCGCTCACCGCGACGCCCGCCACGACCCCGGTGATCGACTCACCGGTCGGATCGGTCCGGTCGAGGTACTGGGCCGCGTGCTCGGACTCGGTGCCGGGGACGTCGGGCACGTTGTCGGAGAGCTGCCCGAAGACGCCCGTCCCGAGCCCGAAGCCGAGCAGCAGGAAGAGCAGCCAGAACAGGATCACGGTGAGCGGACGGCGGGTGGCCGTCCGGGCGAGGACGGAGAGCACGGTCCCTCCCTGCGGGGCGTCGGTGGACATGCCCTCAGGCTCGTGCGGCCGGGTGCGCTCCCGGATCGCCGGAGCGAGCGGTTTCGAGTCCTCGGCCGCCCGGGGGAGACGGGGGTGCGGCTCACTCTCCGGGGGGAGGCGGGAATCGTTCCGGTCGCGGCGGAGGTTGACCGACTCACCACACCCCGCCGTCGAGGAGCGCCCCGTGTCCGAGGAATCCCCTGTCCGCGAACTCCGTCTCGTCGTCACGGCGTCCGACTACGACGAGGCGCTGCGTTTCTACCGGGACGTCCTCGGCATGCCCGAGCGTGCCGCCTTCTCGTCCCCCGACGGCCGGGTCGCCATCCTGGAGGCGGGCCGGGCCACCCTGGAGCTGACCGACCCGGGTCACGCCGCCTTCATCGACGAGGTGGAGGTGGGGCGGCGCATGGCCGGGCCGATCCGGGTCGCCTTCCAGGTGGACGACTCCACCGCCGTCACGGCACGGCTCGCCGCCGCCGGAGCCGACGTCCTCGCCGAGCCGACCCGCACGCCCTGGAACTCCCTGAACTCGCGGCTCGAGGCCCCGGGCGCGCTCCAGCTGACCCTCTTCGAGGAGCTCGGCTAGGGAGCTCCGGGCGCCACCAGCCCCGTCTCGTACGCGCAGATCACCGCCTGCACCCGGTCCCGCAGGCCGAGCTTGGCCAGGACGTTGCTGACGTGGGTCTTGACGGTGTGCTCGCTGACGAAGAAGGCCGTGGCGATCTCGGCGTTGGACAGACCGCGGGCCAGCAGCCGCAGGGTCTCCACCTCGCGGGCGGTCAGGACCTCCAGGCGTTGCGGGGTGGCCGAGGCGGCGGCCTCCTCCCGGCGGCGCCGGACGACGTCCGCGACCAGGCGCCGGGTCACCGTGGGAGCGAGCAGGGAGTCACCGGCCGCGACCACCCGCACGGCGTGCACCAGGTCGTCGCGGCGCACGTCCTTGAGGAGGAAGCCGCTGGCGCCCGCGTACAGCGCCTCGTACACGTACTCGTCGAGATCGAACGTCGTCAGCATCACGACCTTGCACACGGACTGCGCGCACACCCGCCGGGCCGCCTCCAGGCCGTCCATCTCCGGCATGCGGATGTCGAGGAGCAGCACGTCCGGCGCGTGCCGGTGCACCGCCGCGACCGCCTCGGCGCCGTCCCCGGCCTCCGCGACCACCTCGATGTCCTGCTGGGCTTCGAGGATCATGCTGAACCCGCTGCGCACGAGTTCCTGGTCGTCGGCGACGACCACGCGGATGCTCACCCCAGCGCCGCCTGCCGGTCCGCCGCGACGGGCAGCCGTACGGCGACCCGGAAGCCGCCGTCAGGTCCCCGTCCGGTGTCCGCGCTGCCTCCGCAGGCGGAGGCCCGCTCCCGGATGCCGATGAGCCCGTGTCCGCCGCCCGGTCCCGCCGGGCCCCGTCCGTCGTCGGTCACCGTCAGGGTCAACGCGTCCTCCGTCCACTCCAGTTCGACCGTCGCCGAGGCAGCGTACGCATGCTTCACCGTGTTCGTCAGCGCCTCCTGCGTCACCCGGTAGGCGGCGACCTCCGCGTCCGGCGGCAGCGGTCGCGGCTCGCCCGTCGTGCGCAACTCCACGCGCAGACCGGTGGATTCACCGACCCGGCGCACCAGCGCGGGCAGGGCCGCCGTCCCCGGCTGGGGTGAAGTGCCGTCGCGGGGCTCCTCCTTGAGCACGCCGAGGATCCGCCGCAGCTGCGCCATCGCGTCCCGGCCGGCCGTCGCGATCGCGTCGAAGGAGGCCTCCGCGCGCTGCGGATCGCTGCGCACCACGACCGGTCCCGCCTCCGCCTGCACCACCATCAGGCTCACCGCGTGGGCGAGGACGTCGTGCATGTCCCGGGCGATCCTGGCCCGTTCCTGGGCGATGGCCCGTGCGGTGTCAGCGGCCCGCTCGCCCTCCAGACGCCGAGCCCGGTCCTCGATCGCGTCGGTGTACGCGCGCTGCACCCGGGCCAGTGTGCCGAGCCCGTACGCGCACAGGATCGTCAGCAGATGGAAGGCGTACTCGAAGGGCCGGGCGTTCTCCTTGTGCTGCATGGTCAGCGTCGTGCCGAGCAGCCAGCCCGCCAGCATCAGGCGGCGCTGCCAGGCGGGCGAGCGGGCGGCCAGCGTGTACAGCACGACGAGGCCGCCCCACACCACGTCCGGTGGCGGCGCGTGGTAGACGGCCATCGCGGGCGTCGCGGCGGAGATCACCCCCGCGGTGGCGAAGGGCGCGCGCCGCCGCCACACCAGCGGCACCGCGGTCGCCGCGCCGAGCAGCCAGCCCTGCCAGCTGAGGCGGTCGTCGCCCTCGTCGGGGAACAGCCACTGCAGGGACACGGCGAACAGCACGAGCGCGGCGAGGGCGGTGTCGACGACGTACGGATTCGCGGCACGCACACGCGCGGCGATCCGCGGGATCCATGAGGACGGGGACATGAGCGGCTCCTCGGACAAGGGCCGTTCCAGTATCCCGACGAGCGGCGGCGCGCGCCTCGCCGGTGAGAGGGATATGAGCCCTGCAGCCCTACGGCTCCTTCGGCGGCCGCCAGCCCAGGGCTCGGGAGATTCCTCGTGCCGCGAGTCGTACCGCCGGTATGAGGACGGGGATCTGGGCGTCGGTCTGCGGTACCACCACCGACACCGCGGCCGTCACCGCGCCGCCCGGTCCGCGTACCGGTGCGGCCACCGACAGGGCGTCGTCGGTGACCTGCCGGCTGCTCACCGCGACCCCCGTGCGCCGTACCTCGGCCAGCACCCGGCGCAGCCGTGCCGGGTCGGTGATGGTGTACGGCGTGAAGGACGCGAGCGGGCCCGCGCAGTACTCGTCCTGGGAGTCCGGGTCCGCGTGCGCCAGCAGCGCGAGCCCGACCCCCGTGGCGTGCAGCGGCCAGCGCGCCCCGACCCGGATGTGCACGCCGACCGCCGACCGCCCCGACAGCCACTCGATGTAGACGACCTCGCTCCCGTCCCGCACCGCCATCTGCACGTTCTCGTGGGTGGCCTCGTACAGGTCCTCCAGGTACGGCAGCGCGATCTGCCGCAGTGCGAGACCGCGCGGGGCGAGTGCCGCGACCTCCCAGAGCCGGAGCCCGACGTGGTAGACGCCGGACGCGTCCCGCTCCAGCGCGCCCCAGTCGGTGAGCGCGCCGACCAGGCGGTGCGCGGTGGTGAGGGTCAGCCCGGCCCGCCGGCTGATGTCCGTCAGGGACAGCGCCGGGTGCTCGTGGTCGAACGCGGCGAGCACGGACAGCAGCCGGTCGGGCGCGGAGCGGAGGGTCATGGCCGGGCGTCTCCCGGGTGCGCGAGGTCGTAGGGGCGGGGGTAGGGGGCCGGACGGTAGTTCACATACCGTGCCGCGGACGTCGAATCCTCCTGCGCGGCACGGGAGTTGAGGACCGCCGGTGAGGTGTCCCAGCGGCCCGTGTCCAGGCGGTGCTCCAGGGTGTGCAGCGCCCCGAGCATCTCGCCGGACGTGAAGGCACAGTGTCCGGGGCCGTCGACATAGGCCTGGCTGAGCAGCCGGCCGGAGCCGGCCGCGGTGGCGGCCCGCCGGTAGGCGCTCTCGGCCTGGACCGGGATCAGTGCGTCGCCGGTGGTGTGGATGTCGAGCTGCGGGTCGCTCAGCCGCCCGCCGAACACACTGGTGCGCCGCATCCACCGCAGGGCCGCGGGGTCGGCGGAGATCCGGGGGGCGCGGTTCAGCGCCGCGAGGTCGGTGCGCAAGGACACTCCCGCCTCCTTGTAGAGCTCCGTCACCTCTTTGTACAGCGGGGACCGGCCCAGCATCGTGGTGTAGTCGACGCCGGTGTTCCAGGACATGTTGCCCCCGGCCCGGCTCTCCGCCTCCTGCCGCCAGCTGAAGGCGGCCAACTGCAGCAGACCGGATACGGCCGCGTACTGGTTGCGCTCCTGGCCGTCCCGGTCCGTCGGGCCCGGTTCGGTCTGCGAGGGGGCGTTGTAGCCGGGGATGTTGTGCAGGGCGGCGGCGAGCGCGATGCGGGCGCGGCCGGCGGCGCTCTGCTGGGCCGCGGAGACCTTTGAGGAGAGGGCTTTGGCCGCGCTCACGGCCGCCGCCTGGTCGGCGAAGCCGGTGAGCGGGATGTTCTCGCCGGGCGCGAGCAGGGTCCGCAGGGCGAAGACGGGGTCGAGGGTGCTGTTCCAGTTGGCGACCCCGCCCTGGACCAGCCCGCACATCGACAGCGAGCCGTCGAAGCGGTCCGCGTGCCGCTCGGCGAGGGTCGTGGTGACCAGGCCGCCGTACGAGGTGCCCCAGGCGATCGTCCGCCGGGCGGTGCCGAACTCCGCGGTGAACAGGTCGAGGGTGGCGAGCTGGTCCGGTACCGCCTGGGTCACCGCCCAGCCGGTCGTGGCGTACGAGGAGCCGACGAGCGCGTAGCCCTCGGCGAGCAGCTTGCCGGCGGTGGTGGCGTCGGGGGAGTCCTGCGCCGGGTTGGGCGCACCGGCGGGGCGGTAGCCGTGGCTGTAGAGCAGCACGGTGCCGTTCCAGTGGGCGGGCACGTCCATCGAGTACGAGGCGCCCGAGGGGAGCCGGCCTTCGACATGGGCGTCCGTGGCCGCCTGGGCGGGTACGGCGGCGGCCGCGCCCAGGGTGAGGGTCAGCGCGGCGAGGCGGATGCGGGTCTTCACGTGAGGTCCCTTCCGGTGGGGCGTGCGGGACGAAACCCCGGTGAAGTTAGGCACTCTCGCTTCGGCAGTCAACAACTTGCACAACATTGACTGCGGTCGAGTGTGCGCACGACTCAGCCCAGTCCGTCCTCGGCGATCCGCAGCAGCAGCGTGTGCAGCGTCTCCCGCTCGGCCGGATCCAGGGGGCCCAGCAGGTCGTTGGTCACGCGCAGGCCCGCCTCGTCCGTGTCGCGCAGGAAGGCGCGGCCGTCCCCGGTCAGGACGACGATGCGGCTGCGGCGGTCGTCGGGGGAGGGGCGGCGCTCGGCGAAGCCCAGCTTCTCCAGGTCGTCGACCAGGCCGACGATCGCGCTCGGGTCGTACCCGAGCC
This sequence comes from Streptomyces sp. NPDC006476, assembly GCF_040612015.1. Classification (NCBI taxonomy): domain Bacteria; kingdom Bacillati; phylum Actinomycetota; class Actinomycetes; order Kitasatosporales; family Streptomycetaceae; genus Streptomyces; species Streptomyces sp. NPDC006476. Next base: position 54,869 of record NZ_JBEXPK010000001.1, on the reverse strand, counting down.
GGGTGCTCAGCTCGCGCTGCAGGGCCCCCTCGGAGCCGGCGAGGAAGCGCAGGACGGCGTAGTGCCGCAGCCGCAGCCCCGACTCCTGCAGGAAGGTGTTGAACAACTGCCCCGAGCGCAGACCGAGCCGGTACAGCAGATAGCCCGTGTCTGCGTGCAGACCGCGCATCCAGGGCTCGTCGGCGTCGATCGAGGCTGCGTTCTTGGCGTGCTGTCGGCTGATGGCGGGCTCCCTGGTCTCGGCCCCGTGGAGGGGTGCCTCTCGGTGCAGATTCCAGCATGTCCCACCCGGAGGTCGCTAACAACTATTGACGTCAACAATTATTGCTCTTAGCTTCGATCTCGAAGCCGCAGCCCATGTTGAAGGGACTCAACCCGTGTCCAGCATCGATCTCACCGGCAAGGTCGCCGTCGTCACCGGCAGCGGCCGGGGCCTCGGACTGGCCTACGCGCACGCCCTGGCCGCCCACGGCGCCTCCGTCGTCGTCAACGACGTGGACGAGGCCGTGGCCGAGGCGGCCGTGAAGTCCATCACCGAGGCGGGCGGCAGGGCCGTCGCCGAGGTCGTCCCGGTCGGCACCTCCGAGGCCGCGGACCGGCTGGTGAACCGGGCCGTCGAGGAGTTCGGGCGGCTGGACGTCCTGGTCACCAACGCCGGCATCCTGCGCGACAAGGTGCTGTGGAAGATGACCGACGAGGACTTCGACGCGGTGATCACCACCCACCTCAAGGGCACCTTCACCTGCGCCCGCGCCGCCGCCGTCCGCATGCGCGAGCAGGGCGAGGGCGGCACCCTGATCCTGGTCGGCTCCCCGGCCGGCCAGCGCGGCAACTTCGGGCAGACGAACTACGCCGCCGCCAAGGCCGGCATCGCCGCCATGGCCCGCACCTGGTCGATGGAGCTGGGCCGGGCGAACATCACCGTCAACGCGATCGTGCCGGTGGCCGCCACCGCGATGACCGAGACCATCCCCGCCTTCGCCCCGTACGTCGAGGCCCTGAGGAACGGGCAGCCCTTCCCGGACTTCCTGCGCAAGGGCGAGGGCTTCGGCACCCCCGAGGACTGCGCTGCCCTCGTGCCCTTCCTCGCCTCCGAGGCCGCCCGCCAGATCACCGGCCAGGCCATCGGCATCGGCGGCGACAAGGTGGCACTCTGGTCGCATCCGCAGGAGATCAAGGCGGCGTACGCCGACGGCGGCTGGACCCCGCAGGGCCTGGCCGACGTCTGGGCCACCTCCCTCGGCGCGGAGCCGCAGAGCGTCGGCATCCCGGCGCCCAAGTTCCCGGAGGCGTGATGTCCCCCTCGATGAACGTCGACGACCTGGTCGCGATCGACGTCCACACCCATGCGGAGGTGTCCTCCAAGGGGCACTCCTCCCTGGACGACGATCTGCACGACGCCTCCTCCGCGTACTTCAAGGTCGAGGGCAAGCGGAAGCCGACCCTCGAGGAGACGGCCGCCTACTACCGGGAGCGCAGGATGGCAGCCGTGATCTTCACGGTGGACGCCGAGTCCGCGACCGGCACCGCGCCCGTCCCCAACGAGGAGGTCGCCGAGGCCGCCGCCGCCAACTCGGACGTCCTCATCCCCTTCGCCTCCATCGACCCCTTCCGCGGAAAGGCGGGCGTGAAGCAGGCCCGGCGGCTGGTCGAGGAGTACGGGGTCAAGGGCTTCAAGTTCCACCCGAGCATCCAGGGCTTCTTCCCCAACGACCGCTCGGTGGCGTACGACCTGTACGAGGTGATCGAGGAGACGGGCACCATCGCCCTCTTCCACACCGGTCAGACGGGCATCGGCGCCGGCGTCCCCGGCGGGGGCGGCATCCGCCTGAAGTACTCCAACCCGCTCCACGTCGACGACGTCGCGGCCGACTTCCCGCATCTGAGGATCATCCTGGCGCACCCGTCCTTCCCCTGGCAGGACGAGGCCCTCGCCGTCGCCACGCACAAGCCGGGCGTGCACATCGACCTGTCCGGCTGGTCGCCGAAGTACTTCCCGCCGCAGCTCGTGCAGTACGCGAACACGCTGCTGAAGGACAAGGTCCTCTTCGGCTCCGACTTCCCCGTCCTGACCCCCGACCGCTGGCTCGCCGACTTCGAGAAGCTGTCGATCAAGGACGAGGTCAAGCCGAGGATCCTCAAGGAGAACGCCGCCCGCCTGCTCGGGCTGACCAAGCCGTAAGGGGCCGTAGATGCGCAACGAGGGACTGGGATCGTGGCCCGCCCGCCGGGCCCGCAAGACCCCGCACCGCACCGCCCTGATCCACGGCGGCACCTCGCTGACGTACGCGCAGCTGTACGACCGCACCACCCGCCTCGCCCACGCCCTGCGCTCGCGCGGCATCCGGCGCGGCGACCGCATCGCCTACCTCGGCCCGAACCACCCCTCCTACCTGGAGACCCTGTTCGCGGCGGGCACGCTGGGCGCGGTGTTCGTGCCGCTCAACACCCGCCTCGCGGGCCCGGAGATCGCCTTCCAGCTCGCCGACTCCGGCGCGAAGGCGCTCGTCTACGGCCCCTCGCACGCGGGTCTGGTCGCCGGACTGCCGGGCGACACCGACGTACGGGCGTACGTCGAGGTGGGCCCGGAGTACGAGGCGGCGGTCGACGGCGCCCCGGCCGAACCGGTCGACGAGCCCGTCGCCCCCGACGACACCTGCATCATCATGTACACCTCGGGGACGACCGGCCGCCCCAAGGGCGCCATGCTCACCCACGCCAACCTGACCTGGAACGCCGTCAACGTGCTGGTCGACACCGACCTGATCGCCGACGAACGCGCCCTGGTCTCCGCGCCGTTGTTCCACACGGCCGGCCTGAACATGCTGACGCTGCCGGTGCTGCTGAAGGGCGGCACCTGCGTCCTGGTCGAGGCCTTCGACCCGAACGCCACCTTCGACCTGATCGAGGAGCACCGGATCACCTTCATGTTCGGCGTGCCGACCATGTTCGAGCAGGTGGCCCGGCACCCGCGCTGGCCCGACGCGGACCTGTCCTCCCTGCGCATCCTGACCTGCGGCGGCTCCCCGGTCTCGACACCGCTGATCGCCGCGTACCAGGAGCGGGGGCTGACCTTCCTGCAGGGGTACGGCATGACGGAGGCGTCCCCCGGCACGCTGTTCCTGGACGCGGAGCACGCCGTCAGCAAGGCGGGCTCGGCGGGTGTGCCGCACTTCTTCAGCGACGTGCGGGTCGTCCGGCCGGACCTCGCACCGGTCGACGTCGGCGAGACCGGCGAGGTCGTGGTCCGCGGACCGCACGTGATGCCCGGCTACTGGGGGCTGCCCGAGGAGACCGCCGCCTCCTTCGCGGACGGCTGGTTCCGCAGCGGGGACGCGGCCCGGATCGACGAGGACGGGTACGTCCACATCGTCGACCGCATCAAGGACATGATCATCTCCGGCGGCGAGAACATCTACCCCGCCGAGATCGAGGACCTGCTCCTCGCCCACCCCGGCATCGTCGAGTGCGCGGTCATCGGTGTGCCCGACGAGAAGTGGGGCGAGGTGCCGCGGGCGGTCGTCGTCCCGCGCGAGGGCGTCCGGGTGGACCCCGACGAGGTGCTGGCCTCGCTGGCCGGACGTCTCGCCAAGTACAAGATCCCGAAGTCGGTGGTGCTGGCGGACGAACTGCCGCGCACCGCCTCCGGGAAACTCCTCAAGTCCCGTGTCCGCAACCGGTACGGCAACAGTTAAGGAACTCCATGAGCATCACCGTGAACGGCATCGACGAACTGAAGAAGCTCGCGGGCAGCGACCTCGGCACCAGTGAGTGGATCGAGGTCACCCAGGAGCGGATCAACACCTTCGCCGACGCCACCGGCGACCACCAGTGGATCCACGTGGACCCGGAGAAGGCCGCCGAGGGCCCCTTCGGCGCTCCGATCGCCCACGGCTACCTCACCCTCTCCCTCTTCATCCCCCTGTTCACCGAGCTGCTGGACGTCCAGGGCGTCACCACGAAGGTCAACTACGGCCTGAACAAGGTCCGTTTCCCCTCGCCGGTGAAGGTCGGCTCGCGCATCCGCCTGGTCGGTCGGCTCGCGGAGGTCGAGGAGGTGCCGGGCGGGGTGCAGATCACCGTCGACGGCACCATCGAGATCGAGGGCGGCACCAAGCCGGCCGCCGTCCTGCAGAGCCTGTCCCGCTTCTACGCCTGATCGGGGCGGACCGGCACCAGGTCGAGGAGGCGTTCGGCGGCGTCCCGGGCGGGCGGTGTGAGCTGGTCGTACACCGCCCGGAACGTCTTCTCCGCCTGCTCCGCCGGCCAGTCGTCGGGCAGGTGCTTCACCGGCAGACGGGGGTCGCGGCGGATGATCCGCAGCCACTCCGCCTGGAGGACGAGCCGCCGGGCCAGGGCGTCCTCGGGGGCCGCGGTCGCGGTCTCCCAGGGCTGCCAGCGCTGCACGAACTCCTGGTAACCGGCGCCCAGTTCGGACAGGTCCCAGGTCTCCTCGATCATCGCGCCGATGTCTGTGCCGGCGTCCGCGTGCGCGCGGAAGACCTTGACATGGGCCGACAGGCCCAGCTCGGAGACCAGCTCCGAGACGTCGACCTCGCCGGGCGCCAGCCACAGGCCGCTGAACAGCGGGCCGAAACCGCTCCAGGTGAGCTTGGAGCGCAGGTCGTGACGCTGGCGCTGCCAGGACTCCGGCAGCGAGAAACCGAGCAGGGTCCACGTGCCGTCCCAGTCCCGGTTGACGGCGCCCGTCTGCCAGATGCGCCGCTCGCCGTCGCGCAGGACCGCCGTGGAGTGCTCGGTGAGCCCGAAGTACATACGGCGGCCCTCGCGCTGGCGCCGCAGCAGGTCCCGCTTGACCATCCGGGTCAGCGTCGACCGCGTCGCCTGCTCGCCCACGCCGGCCCGCTCGAACACGTCGATCACGCTGCCCGAGTAGACGCAGACGTCCCGTCCCAGCACCTGGTCGCCCAGGAAGGTGAGCAGCAGGGACTGGGGCCGCAAGGACGATTCCTCACCGTTCATGCGGCCCACGGTACGACGTCATCGATCAGTGCGGCTCAGCCACCCACCACGTCGACGAAGACCGGGTTCGAGTAGAACCAGGTGTCCGCCCACGGGTCACCGTTTCCGGGCTCGTGCGGGATCGGCCCGTGCGGGTCCACGGACGCGCCCAGGTAGCCCGCACCGTGCCGGTTGCCGTCGCTGCCGCGCAACCGGACGTAGAAGGACTCGTCCCCGGCGGTGAGCGGGATGCGCAGCGTGTACGTCCCCTTGCGGCCCGAGACGTCCCTGCTCTGGACGACCCTGGTGTCCGGGGCCTTCCAGGTGTCCCGGTCGGTCACCGGGCCGCGCACCGCGCCCCGGATCACGTCCACGTGCGCCAACTCGGGGAGGATGCCCTGCGGGTTGGCCCGGGAGGCGGTCGTGACGGTGACGTACAGCGTGATCCTCTCGCCCTTGCGGACGCGCAGCCGGCCGCCCAGCGTCACGCCCCGGCCGGCGTCGCAGTCCCGCTTCACCCGGACGTCCAGTCCGTCGAGCAGATGCCCGTGGTCCAGCCAGACCCGGCCCGCGCGCAGGCCCACCATCACGGCGCGGTAGCCGTAGCGGGTCACGCCGACGTGGGTGCGGCTGAACTCGCCCGGCCAGAAGTCGCTGCCCGGCTGCGGGGTGTCGGTGTTCACCGGGTCGGGCAGCCTGCCGGTGTTGTCGAAGTTCTGCCCGGCCGGCCAGTCGCCGTTCTTCCAGGTGTCGAAGACCGTGCGGTGGTTGTCGGAGTTGGTGGTGATCGTGAAGAGGCGGCCCTCGGCGAGCATCGCGTCCCACAGGCCGCCGACGGTCGCGGTGGCCCAGTCGAAGCCGCCGTACGTCAGATAGGCGTCCGCCGGGTAGCCCGCCCAGGACTGCGCGGACGGCTTGTTCTCGTACTCGCCGCGGATGGAGGTGGCGCCGCGCAGGGACGGGATGGCGGCGCCCTGGGCGCCAGGCGCGCCCTCCATGCCGATCATGATCTCGGGGGCCGCGTCCCGCCAGTTGCGCATCTCGTGCGGCGAGTCGATGCCCAGCCGCAGCGGGTGGTTGGCGAGGACAAGGACGTCGTCGACGTATCCCGAACGGCGCTGCTCCGCAAGCCACTTGATCGCCGCGACGGCGTGCGCCTCGTTGCGGGCGGTGTCCGTGCCCGTGGCGGAGCCGTCGGTGTAGCCGAGCAGCTTGCCGTCGTAGGCGAGCTCGAACTGTGTGAGCAGGTCGGTCTCGTGGGGGCCGGGCGCCGCGAAGACCGTGCAGTGCTCGGCGGCCGGGATGTACCACTCCAGGCCCTGGAAGATGAGCTGGCGCGGGTTCTCGGAGCGGGCCTTGAGGATCTCGGCGTGCTCCATCCTGGCGCCGTAGTGGGCGTGCCCGAAGTTGGAGTGCTCGTTGAACACCATCCAGTCCAGGCCGTACTTCGCGGCGGCCTGGGCCTGCTGGGAGAACGTGTACTTGGCGTCGTGGCTGTACACGGAGTGCACGTGGTGGTCGCCGACCAGGTAGGCGAGGCGGGGGTCCTCGCCGCCCAGGCCCCGGCCGGACGCGGCGAACGCGGGGGTCGCCACCGACCCGAGCGCGAACGCGGCGCCGAACAGGCCGGCCCGGCGCAGGAGTCCACGTCTCGACATGCCCTGGGCGTCGAGTTCGGCGGCGGAGACGCCGGGATCGGCCCAGGAGGGCAGCTGCTGCTCGGTCATGAAGATGATCCTCGTAACGGGGGTCAGTGGGTCATGAAGGAAGAGACGGGCAGCGCCCGGGAGACGATCCGGACGTCGCCGAGGCGGCCGTACAGGATCTGGTCGATCTTGTCGGCGTACTCGTAGCCGCCGAGCAGCCACGGCTTCCCGGACGAGGCGATGCCGACCGCGGCGGCGTGCGGGTTGCGGGCCACCGGGCAGCCCTGCACGTACATCGTGGTGTGCTTGCCGTCGTTGACGACGGCGAGGTGCCACCAGATCTCCGGGTCGGTCTCGTCGCCCCAGTTGGTGGCCAGCTGCTGCTGGTTGAGCGGGTGGACGGCCCACTGCGGGCCCGGGCCGTCGGAGATGGAGAGCGTGGCGAGCGGCTCGTCCGGGTCGTCGGTGACGGTGCCCACCGAGCCGTTGCGGCCGGTGCGGCTGACCAGTCCGGACCAGGCGTTGTGCGAGGCGTTCCAGTCGGCGGGCAACCGGTAGAACGCCTCGATGGTGTAACCGTCCTTGAAGGTCGCCGAGTTGAGCGGCGCGCCGTCGACGGTCCGCAGGTAGGCACCCTTGAGCGGCGACTTGTAGCCGGTGAACTCCAGGCTGCCGTGGCCCGGCTGGTCCGGGTGGTGGTCGGCCGACCAGCCGAGGGTGCCGCCGCCCACCGAGACCACGGTGAGGTCGTTGCCGTTGCCGGACAGGTCACGGACCGTGCCGGAGACCGCCGAGTCGAACCGCCAGTAGGCGGCCGTGCCCCGGACCAGCAGCTGCGAGGCGGGCCGCGCCGGGCGCACCGGTACCGGGTCGAAGCCGGAGAAGCGGTCCGCGAAGTCGATGTCGACCGAGAAGCGGTCGGCGTCGCCGCTGAGCTCGATCTCCTGCCGCTCCAGCTCGTTCAGGCCCTTCCCCGCCCGGCCGAGGATCCACGGCGAGACCGTCTCCACGTCGATGACGTTCCGGTCCAGGTCGAAGTGGTAGAGGCGGATCATCGCCGCGCCGCCGAAGTAGCGGTTCTGGTAGTTCGTCAGGTGCAGATGCACCTCGTTGCCGGCCGCGTTCTTGCGCGTGGCGCGACCCGCGGGCCAGTAGTGGCCGTTGAGGGTGAGGAAGATCTGGTCGTGGTCCGCGACCAGCTGGTCCCACAGCTGCTGGCCGTAGTCAGACAACTGGTCGTCCTGGACCACGAGTTCGTGCGTGGTCAGGATGACGGGCGTCTTCGGGTGCCGGGCCAGGACGTCCTTGGCCCAGGCGTACCCCTTCGCCGACAGCCGCCAGTCCAGCGCGAGCACCAGCCACTCCCGGCCGGCCGCACGGAACAGGTGATAGCTGTTGTAGCCGTCCGAGGAGGCGCCGCCGAACGTCGACTTGCTCTTGAAACGCTGCGGCCCGAACGCGTCCAGGTACGGGGTGGGACCGCGCTGGTCGTCCGTGGAGGACCGCACGTCGTGGTTGCCGGCCAGCACGCTGTAGCCCACGCCCCGCCGGTCGAGTATCCCGAACGCCTGGCTGATCGCGGCGAACTCGGCCTCCGCGCCGTTCTGGGTGAGGTCGCCGAGGTGGGACAGGAAGACGATGTTGTCGTCCTCGGCGTGCTCCAGCAGATAGCGCAGGGACGCCTCGATGGGCGCCGGGTTGATGCTGGGGCCGTCGAAGAGGTACTGGGTGTCGGGCATCACCGCGAGCGTGAAGCGGCGGCTGTCCGTGTCCGGCCGCCGACCGCCCTTCTCGGCGGCCTCGGCCACGGCCGGCAGCGCGACCCCGGTCGTGGCGGCGGCCGTGGCGGCGGCGCCGAGCAGCGCCGTCGCCCGCAGAAATCTGCGTCTTCCGGCACCGGCCTGCGCGGCCTCGCCCTGGTTGTGGTCATGCGAAGTACACACGTGTGCTCCGTAAAGGTGGCGAAGAGAAGGTGGCGAAGGGGAAGGTGGCGAGGAAAGGGGGAGTTCTACAGAACGCGCAGGGTCCAGCTCCAGCGGTGGACGCCCGCGGGGATGCGGTACTCGGGGAAGGTGTCGGGGCCGCACGAGGCCGTGCCCAGCCCCCGGTGTGCCGCGTCGATGTGCACCACGCAGCCGGAGCGCGGCACCAGCTCGTCGTGGTGGGTGACGGACGTCAGGTCCGCGGCGCGATGCCGGGTGACGGAGACCTGCCGCGGCTCGTCCAGCACCACCGCGAGGCCGGTCGCGTCCGGCGCCGACAGCGTGAAGTGCCGTACGCCGTGCCGGCCGCCGCTCTCCTGGGGACGCAGATAAGGGGTGAACAACTCGTCGACGGGGGCGGAGTGGTGGCCGACCGGCGCACCGAAGGCCCGGTCGGGGTACGACTCCCAGGGGCCCGGTCCGAACCAGTCCAGCAGATCCAGGCCCGGCGCGGTCTCGAACACCGACCCGACCCGGGCGACGTCGTCGAACTCCTCGGGCAGTTCGGCCTCCTCGTCGACGCGGACGCCGCCCTCGACCGGCGTGAACACCTGCCGGTGCCGCACCACCCCGACGGTGCCGGCGTACTCGGCGTCCACGCTCACCCGGCCGCCGTCCCGCCGTACTGACACGACCTTGCGCACCAGCGAGTCCAGTCCCCAGGTCCGCCAGCGCAGCGCCATGCCGCCCAGCTCGTCGTTGTCCGTGGGCGCCCGCCACAGCGACAGCGCGGGGGCGGAGGCCAGCAGGGAGTGGACCAGCAGGCCCTCGTCGTCGACCTCGACGGGCCGGTTCACGACGGTGTCCCGACGTGCCTCGGGCCCGCGCAGCCGGACCTGCGGCACGCACAGCTCGGTGCCCGCCGGCGCCCACGGCTGGTCCTCGGCCACGGTGACCCGCAGTGTCAGCCAGGCCTCGCCGCCGTCCCGCGGCACCTCGAAGGGCAGCGGCACGGCCGCAGTCTCGCCGGGCCGCAGCGCGGGCAGTTCGGCGGGCGCGGTCAGCGTACGGCCGTCCGCCAGGGACAGTTCCCAGGTGCCGGTCAGCCAGTCCAGGCCGCGGAAGTGCTGGTGGTTGGCGAGGACGATGCCCTCGTGCTTGTAGCACTCGATGCGCACCGGGGCGGCGATCTCCCGGTGCTCGTACAGGGAGGGCTTCGGGGTGCGGTCCGGGAAGACCACGCCGTCCGCGATGAACGCGCCGTCGTGGATGGTCTCGCCGAAGTCGCCGCCGTACGCCCAGCGGTGGCCGGGCGCGGCGACACCGTTGTCGTACAGCCCGGCGCCCGCGCGCCCGGCGGGTTGGCCGTCGTTCACGCGTTGCAGGATTCCGTGGTCCCAGAACTCCCAGATGAACCCGCCCTGAAGCCCCGGCGTGGACTCGATGGCCGCCCAATGGTCCGCCAGCGTGCCGTTGCTGTTGCCCATCGCGTGGGAGTACTCGCACTGGATGAGGGGCTTGGTCTGCCGGCCGGACAGGGCGTGGGCGACACAGTCCTCCAGCGGGGCGTACATGGGGCAGGCGATGTCGGAGGCGTCGTCGGTCGCCGCCCAGTCGAGCTTGGCCGCGCCCTCGTACTGGACCGGCCGGGTCGGGTCGTGGCGGCGCAGCCAGCCGGCCGCCGCGTCGTGGTTCGCGCCGTAGTCGGACTCGTTGCCCAGCGACCAGATGATGATCGACGGGTGGTTCTTGTCGCGCAGGACCATGCGCGAGACCCGGTCCACGAAGGCGTTCAGATAGCGGGGGTCGTCGGCGATCTCGTGGGCGTGGTCGTGGGACTCGATGTCCGCCTCGTCGACGACGTAGAAGCCGAGCTCGTCGGCGAGGTCGTAGAGCGTGGGGTCGTTCGGGTAGTGGGAGGTGCGGATCGCGTTGAAGCCGAAGCGCTTGAGCAGGACGAGGTCCGCGCGCATGTCCTCCCGCGAGAGAGTCCTGCCCGTCAGCGGGTGGAAGTCGTGCCGGTTGACGCCCCGGATGAAGACGCGCTCGCCGTTGACGAGCAGGTCCCGGCCTGCGATCTCGACGTCGCGGAAGCCGACGCGGTGGTGGGAGCTGTCGGCGACCGTGCCGTCCTGGCGGTGCAGCCGGACGGTGAGGTCGTACAGCTCGGGCGTCTCGGCGTTCCAGGTGCACACGTCCGGGACGACCGTGTGGATGCGGGCCTCGCCCAGGAAGTCGGAGACGCGGTCGTCCTCGATGTTGACCCGGTCGAACTCGCTGTCCTGGGTGAGCTCCCGCCCCTCCAGCTCACCACTGACGTACCAGCCGTCGGGCAGCGCGCCGCGCGCGTCGCGCACCCGGCAGTCGATGCGCAGCTCACCGTCGTGGGCGGCGCGCACGGTCACGTCGGCGAGATGCAGCGGGTCGGTGGCGTACAGCAGCACCGACCGGGTCACGCCTCCGTGCCACCACTGGTCCTGGTCCTCGATGTGCGAGGCGTCCGACCACTTGACCACGGTGAGCCGCAGCACGGACCGCTCACCGGGACGCACGACCTCGCTCAGGTCGAACTCGGCGGCCAGATGGGAGTCCTTGGAGACACCGACGGGCCGCCCGTCCACGTGCACCAGCAGCACGCTCTCGGCGGCCCCGACCTGGAGCACGATCCGGCGTCCGGCCCACTCGCCGGGCACGTCCACCTCACGCTCGTACACGCCCGTCGGATTGGCGTCGGGCGAACCGGGCGGGAAGTCGGGGAACGGCATGCGGACGTTGGTGTACTGCGGCAGGTCGTCCGTGCCCTGCAGGGTCCAGGCGCCGGGGACCTGAGCCGTGGACCAGTGACCGCCGACCGGCGCGTCCGGAGCGGGCAGCAACTGGAAACGCCAGTCGCCGTCCAGGGAGAGGGCTCCGGGGCGCCGGTCGACGGCGTTCATCGGCAGACGCCCCCAGGAGGTCAGTTCGGGAGCCTCCCAGGGGCGCAGGGCGACGAGGGGGTCGACGGGGCGGGGTCCGCGGGGTGCGTCGGTCATGACCGTTCCGAAGTCGGGGGTGGGAGGGGGGAGTTCGAGGTGTGGCAGGAGTGGCCGTGGCCGTGCAGGACCCGGCCCTGCAGGCCCCAGGCGGGGTCGACGGGGACGCCGAGCCGGTCCAGGACGGTGGGGGCGATGTCGACGAGGCGGGGTGTGTCGAGCCGGGTGCCGCCGGGCATGCCGGGCTCGGCGAGGACGACGAACACCTCGCGCTCGGCACGGGTGTCGCCGCCGTGCCCACCGGTGTCGAGGTGCCCGTGGTCCGTGGTGACCAGGACCGTCCAGCGCTCCCGAGCGCGGGCGGGCTCGGCGCGCCTGGTCTCGATGGCGGCCAGCAGCCACCCGAGGTGGATGTCCTGGGTGAGCAGGGCCTGCTCGTAGGCGAGGCTGTGCGGGCCCGTGGCGTGGGCGGCCTCGTCGGTGGCGCCGAAGTACACGAAGACGGCGTCGGGGTCGTCCTGGGTGAGCCAGCGCACCGCGGTGCGGGCGACGAGGCGGTCCGCGGTGGCGTAGCCGTCCGACTCGCCGTCGTAGCGGACCCGGCGCCCGATGGCGGGGCCCAGGGTGCCGCGCCGGATCAGCTCCGGCCAGGACACCACGGCAGCGGTGCGCAGCCGGCGCCGGGCGGTGACGGCCCGGGTCAGGAAGTCGGGGTAGCGGGCGTAGTCGGCGCCGGCGAAGTCGTTGCCGCGCACCCCGTGCCGGTCGGGCCACACCCCGGTCAGCACGCACGACCAGCCGGGCCCGGAGTCGGTGTAGGCCATGCTGGTGGACGGCCCGTCCGGGGCCTGGCCGTCCACCTCGCCGTAGGGCAGCAGGCTGCTGCCGTGGGCGCCCATGGCCATCAGGGCGTGCAGCACGGGCGCCGCCTCCGGCGAACGGGCCAGCAGGTCGTAGCGCAGACCGTCCATGCCCACGACGAGCACCCGGCCGCGTCCGCCGATCTCGTACGTCACCGCCCACCCCCTTTCTCACGGCACCGGCTCAGGTGCCCTGGACGGCTCCCTCGGTGGCGCCCGCGATGAACCCGCGGGCGAAGATGCTGAACACGATGACCAGCGGGAGCGCCGCCATCAGCACACCGGCCATGACCATGCTGTAGTCGGTGGTGTGGCCGACGTTGAGCTGGGCCAGCTCGACCTGGAGCGTCACATGGCCGGGGTTGGTCAGCACGACCAGCGGCCAGATGTAGTCGTTCCAGCAGTTGACGAAGGCGTAGATGGCGAGGAACGACAGCGCCGGCCTGATCATCGGCAGCGCGATGTTCCAGTACTGCCGGAAGAACCCGGCGCCGTCGATGCGCGCGGCGTCGAGGAGTTCGTCGGGCACGCCGTTCTGGATGTACTGGTGCAGCCAGAAGATGCCGAAGGCGTTGGCCAGGGACGGCAGGGCCAGCGCCTTGAGCATCCCCACCCAGCCGATCTTCGACATCAGGATGAACTGCGGCAGGATCGCCAGCTGCAGCGGCAGCATCATGAACAGCAGCAGCGTGCCGAAGAGCAGCTTGCGCCCGGGGAAGTCGAACTTGGCGAAGGTGAAGGCCGCCAGGGAGTCGATGAACAGCACCAGGACGGTGGTGACGGTCGCGACCATCACCGTGTTGAGCATCGACCCGAAGAAGTCGATGGTGTTCAGCACATGCCGGATGTTCTCCAGCAGATGGGAACCGAAGGTGAACTTCGGCGGGCTCTTGTAGATGTCCTGCGTGGTGTTGGTCGCCATGATGATCGTCCACGCGAACGGGAAGACCGAGATCAGGACGGCCACGCCGAGGATGATGTGCGCCGTCAGGCCCCTGGGGCGGCGCAGTCGCCTGCCGCCGCCGGTGGCCGGCCGCGTGGTGTCCACTGCCGTCATGCCTTCCTCCCCCGTGTGGTGATGCGCCAGTTGACGGCGACGAGGATGATGATCAGTACGAAGAAGGCCCACACGATGGCCGCGCCGTAGCCGTAGTCGTTGTTGAGGAAGGCCGACTGGTAGAAGTACAGAAGCGTCGTCAGACCCGCCTGGCCCGGGCCGCCGAGGTTGGCGTTGGCGGCGTTGCTGGCGAACAGGACCTGGGGTTCGCTGAAGCTCTGAAGGCCGTTGATGGTCGAGATGATGACCGTGAACAGGATGATCGGCCGCATGATCGGGATGGTGATCTGGAAGAAGGTGCGGATCGGTCCCGCGCCGTCCATCTTCGCCGCCTCGTAGATCGAGGTCGGGATCGCCTGCAGACCGGCCAGATAGATGATCATGTTGTAGCCGGTCCACTGCCAGGTCATCAGCAGCGAGATGACCACCTTGATCAGCCACGGGTTGCTCAGCCACGGCACCGGGGAGATGCCGACCACGCCCAGGATCGCGTTGACCAGGCCGAAGTTGTTGCTGAAGACCGCGCCGAAGAAGATCGCCACCGCGACGATCGACGTGACGTTCGGCACGTAGAGCGCGATGCGGTAGAAGCCCTTGAAGCGGCGCACCGAGTGCAGCAGCGTCGCCAGCATCAGGGCGCCGAAGAGGGTGGGCACGGTGGACAGCACCCAGATCACCAGGGTGTTGCGGATCGACAGCCAGAAGACCGGGTCGTCCCACAGGAACCGGAACTGCTGCAGGCCCACGAACTGCATGGTGCCCATGCCGTCCCAGCGCTGGAAGGCCAGGTACAGCGAGTAGAAGACGGGGAAGAACGAGAACGCGGCGAAGATCAGGTAGAACGGCGAGATCGCGAGGTACTGCCGCCAGTACGACAGCGGTCCGCGCCGCTTGGGCCGAACGGTGCCCGCGGGCGTGACGCGCCGCGGACGGAACCGGGCCGGGCCCGGCCCGCCACGGTGCTTGGGCACCGTGGCGGGGCCGGTGACCGGAGGTGACGACACCTCAGTTCACCCCCAGTCGCCTGGCGATCTGCTTGGCCTGGCTGACCGCGTCCTTCCAGGCGTCGTCGGGCTTCTTGCCCTTGGCCTCGATGTTGGTCAGTTCCGTCTTGTAGGGGGCCATCACGGCGGCGTCGGCCGGGGCCTCGTAGGCGAGCGGCACCGCCTTGGCGGCCGGGCCGAAGACCTCGATGATCTTCTGTCCGCCGAAGAAGGCGTCGGGGCCCGTCATGGCCGGCGTGGTGTAGGCGGCCGGGGCGGCGGGGAAGATCGCGGCGTCGGTGAAGCCGCGGGCGTCGTTGGCGGGGCTGAGGATCCAGCTGATGATCTTGAACGCCTCTTCGGGGTTGCGGCACTGCTTGGGCAGGGCCAGGTAGGAGCCGCCCTGGTTGGCCGGTCCGACGGGCATCGGGCACACCCGCCACTTGCCCTTGGTCTGCGGCGCGGCCTGCTCGATGTCCAGCGCGTGCCAGGCGGCGCCGAGCTCGGTGAGGAGGGTCTTGCCGACGGCGGCGTTCCAGGTGTTGTCGTTGATCTTGGCGTCGAGGCCGAGGGTGTAGGGGCGCACCGACGTGGTCCACGCGGCGCGGATGTGGTCCTGGTCGCCGATGAAGTGGTTGTTCTTGTCGATGAACCGCTGGGTGCCCTGGCCGGTCGTCATGTCGAACATGGAGCCGAGGTTGTTGACCAGGTAGGTGCCGGGGTTCTTCTTCTGCAGCTCGGTGCCGAGCTGGAAGTAGTCCTCCCAGGTCTTGACCAGGGCGGCGACCTTGGCGGGGTCGGGGTCCACCCCGGCCTTGGTGAAGAAGTCCTCGCGGTAGAAGAGCGCGGTGGGGCCGATGTCGATCGGGAAGCCGATCTGCTTGCCGTCCTTGGTCTGGGCGAGCTTGGTCTTCCACTCCAGGTACTGGGGCGAGAGCTTCTTGAAGCCCAGGTCGTTCAGGTCCAGGAAACGGTTGGCGTTGGGCAGGAAGGACGCGATGTCCTCGCCCTTGATGCCGGTGATGTCCGGCACGGAGGTGCCCGCGGCGAGGGTGGTGGTGAGCTTCTGCTTGAAGTCGCCGCCGATGGACGCGGTGGTCAGCGTGACCGCCGAGGCGAAGTGGGTCTTCGCCTCCGCGACCACCTTGTCGCTGAGCGCGCCGCCCCAGTACCACAAGGTGAGGTTCTTGCCGTTCTTGGTGCCGCCTGAACCGGAGCTGCCGCCACAGGCGACGGTCAGTCCGGACGCGGCCGCGGTCAGCGCGGCGGCCTGGAGGAAGCCTCTACGTGAAAGGTCCACGGGTCACTCCTGTTGTTCCTGTTCGTGGTGCTGAGGGGCGTTGGACTGTGGGGGCGTTGTGAGGGTCAGTGCTGCCGGGGCGGGGTGACCGGGGCGTGGCGCACCGGCGGCCCGACGTCCGCCGGCAGACGGTCTGCGAGGAAGCCGTACGTCTTGCGCAGGCCGGGGTCGGTGAGCGAGCGCCACCAGCGGTCGACGCCGTACCAGCCGGGGGCCGCGAGGGCGCCGCCGTGGTGCTGGACGGACAGTCCGGCCGCGAGGACGGCGAACCGCAGCCGTTCCTCCAGCGGCCAGCCGCCGAGGGAGGCGGCGACGAAGCTCGCGCCGAAGACGTCTCCGGCGCCCGTCGCGTCCAGGACGTCGACGTCCAGGGCCGGGACCTCGGCGTACTCGCCGGTGGTCTGGTCGACGGCCACCGCGCCGTCCCCGCCGCGGGTGACGACCGCCACCGGCACCAGCTCGGAGAGCGTGCCGAGGGCCGCGACCGCGCTGTCGGTGCGGGTGTAGGCCATCGCCTCGGCCTCGTTCGGGACGAAGGCGTGGCACAGGGCCAGCTGGTCCAGAAGGTCCTTCGACCACTCCTGGGTGGGGTCCCACCCGACGTCGGCGAAGATCTGTGTGCCGTTCGCGGCGGCCTTGGCGAGCCACTCGCGGGGCTCGGCCTCGAGGTGCACGAGGGCGGTGCGCGCCTCGGGCGGGTCGCCCATCAGCACGTCCTGCGAGTACGGCGGCTCCTGGCCGTGGGTGACCAGGGCCCGGTCGTGACCGGCGGCCAGCGAGACGGTGACCGGGGTGGGCCAGCCGTCCGCGGTGCGGGAGAGCGAGAGGTCGATGTCCTCCTGGTCGCACAGCACGTCCCGGCAGTACTCGCCGTAGAAGTCGTCGCCGAAGACCGCGGCGAGGGAGGTGCGCAGACCGAAGCGGGACGCGGCCACCGCGAGGTTCGCGATGCCGCCGGGGCCGCAGCCCATGCCGGCCGTCCAGATCTCCTCACCCGGGGTCGGCGGCTTCCCGAGCCCGGTGAGGACGAGGTCGTAGAAGAGCAGCCCGGTCAGGAGCACGTCGGGCCTGTCGTCGTCCACGCGAAGTGCCTCTCGTCAAAACTCGTCAATTTCGATGACGGGAATCGTGCGCTGCTCCGGGAGATTGGTCAATACCCGAGCAGAACTGAGCATGGATTTGATTGAAGATGACGAGTAGTGTGCACGCCGTGCTGGCAGAACGACGACACCAACTCATCCTGCGGGCCCTGCGCTCCGGTGGCCCCGCGTCCGTGACCGATCTCTCCGAGCAGCTGGGTGTGAGCCCCGCCACGATCAGGCGCGACCTGGTCAAGCTCGAGGAGGACGGCATGCTCACGCGTGTGCACGGCGGCGCCGTCGTGGAGGAGGGCGACCAGCCCTTCGCCGAGGTCGCCGAGGTGCGCGTGGCCGAGAAGGACGCCATAGCCGAGCGCGCCGCCGCCATGGTCGCGGACGGCCAGTCGGTGCTGCTGGACATCGGCACCACCGCCTTCCGGCTCGCCCGCCAGCTGCACGGCCGCCGCCTCACGGTGATCACCAGCAACCTGGTGGTCTACGAGGAGCTCGCCGACGACGAGGGCATCGAGCTGGTGCTGCTCGGTGGCATGCTCCGCCGCGAGTACCGCTCCCTGGTCGGTTTCCTCACCGAGGACAACCTGCGCCAGCTCCACGCCGACTGGCTCTTCCTGGGCACCAGTGGAGTGCGTCCGGGTGGGCAGGTGATGGATACGACGGTCGTCGAGGTGCCGGTGAAGCGGGCCATGATCAAGGCCAGCGACAAGGTCGTCCTGCTCGCCGACGCCGCCAAGTTCCCGGGTACGGGCATGGCGAAGGTCTGTGGTCCCGAGGACCTGGACGTGGTGGTCACGAACGCCCCGGCCGACCCGGCGACCCGCTCCTCCCTGGAGGAGGCGGGCGTCGAGGTGGTCGAGGCAGGAAAGGTGCAAGAGTGAAGCTGACGATTCTGGGCGGCGGCGGGTTCCGCGTGCCGCTCGTGTACGGCGCCCTCCTGGGCGACCGCGGCGAGGGCAGGGTCACCGAGGTCGTGCTGCACGACCTGGACGCCGGCCGGCTGTCCGCGGTGACCCGGGTCCTCGCCGAGCAGGCCGCCCGCGTCGAGGACGCCCCCGCGGTGACCGCCACGACCGACCTGGACGAAGCCCTGCGCGGCGCCGACTTCGTGTTCTCGGCGATCCGGGTCGGCGGTCTGGAGGGACGGGCGGACGACGAGCGGGTGGCCCTCGCGGAAGGCGTCCTCGGCCAGGAGACGGTCGGCGCGGGCGGCATCGCCTACGGCCTCAGGACCGTCCCGGTCGCCGTGGACATCGCCCGTCGGGTGGCCCGGCTCGCCCCGGACGCCTGGGTCATCAACTTCACCAACCCGGCCGGTCTGGTCACCGAGGCCATGTCCCGCCACCTCGGCGACCGCGTCATCGGCATCTGCGACTCGCCGGTCGGCCTCGGCCGCCGTATCGCCCGGGTGCTGGGCGCCGACCCGAGGGAGGCGTGGATCGACTACGTCGGCCTCAACCACCTCGGCTGGGTGCGCGGCCTGCACATCGCGGGCCGCGACGAGCTGCCCCGGCTGCTCGCCGACCCCGACCTGCTCGGCTCCTTCGAGGAGGGCAAGCTCTTCGGCACCGACTGGCTGCAGTCCCTCGGCGCGATCCCGAACGAGTACCTGCACTACTACTACTTCAACCGCGAGGCCGTCCGCGCCTACCAGCAGGCCGAGAAGACCCGCGGCGCCTTCCTGCGCGACCAGCAGGCCCACTTCTACGAGGAGATGCGCGACCCCGGAGCCCAGGCCCTCGCCGCCTGGGACCGCACCCGGGCCGAGCGCGAGGCGACGTACATGGCCGAGAACCGGGAGACCGCGGGCGCCGGGGAACGCGAGCCCGACGACCTCTCCGGCGGCTACGAGAAGGTCGCCCTCGCCCTGATGCGGGCCATCGCCCGCGACGAGCGCACCACCCTGATCCTCAACGTCCGCAACCGCACCACGCTCTCCGTCCTCGACACCGACGCCGTCATCGAGGTGCCCTGCCTGGTCGACGCCAACGGCGCGCACCCGGTCTCCGTGGCCCCGCTGCCCGACCACGCCACCGGGCTGGTCTGCGCGGTCAAGGCCGTCGAGCGCGAGGTGCTCGCCGCCGCCGAGTCCGGCTCCCGGACGACGGCCGTCAAGGCCTTCGCCCTCCATCCCCTGGTCGACTCCGTCAACGTGGCGAGACGATTGGTCGAGGGCTACACGGCCGTTCACCCCGGCCTGGCCTACCTCAAGTAAGCTCCCGCGCGGAAAGCGCTTTCTCCTCGCTTTCTCCCCGCCTTCCCCCTGGAGACCTTTCATGCACGACGAACGCCGCCGGATCGAAGAGCGCGCCGAGCGCCTCCACACCCAGCGCATCCAGCCCGCGGTCTACGCGGCCACCGTCCCCTTCGAGGTGGAGGCCTGGCAGGCCCCCGGGGAGCCGGTCTCCTTCGAGGAGGCCGCGGCCGCGCCGTACGCCCCCTTCGCCATGGACACCCCCTGGGGTCCGCCGTGGGGCACCACCTGGTTCCGGATGCGTGGGCAGGTGCCCGCCGAGTTCGCCGGCCGGCGCGTCGAGGCCGTCATCGACCTCGGCTTCGTCGGCGACTGGCCCGGCAACCAGGCCGAGGCCCTCGTCCACCTCACCGACGGAACTCCCCTGAAGGCGGTCAACCCGCTCAACCAGTACGTGCCGATCGCCAACCCGGCCACGGGCGGCGAGGAGATCCACTACCTGGTCGAGGCCGCTTCCAACCCGGACATCCTCGCCAATAATTTCGCCGAGCCGACCCCGCTGGGCGACGTCCTCACCGCCGGCGACAAGCCCCTCTACACCTTCAAGCGCGCCGACATCGCCGTCCTCGACGAGGAGGTCTGGCACCTCGACCTGGACCTGCAGGTGCTGCGCGAGCTGATGGCGGAGCTCGGCGAGCACGACCCGCGCCGGCACGAGATCCTGCACGCCCTGGACCGCGCGCTGGACCTGCTGGACCTGGACGACGTCTCCGGCTCGGCCGCCGCCGTGCGCGAGGCGCTGAAGCCGGTGCTGGCCAAGCCCGCCAACGCCAGCGCCCACATCGTCTCCGGCGTCGGCCACGCGCACATCGACTCCGCGTGGCTGTGGCCCATCCGCGAGACCAAGCGCAAGACCTCCCGCACCTTCTCCAACGTCACCTCGCTGGCCGACGAGTACGAGGAGTTCGTCTTCGCCTGCTCCCAGGCGCAGCAGTACGAGTGGGTGCGCGACAACTACCCGAAGGTCTGGGCCCGCATCCAGGAGTCCGTGAAGAAGGGCCAGTGGGCGCCGGTCGGCGGCATGTGGGTCGAGTCCGACGGCAACCTGCCCGGCGGCGAGGCCATCGCCCGCCAGCTGATCCACGGCAAGCGGTTCTTCATCGAGCACTTCGGCGTCGAGACCAAGGGCGTGTGGCTGCCCGACTCCTTCGGCTACAACGCGGCCTACCCGCAGCTCGCCAAGCTCGCCGGCAACGAGTGGTTCCTGACCCAGAAGATCTCCTGGAACCAGACCAACACCTTCCCCCACCACACCTTCTGGTGGGAGGGCATCGACGGCACCCGCATCTTCACCCACTTCCCGCCCGTCGACACCTACAACGCCCGCTTCAGCGGCGAGGAGATGTCCCGCGCGGTCCGCAACTACGCAGAGAAGGGCAACGCCACCCGTTCCCTCGCCCCCTTCGGCTGGGGCGACGGCGGCGGCGGCCCCACCCGCGAGATCATGGAACGCGCGCGCAGGCTGGCCGACCTGGAGGGCTCGCCCAAGGTCGTCGTCGAGCACCCGGACGAGTTCTTCGCCAAGGCCCGCGAGGAGTACCCGGACGCCCCCGTGTGGGTGGGTGAGCTCTACCTGGAGCTGCACCGCGCCACCTACACCTCCCAGGCCCGCACCAAGCAGGGCAACCGCCGCTCCGAACACCGCCTGCGCGAGGCCGAGTTGTGGGCGACGACCGCCGCGCTGCACGCACCGGGCTACACCTACCCGTACGAGAAGCTGGACCGGCTGTGGAAGACGGTGCTGCTGCACCAGTTCCACGACATCCTGCCGGGCTCCTCGATCGCCTGGGTGCACCGCGAGGCGGAGGCCGAATACGCGCGCGTCGCCGAGGAGTTGGAGGCGCTGACCGCCGAGGCTGTGGCCGCGCTGGGCGCGGGCGGCACCCGGGTGTTCAACACCAGCCCCTTCGACCGCGCCGAGGTGATCCGCACGGCGACGGGCTTCCCGACGTTCGTCGAGGTACCGGCCGGCGGCAGCGCGCCGGTCGCGGCGGCCGAACCCCCGGCCCCCGTCACGGTGAACGGCCGCGTGCTCGACAACGGCCTGGTGCGCGTCGAGGTCGCCGAGGACGGCACCCTCGCCTCCGTCCGCGACCTGCGCGCCGGGGGCCGCGAGGTCCTCGCCGAGGCGGGCAACCTGCTCCGCCTGCACACCGACCTGCCCAACTACTGGGACGCCTGGGACGTCGACAAGCACTACAAGAACCGCTACACGGACCTGCTCGACGCCGACGCGGTGGAGATCGCCGACGAGGACCCGCTGCTCGGCTCGATCCGCGTCACGCGCTCCTTCGGCAAGGGCTCGAAGATCGTCCAGACGATCACGCTGCGCGCCGGCAGTGCCCGCATCGACTTCGAGACGGACATCGACTGGCACGAGGCGGAGAAGTTCCTGAAGGCCGGCTTCCCGGTCGACATCCGCGCCCCGCACTCCTCCGCGGAGATCCAGTTCGGCCACATCCAGCGGCCCACGCACACCAACACCAGCTGGGAGGCGGCCCGTTTCGAGGTCTCCGGCCACCGCTGGGTGCACGTCGGCGAACCCGGCTACGGCGTCGCGGTCATCAACGACTCCACCTACGGCCACGACGTCTCCCGCACGGTCCGTGAGGACGGCGGTACGACCACCACGGTCCGCCTCAGCCTGGTCCGCGCCCCGCGCATCCCGGACCCGGGCGCCGACCAGGGCCGCCACCGCCTCACCTACTCCCTGCTGCCCGGCGCGAGCATCGAGGACGCGGTGGCCGAGGGCTACGCCCTCAACCTCCCGCTGCGCGTGGCCGATTCGGCGGGCGAGCCGGAGCCGGTGGTGTCCGTGGCCGGCGAGGGCGTCACCGTCGAGGCGGTCAAGCTGGCCGACGACGAGTCCGGTGACGTGGTGGTACGGCTCTACGAGTCCCGCGGCGGCCGCGCGAGCGGCGTCCTGCGCACCGGCTTCCCGCTGACCGGCGCCCAGGTGACCGACCTGCTGGAGCGGTCCCTGGAGGACGCGGAGGTCGTGGACGGCGGCGTCCCGGTCTCCCTGCGCCCCTTCCAGATCCTGACGCTCCGGCTGCGCAGGGGCTGAGCGATGGCCATGCAACCGTGGTTCACCGACGCCAAGTTGGGGATCTTCGTGCACTGGGGCATCTATGCCGTCGACGGCGTCCAGGAGTCCTGGTCGTTCTACGACGACATCGTGCCGCACGAGCAGTACATGTCCCAGCTGCAGCGATTCACCGGCGCGAACTATGACCCGAGGGCTTGGGCGGACCTGTTCGCCCGCGCCGGGGCCAGGTACGCGGTCCTGACGAGCCGTCACCACGACGGTGTGGCTCTGTGGGACACCGCGTACGGGGACCTCAACCTCGGCAAGGACTACATCGGCCCCTACGCCGACGCCCTGCGCGAGAAGGGCCTCAAGGTCGGCCTCTACTACTCCCACTCCGACTGGAACCACCCCGACTACGCCTCCACGCGCAAGCCGGGGCGTCCGCCGGAGCTGGAGGACAACCGCTACTCCGAAGTGGCGGCCGAGGACGAGGACCTTGAGGCGTGGGAGAGGTTCATCGCCTACCGCGACGGCCAGATCACGGAGATCGCCTCCCGTTTCCGTCCCGACCTGATGTGGTTCGACGGTGAGTGGGACCGCAGCGAGGAGCAGTGGCGCATCCCCGAACTGGCCGCGCTGATCAGGTCGTACGTCCCGCACGTCGTCTTCAACGCCCGGATGCTCAGCGAGGGCGACTACGCGACGCCGGAACAGGGCGCCCCGATCGTGCCGCCGGACGGTCCCTGGGAGCTGTGCCTGACGATCAACGACTCGTGGGGGTACCAGCACCGGGACCACAACCACAAGTCGCTCGCCCAGCTGATCCGCTACTTCACCGAGACCATCGGCGGGGGCGGCAACCTGCTGCTCGACGTCGGCCCGATGGAGGACGGCACCATCCCGCAGCCGCAGGTCGAGCGGCTGGAGGGCCTGGGGCAGTGGATCCGCCGGCACGCGGAGGCGGTGTACGGGACGGTGCGCGGGCTGCCGGCCGGGCACCACTACGGCCCGAGCACCCTCTCCGCCGACCGTCGCACCCTCTATCTCACCCTGTTCGACGCCCCGCGGGCGGAGATCGGCGTCCGGGGCCTCGCGACGGGGGTCCGCCGGGTGACCGTCCTGGGCACCGGCACCGAACTCGGCCACCGGGTCGTGGGCGGACTGCACGAGGCGGTCGGCGTGCTGTGGATCGACCCGCCGGGGGAGTCGGACCTCGACCCCTTCGCCACGGTGCTGGCCGTGGAGCTGGAGGGGGAGCTGGAGCTGTACCGGGGGTCGGGGCGCTTCTGACGACCGTTCACAGATAGCCGTCCCGGCTCTCGTCACGCCGCTTCCGGGCTTCCCGCCGTTCCCGCACGAGTTCGGCCAGGGGAGCCCGGAGCGCGTAGATCCCCACCAGGGCGCCGGCGATGCCCGCCGCCGTGAACAGCCAGTCCCGCATGGAGGTGAAGCGGTGGGACCAGGTGTCGCGGACCTTCACATGGACGTCGATCGGCGGGTTGAGCGTCTCCAGGGCGCGCTTCGTCCCCCCTTGGTACGTGATGACGGTGAGGCCGAGTTCGTAGTCGCCCGGCTCGTCGGCGGACACGCTCCACTCCCACAGCGCGGAATCGCCCGGCCGGGCGATGGGCTGCCTCGCCTCGGACAGCAGGACCGTCCTCACCTGTCGGCTGTACGGCGTCAGCCGGGCGCCCTGCATCCCGCCCACCCGGAAGACCCGTGTCTGAACGGCGGTCCGCGTGGCGCGCCGCGACGTCTCGCCGCGCGCGGTGAGGACGACGTCGTATCTCAGGCTGCCTCCGACGGGCACCGAGACGGAGGGTGCGTAGGCGAGGGAACCGTCGAAGAGCTGTTTCCGGTCGTTGACGATCGAGGCCAGTAAGTCGGTCTGGCTCAGGCCGGGCCCCAGCCTCTTCTCGTCGGGGGCCCCTCCGCAGGCCGTCAGAAGGAGCAGCAGACACCCACAGGCAGCGATGCTTCTTCTCACCTCTGAGCAGCCCCCGAATCCGCCGTCACCCCCGACCACGGGAAAACCCCCGCGGCGGGGAAGGATTCTTCCCGCCGCGGGGGCCCGGGCGCCAGCCCTGCTTCCAGCCGTCGTCAGCCGGTGAAACCGGCCGTGATCGAGGTGAACTGCCAGGTGTTCTGGCTGATTCCGGAGCAGTTGCTCACCACGCCGCCGCCCGGGCACGGCCGGTCGCGGTTGACCGCCCAGAACGCGAGCCGGGCGATGTGGTGGGAGTTGGCCCAGTCCTTGATCTGGGTCCAGATCGCCGGAGTGGTGTTCTCCTGCTGGTCGGACAGCCCGTTCATGCCCGAGATGCCGATGTGCGCGTACGCGGTGGCGTCGTCCCAGCCGAAGGTCGACTTCAGCTTGGCCTTCAGCCCCTCGGCCGCGTTCACCGTGTTGCCGTACATGTCCGAGCCGCCGCCGAAGTCGAACGGCATGATCGTGAAGACGTCGATGTTGGCGCCGAGCGACTGGGCCTGCTCGATGAGCCGGTTGCCGTAGTACGTCGGCCCGGTGGTGGACGTGCCGAAGGTGACGATCGTCCTGAGGCCGGGGTTGTTGGCCTTGACGGTCTTCAGCGCGGTCAGGATCCTCGCCTGCACGGCCTCGTTCTCGAACTCGTCGGTGTTCTCGATGTCC
Source organism: Streptomyces sp. NPDC006476 (assembly GCF_040612015.1). Taxonomy (NCBI): domain Bacteria; kingdom Bacillati; phylum Actinomycetota; class Actinomycetes; order Kitasatosporales; family Streptomycetaceae; genus Streptomyces; species Streptomyces sp. NPDC006476. The sequence goes on along the minus strand of NZ_JBEXPK010000001.1, from coordinate 30,138 downwards.
ATGTCGACGGCCTTGAGGCCGTAGGCGTTGATCACCTTCTGGATGGCGCCGGCGAGGGCGCTCGCGGAGGAGCAGTTGGCGCCGAGCTTGCTGCCCTGCCAGCCGCCGAACGAGGGCACGATGTCACCGCCCGCGGACCGGACGGCGTTGATCGCGCTCTGGTCGGCGCCCCCGGTCAGCGGCCGGCTGCCGTCCCAGGCCGGCGTGCAGCCGCCGGAGTCCAGCACGAAGGCCATCGTGAACCACTTGATGCCGGTCGCGCTCATCACCGTGCTCGGGCTCGGCGGATCCCCCCAGCCCTCGTACAGATAGGGCGCTGCCTGCTTGAACCCGCCTCCGCCACCGGTCCCGGCGTCCGTCGTGACACTCACGGCGTTGGAGGCCCCCGAGACGTTCCCGGCCGCGTCCCGCGCCTTCAAGGTGAAGGTGTAGGAGGTGCTGGGCGAGAGCCCGCTGACGGTCGCGGAGGTACCGGAGACGCTGAGCACGTTGTTCGAGCCGCTGTAGACGTCGTACGCCGTGACGCCCACGTTGTCGGTCGAGGCGTTCCACTTCAGCGACACGCTGGAGGAGGTCTTGCCGGTGGAGGTCAGGCCGGTCGGCGCGGAGGGTGCCTGGGTGTCCGAGCCGCCGCCACCGCCGCCGGGTCCGTCGAGGCTGATGTCGTCGGCGTAGTAGGTCCCTTGCGCGTACCAGCCGTGGACGTAGATCGTCGCGCTGGTCTGCGAGGCGCCGGTCGTGAAGGACACGGACAGCTGGCTGTACGCCGACGGCGAGGTGGTCCACGTCGAGGCCCCGCCGTTCACGCCGAGGTAGACGTAAGAGCCGCGCACCCAACCGCTGAGACTGTACGTCGTGTTGGGCTGGACCGAGACGGTCTGGCTGCACTGCGCGTTGTCGCTGTCCGACACCGCGCCCTGCAGGGCCTTGGACCCGCCGTGCACGGGGGAGGAGACGACCGAGCCGAGGTTGCCGGTACAGGTCCAGGGGGACAGACCGCCCGACTCGAAGCCGGGGTTGGTCAGGATGTTGGCCGCTTGGGCCGTGCCGGGAAGGGCGATGGCTCCGGCGAGCGCGAGAGCCGCGGAACCGACCAGTGCGAGGAGCCGACGTCGGGAACGTCTGAGTGTGTTGCGCACGCGATCTCCCTGAAGGAATGGGGGTGTTCGGGAGTGCAGAGAGCGGTACAGAGAGAACTGCAGGGGGTGCGCAACAAAGTTGGTATGGACCAATCCTCTTGTCAAGGTGAACGACAGAATTGGTCCATACCTGTGGACGGGGGCTCAGCGCAGGACGGAAGCCGCGGCCTGAACCGGCTCGACGGGCGCGGGCAACGCCGGCAGCAGGGTCTCCGTCTCCTCCATCCGCTGCTGGGGAATCGACACCGGCCGCAGCGGCCGCGGCCCGGAGACCACCGTGTAGTCCTGCCCGAGGAACGGCGGCACCATCTCCCCGGGATCCTCACCGAGCGCCAACTGCACAGCGGCCCACGGGGCGTTGACCCCGCACAGCGACAGCTGGTGCAGGCCGCCGGCCGGCCGAGTGTTGACGTCCATCAGGACCGGACGGTCGCCGAACATCCGGAACTGGATATTGGACAGATAGTGCAGCCCGAACCCCTCGGCGATCCGCCGCGCCGGCTCCAGCCACTGCTCGTGCAACGTGAACCCGCGCCGACGGCCGTTCTTCGTCCGCCCCACGGCCAGCCGCACCCGGTTGTCGGGCCCGGTGAGGCAGTCCACCGAGACCTCCGGCTGCTCCAGCCGCGGCATCACGATCCAGTCGACCGGCTCCTCGGCCTGCTCCAGCGCCCCCACCACCAGATCGAGCGGCACATAGGGGCTGGGGAACCCGGTGAGGTGCGCCATCGAGAAGGGCGCCCGGGTGACGACCCGGAAGCCCACCCCGCCCGCGCCGGACGCGGGCTTGAAGCACGCCTTGTGCCCGGCGGCCTCCAACTCCTCGACGGCGGCGAGGAGTTCGTCCGCCGTCCGCACCCGCCACCAGGACGGCACCGGCACCCCGATCGCCTGCACGGCCTCGTAGGCGGTCACCTTGTCCTCGAACACGGCGACGGCCTCGGGCGGCGGCGCGAGCAGGGCCGTACCCACGGCCTCGAAGTCGGCGCGGTGCGCCACGATCGCGGACTGGTGCAGACGCGGCACGAAGACGTCGATGTTCCGCCTGGCGCACTGGTCGAGGGCGAACTCCACGTAGGCGGCCGGGGAGAGCCCCTCCGGCTCCAGGTCGGCCGTGTCGGCGGCGGCCAGCACGGGCGAGTCGGCGTCACCGTGGGTCGCGTGGATCTCGACCGCCCGATCACTCGGATTTCGCCGCAGCTGATCCATGAAGAACACGTTCTCCGCGTACGTGCGGTTGAGCCAGACGCGTACGCGAGAGACCATGCAGGGCCGTCCTTTCACGGTTCGCGGGCACGGCGGAGCAGCCCGTGCCCGGGCAGGGGAGTTGGAGGGTCACCAAACCGCCCCTGTGAAGGGAGTCCGTGGCGTTGGTGTTGGGGCGATCATACGGCTTTCCCGGGGCCCCGCGTGCAACGTGCGTGTTACGGATTCGCCGGACCCGTGGACGGACCGGTGCCGCCTTGTCCGCGCGCGGTGAATGTGCTCTGGTGGGACTCTCGGGCGTGGGGTGTCTCGGGCGTGCGATGTGCGGAGGGGGCGAGCGGTGACGTCGAGGGCCGGTGGTGCCGGACGGCTGCTCGCTATCAGCGATCTGCACATCGGATACGCCGAGAACCGCGCCCTGGTCGAGGCGATGCGCCCGGAGACCGACGAGGACTGGCTGCTGGTCGCCGGTGACGTCTCGGAGACCGTCTCCGACATCCGCTGGGCCCTGAAGACCCTCGCCGGCCGCTTCGCCAAGGTCGTCTGGGCGCCCGGCAACCACGAGCTGTGGACCCACCCCAGCGACCCGGTCACCCTGCGCGGTGTCGCCCGCTACGAGCACCTCGTCGAGATGTGCCGCGACATCGGCGTCACCACGCCGGAGGACCCCTACCCCGTCTGGGAGGGCCCGGACGGGCCCGTGACCGTCGCCCCGCTCTTCCTCCTGTACGACTACAGCTTCCTGCCGGCCGGCTGCGCCACCAAGGAGGAGGGCCTGCGGTACGCGCACGGCACCGGCATCGTCTGCAACGACGAGTACCTCCTGCACCCCGACCCCCACCCGACCCGTGAGGACTGGTGCCGGGCCCGGGTCGCCGAGACCGAGCGCAGGCTCGCCGAACTCCCCGCCGACCTGCCCACCGTCCTCGTCAACCACTACCCGCTGGACCGGCACCCCTGTGACGTGCTGTGGTACCCCGAGTTCGCCATGTGGTGCGGCACGGAGCTGACCGCCGACTGGCATCGCCGCTTCCGCGTCGAGACCATGGTCTACGGTCACCTCCACATCCCGCGGACCACCTGGCACGAGGGGGTCCGCTTCGAGGAGGTGTCCGTCGGCTACCCCCGCGAGTGGCGCAAGCGGCCGCATCCGCCGGGCGGACCGCGCCGCGTACTGCCGAGGGAGGTCGGGGCCGGGTGATCGAGGAGCTGCTGCCGCACGAGGTCGTGGTCGTGGAGGTGCACGGCGACGACGGCACCGAGCCCGCCCCGCTGTACCCCGAGGAGGCGGCGGTCGTCGCGCAGGCCGTGCCCAAGCGCCGGCGCGAGTTCGCTCTGGTGCGCGCCTGCGCGCGGCGCGCCATGGAGAAGCTCGGTGTGCCGCCGCGGCCCGTGCTGCCCGGCGAGCGCGGCGCGCCGGTCTGGCCCGCCGGCCTGGTGGGCAGCATGACCCACTGCGAGGGCTACAGCGCGGCCGCCCTGGTCCGCGCAGCCGACCTGGCCTCCCTCGGCATCGACGCCGAACCCCACGGGCCCCTGCCGGACGGTGTCCTGGACGCCGTGTCGCTGCCCGGCGAGGCGGACCGGCTGCGCCGGCTCGCCGACGAGCACCCGGAAGTCCACTGGGACCGGCTGCTGTTCAGCGCCAAGGAGTCCGTCTACAAGGCGTGGTTCCCCCTCACCGGGCGGTGGCTGGAGTTCACCGAGGCCGACATCGAGGTCTTCGTCGACGCGGGCGACGGGCCGCCGCACGGCGGTTTCCGCGCCGAACTCCTCGTCCCCGGGCCCCTGGTGGGCGGCCGACGGATCAACCGCTTCCAGGGCCGCTGGAGCGTCCGGCGGGGGCTGGTGGCGACCACGGTCACGGTCCCGCACACCGCGGACTGACCCCGCGGAGCGGGGCTGTCACGGTTCGGGGCACCAGCTCTGCAACAGCCGGAAGAACTCCTCCTCGTTGCCCGTCAGGCCCGCGTCCGCCAGCGCCTGCTCCGCCTCGGCCAGCACCGAGGGCGGCACCACGGGTGGTCGGGCCTCGCCGGGAGGCCCGTCGAAGGCGGCTCGTACGGTGTGCAGCAGCCGCAGATACGCCTGTACTGCGGTGCGCTCGCGGTCGGTCAGTACAGCGGTGGGCATCGTCGGCTCTCCCCGTGTCGCGTCTCGGCTCGGTCGCTGCGCACCCCGGTATGGAGGGGTGCGACTCCAGCTTGCCGCCCGCCACTGACAATCGGGTCCGGCGACGGGGCCGTTCGCTCGCTTAGCGGAGCCGAAACCTCCTCGAAACCCCTGGTGGGAATGGGGTTCTACGCTGGAGGGCAAGGGCTTTCGGGCCGCTTGCGGGCGGCCGTGGAACGGGAGGCGAGGCATGGTCGACGTCTCGGGAAGGCGCCCGGCACGGGCCGTGCGGCTGCGCTCGGTCGGCGAGGACGAACTGGGGCTGCGGTACCGCGTGGTGCACGGATACCGGCGTGCCTTCCGGATGGCCGGCGAGGGCCCGGTCCTGGTTCTCGTCCACGGCATCGGCGACTCCTCGGCGACCTGGGCCGAGCTGATCCCCGACCTGGCCCGCACCCACACCGTCATCGCCCCCGACCTGCTCGGCCACGGCGCCTCCGACAAGCCGCGCGCCGACTACTCCGTGGCCGCGTACGCCAACGGCGTCCGGGACCTGCTCACCACGCTCGGCATCGAATCGGCGACCCTGGTGGGGCACTCGCTGGGCGGGGGAGTGGCGATGCAGTTCGCCTACCAGTTCCCGGAGCGGACCGAGCGGCTGATCCTGGTCAGTGCCGGTGGGGTCGGGCGGGAGGTCAACCCCGTGCTGCGGCTGGTCTCGCTGCCGGGCGCCCATGTGATGCTGTCCGCGCTGCGGCTGCCGGGGATGCGGATGCAAGTGGGGCTCGCGGTGCGGCTGATGAAGCTCATGGACACCGATCTCGGGCAGGACGCCGCCGAGTTGGTCGACCTCGTCGACGCCCTCCCGGACGAGACCTCCCGCAACGCCTTCATCCGTACGCTGCGGGCGGTGGTGGACTGGCGGGGGCAGGTCGTGACCATGCTCGACCGCTGCTATCTGACCGAGGGCATGCCGACCATGCTGATGTGGGGGGACCGGGACAGCGTGGTGCCGGTGCGGCACGCGTACGGGGCGCACGAGGCGATGCCGGGCAGCCGACTGGAGATCTTCGAGGGCGCCGGCCACTTCCCCTTCCACAGCGACCCGGCACGTTTCGTCTCCCTGGTCGAGGAGTTCACGGCCACGACCGCGCCGGCCGACTGGAGCCGTGAGCACTGGCGGGACCTGCTCGTCGAGGGCCGCCTCCACGACGGCAGGGAGCGCACCGGGGACCGGAACCTACGGGAGGCCAGCGAACGCAGCGCGACGTGACGGCTGGCTCTGCGGGCCCAGGTAGCCGAGGGAGGCCTCGATGCGGCCCGCCAGGTGGTCGCGCTGCACCGGCGCCCGGTGACCCGAACCGGTGAGCAGGGTGCGGCACTTGCTCGCCAGCAGCAGGCCGAAGGTCTCGGCCTGCTGCTCGTCGGCCTGGTCGAAGTGGCTGCGCGCGGCGACCGTGCGCACGGTGGCCCGCAGATCGATGTCGTCGTCCAGGAGGCGGGCGGCGACCCTTGCGCCGTCGACATGGTGGCCGCCGTGGCCGGCCTGCATGTGCCACAGTTCGTGGCCCAGGATCACCAACTGGTGGTCGGGGGCGGTGCGTTCCTCGACGACGACCAGGTCCCGGTCCGTCATGTCCAGCCACAGGCCGCTCGCCGTGCCGGGCGGGAAGACGGCCGTACGGAACTGGACCGGGCGTCCGCGGCGCCGGCTCATCGCCTCGCACAGGGCGGTGTGCGGGCCGGTGGGGGAGGCGGGGACGGGCAGGGGGAGTGCCGTGACCAGTTCGCCGCACAGGCGGCGCATGTCCTTGCCGATGCCCACGCGCCGCCCCCGGCTCACGACTCGGGCCGCTTGACGCTCTCCAGGAGCATGTCCAGCCACTCCGCCACCTTGTCGCGGTGCTGGTCGGTGGGCAGCTGGGCGGCCCGCCAGGCGATCCCGCGCACACCGTGGTCCTGCAGCAGCTTCTCCAGCGGGTCCTCGTCCGCCGACGCCGCCTCCCGCTCCGCGAGCCGCTGCAACAGCTCCTGCTCGGTGCCCTGCAGGGCGACCGTGAGCGCCTCGGGGTCCTCGGCCGTGAGGAAGCCGGCGTGCACGCGGAAGAAGCGCTGCAGGGCGTCGCAGTGCTCCATCGTGGGGCGGCGGTCGCCGTTGATCAGGGCGCCGGCCTGCTGACGGGACATGCCCGCGCCGTCGGCGATCTCCTGCTGGGTGTACTTGCGGCCGTTGGGCTTCAGCCGGGTGCGGCGCAGCAGGTCGAGCCGCTGCAGGAAGCGGGCCTGGACGTCGGGTTCGCCCGCGGGCCGGCCCGCGAGGAGGGCCTGGACGACCGGTTCGGGCACGCCCGAGGCGCTGGACAGGCGGCCGGTGTGGAAGACCTCGGCGTGCGCTACGCCGAGCCGGTCGGCGAGCGTGCCGACGCGAGCGACGACGGCCGGGAGCGCGGCGGTCGCCGGCGTGGTGCCCGGAGCCTCGAAGCCTTCCGTCACCGACAGATCTCCTACGTTTCGCACAGGCTGCTCACAAGCGGATGCCGTGAACTTGACGGAGATTACCGGGTCGTTCGAACTCACATCCAGGTGTCGCCACAACTGTGGCCAATTTCAGCCGTCAACAGGCATGGAATGCCACGATAGTTGACATGGCTCCTGCCGGGGCCGCAGGATCAAGGCGCCGCGTGAAGGCCGCAGAGGCAAGAGGGGTGACCTCCCGATGGCGTATCAGGCAGGAGGGCAGCGGCCGGCACCGCGGCCCGTCCCCGAGAGTCCCGAGGCCCAGGCGTATCTGCAGGACTACGCCACCCTCCTGGAGGCCGTGCCCTTCCCCTCCGTCGTCGTCGACCACCGCTGGGACGTCGTTCTGACGAACAACGCTTTCGCGTCACTTTTCCGTGAGGTGGGCCCGCACCCGACGGCCATGCCGGGCGACAACCTCCTCCGGTTCGTGCTCTTCCATCCCGACGCGGCGAGCGTCCTCGGTGAGCACGAGTCGAGCTGGTGCCTGCCGATGCTGGCCCACTTCGCCGCCGCAGTCGAGTGCCACACCCACGACCACGGGCTGCAGGCCATCCGCCGGGAGATCGCCCAGGACCCGATCATGGAGGCCGCCTACCGCCAGGGCCTGCCGCACTGGCTGAGGGTCATGGGGGAGCGGGCCGCCGCGAACGACGGCGCCGTACGGCCGCTGCTGCATCCCGACCCGCGCTGGGGCGCCACCGACTGCCGCGTGGTGGACGAGACGCCCGAGACGCTGCGGGAGATGGGGTACACGCGCATGACGTTCGTCCTGCGGGAGGCCCGGCGCGAGCGCCCCCGGACCCGCACCGCACGCCGTACGGCGGCGCACCTGAGGGTGGTGCCGGACACCGAGACCTGACCGGGCCCCGCCGGCGTTCAGGTCGCCGGCGGTGCCGGGTCGGAGAGGGGGGTGGGTGGCCGCCCGCGTCAGCGCGGGGAGGTGACCAGCACGAGTGGGACGCCTCGGCACGGGATCAGGCGCATGCCGTCGTGCCGGGCCGGGCGCGCGCTCTCCAGCACGGCGGCGAAGTCCGGCCCCTTGGTGAGCGAGCCGGCCAGATGGGCGGGGTCGGCGGAGGCCGCCACCCGTCCGCGGGCGTTCACCAGGTGCGCCGGGCCCGGCAGCCGGCGCAGCAGCGGCAGCACGGCGGCCTCGAAGTGACGCAGGTACACGTCGGCCGCGGCCACACCGGCGAAACGGCCCTCCGTCTCCACCGGCGCGGACAGGGTGAGGCTGTACTCGTCGGAGCAGAGGTAGTCGACATAGGGTCCCGCCACCGCCCGCTCGCCGGTGTCCCGGGGCAGGGCGAACCAGTCCCAGTGCGTGTAGTCGGCGTACGCCGAGTGGTCCGGGTCGAGGTCGAGCAGCAGCGGCCGTACGTCCCCCTCCGCGCCCGACTGCCACCACTCCAGCCAGGCCGGTACGTCGCCCAGCAGGCCCGGCGCGGCGACGAAGCCGACCCCGGACACCAGCGCGTTCCGGGCCAGCCGCAGATGCAGGCCCGGGCGCAGGGCGGCGAGGTCCACGGTGGCGGGGCGGCGGTTGTCGGCGGCCACCCGGGCGAGCAGGGCCGTGGTCTCGGCGCGGGTGGCGGACACGGCGTCGAACACGCTCTCCAGCTCGGATCCCACCTCGGCCGCGACTGACTCCTCCGGCGCCGTGCCGAGCGCCGCCGTCGCCAGGCTCATGCCACCCTCCCCCGGACGGGACCGGACGCGGTGCGCGGCTAGAGCGTCAGACGCAGGGCGATGAGCCGTGCCGTCGACTCCTGCACGCACCGCTCGGCCAGTTCCCTGGCCGTTTGGTGAGCCCCATCCTGCACGGCCGAGATTACGGAGCGGTGACGGTCCGCCACCTCTTCACGATATTCGTCGTCCGCGAGCACAAGACACAGCAGCGCCCCCACCTCCGTCTGCAGGGCCACCTGTTCGCGGGTGAGCCGGGCCGACTGGGCGGCCGCCGCCAGCTCCACATGGAAGCGCCCGTACACCCGCCCACGCGCAGCCGCGTCCTCGGCCTGCGCCAACTCCTCGGCCGTACGCCGTAGTTGCAGAAGGTCGTCGGGTTCCGTGCGCTCGGCGGCGAGGCGGCCCGCCGTACCGGACAGGGCGGCCCAGTGGTCGCCGAGGTCGCGCAGCTCCTCGGTGCCCCAGCCGCGCAGGCGCGCCTTCAGGCGTTCCTCGCCGGGGACTTCGGGCAGGGAGACGAAGGAGCCGCCACCGCGGCCCCTGCGGGTGGTGAGCAGTCCCTGCTGGCGCAGGGCCATCAACGCCTCCCGCAGGGTCACCGTGGACACGCCGAGCTGCCCGGCCAGTTCGCTCTCGCCGGGCAACTGCTCCCCGTCGGCGAGCAGGCCCAGCTCGATGGCGTCACCGATCCGGCGGACGACCGCGTCCACGCGCGCCCGGTTGTCCACCGGGGTGAAGACGGCCCTGCGGGCACCGCCCGTCATCTGCTGCTGGATCACGGCCACCACCTTGCACGTTGACTCAAGCTTTACCCTGAGGGGGCCTTGAGCTTTGAACTATGACTTCATATCTTTCCGTACAACGTACGCGTGCACCAGAAAGGTTCCCGTGCATGGAGGGAAGTGCGATCCGGCTGCAGGATCTGCGGAAGTCCTTCGGGGAGACGACCGCCGTGGCCGGGATCGACCTGGAGATCCAGGACGGTGAGTTCTTCTCCCTGCTCGGCCCCTCCGGCTCCGGCAAGACCACCGTCCTGCGCATGATCGCCGGGTTCGAGAGCCCCACCGGCGGACGGATAGAACTCGGCGGGCAGGAGGTCACCGGCCTCGCGCCCTTCGAACGGGACGTGCACACCGTCTTCCAGGACTACGCCCTCTTCCCGCACATGACCGTCGAACAGAACGTCGCCTACTCCCTCAAGGTCCGCGGGGTCCCCAAGGCCGAGCGGCTGGTCCGGGCCCGCAAGGCACTCAGCGAGGTCCGCCTGGAGGGCTTCGGCAAGCGGCGGCCCGCCCAGCTCTCCGGCGGCCAGCGCCAGCGCGTCGCCCTCGCCCGCGCCCTCGTCGGCCGCCCCAGCGTGCTGCTCCTCGACGAACCCCTCGGCGCCCTCGACCTCAAACTGCGCGAGCAGATGCAGGTCGAACTCAAGGCGCTGCAGCGCGAGGTCGGGATCACCTTCGTGCTCGTCACCCACGACCAGGAGGAGGCCCTGACGATGAGCGACCGCATCGCCGTCTTCAACCAGGGCCGCGTCGAACAGGTCGGCACCCCCGCCGAGATCTACGAGCGCCCCGCGACCGCCTTCGTCGCCTCCTTCGTCGGCACCTCCAACCTGCTGGAGGGCGAGTCCGCCCAGCGCGTCGTCGGCGCCCCCGGCGTCTACAGCGTCCGCCCCGAGAAGATCCGGGTCCTGAAGGAGTCCGCCGGGGCCGACGAGCCCGAGCACGCGAGCGCCGTCGGCACCGTCGCCGAGGTCGTCTACCTCGGGGACGCCACCCGCTTCCTCGTCGACCTCGACGCCGGCGGCCGCCTCACCGCCCTCCAGCAGAACCTGGAGACCTCCGCCGAGGACGTCGCCGCCTACCGCGGCACCCGGGTGCGCCTGAGCTGGCACCGTCGCCACACCGTCCACGTCCCCGACTGACCCCGACCCATGGAGAACGTCGTGCGCCTCACCCGAACTCTCCACCTCGCGGCCGCCACCGCGCTGCTGCTCGCCGCCACCGCCTGCGGCTCCGGATCCGGCGGTTCGTCCTCCACCGGCCTCAACCCCCCTGACCTCAAACCCCTGTCGAAGCTCGGCAAGTCCGAGGGGCAGGTCAACCTGATCGCCTGGGCCGGCTATGTCGAGAACGGCTCCAACGACCCCAAGGTCGACTGGGTGACCCCCTTCGAGAAGCAGACCGGCTGCAAGGTCAACTCCAAGGTCGCCGCCAGCTCCGACGAGATGGTCAAACTGATGAAGACCGGCGAGTACGACGCCGTCTCGGCCTCCGGCGACGCCTCCCTGCGCCTGATCGCCTCCGGCGACGCCGCCCCCGTCAACACCGAGCTCGTCCCGAACTACAAGGACATCTTCAGCGGCCTGAAGAACGGCGCCTGGAACTCCGTCAAGGGCCAGATGTACGGCATCCCGCACGGCCGCGGCGCCAACCTGCTGATGTACAACACCCAGAAGGTCACCCCCGCACCGACCTCCTGGGCAGCCGTCTTCGACGACGCCGCCAAGTACAAGGGCCACGTCACCGCGTACGACTCCCCGATCTACATCGCCGACGCCGCGCTGTATCTCAAGTCCACCAGGCCGGAGTTGAAGATCAAGGACCCCTACGCCCTCGACCAGAAGCAGTTCGACGCCGCGGTGAGCCTGCTGAAGAAGCAGAACGCGAGCATCGGCGAGTACTGGAGCGACTACCTGAAGGAGATCTCCGCCTTCAAGAGCGGGGACTCCGTCGTCGGCACCACCTGGCAGGTCATCGCCAACCTCGCCGCCGGCGAGGGCGCCAAGGTCAAGGCCTTCGTGCCCAAGGAGGGTTCGACCGGCTGGTCCGACACCTGGATGATCTACTCCAAGGCCAAGCACCCCGACTGCGCCTACCGGTGGATGAACTGGATCGTCTCCCCGAAGGTCAACGCCCAGGTCGCCGAGTACTTCGGCGAGGCACCCGCCAACTCCAAGGCCTGCGACCTCACCGGCGACAAGAATTTCTGCACCACCTTCCACGCCGCCGACGAGGGCTACTGGAAGAACATCGCCTTCTGGAACACCCCCATCGAGCAGTGCCTCGACGGCCGCACCGACGTCAAGTGCGTGCCGTACGCCAAGTGGGTCCAGGCCTGGACCGAGATCAAGGGCTGAGGCATGGCCCTGCTGACGCGGACCGCGGGGGCGCTGCACCGCCGCCCCCGCCTCAGGCTGTCCCTCCTGCTGACCGCCCCGCTGCTGTGGCTGGCCGTGCTCTACCTCGGCTCCCTGTCGGTACTGTTCGTCTCCGCGTTCTGGACGACGAACTCCTTCACCTCCGAGGTGGTGAAGGTCTGGTCGACCGACAACTTCCACGAGCTGTTCACCACGCCCGTCTACCGGGAGGTGATCCTGCGGAGCGTCGGCGTGGCCCTGGCCGTGACCGCCCTGTGCGCGGTGATCGCCTTCCCGCTCGCCTTCTACACCGCCCGGGTGGCCCGGCCGAGGTGGCGTCCGCTGCTGGTCGTCGCCATCCTCACGCCGCTATGGGCGAGTTACCTCGTGAAGGTGTACGCGTGGCGGCTGATCCTGTCCGAGGGCGGGCTCGCCGACTGGATGCTCAGGCCGTTCGGGCTCAGCGGCCCGGGCTTCGGCCTGCCCGCCGCCGTACTGACCCTGACGTACCTGTGGCTGCCGTACATGATCCTGCCGATCCATACGGCGCTGGAGCAGTTGCCCGCGGGCCTCCTCGACGCCTCGGCCGACCTGGGCGCCCGCAGCTGGCGGACGTTCCGGTCGGTGGTGCTGCCGATGGTGCTGCCCTCCGTCGCCGCCGGCTCGATCTTCACTTTCTCGCTGAGTCTCGGCGACTACATCACCGTGCAGATCGTCGGCGGCAAGACCCAGCTGATCGGCAATCTCGTCTACTCCAACATCGAACTCAACCTGCCCATGGCCGCCGCGCTCGGCACGGTCCCGGTGGTCGTCATCGTGCTGTACCTGCTGGCGATGCGCCGCACGGGCGCCTTGAGCAGCCTGTAGAGGAGCCCGCCGTGCAACTCTCCCGTCCCGCGCGCATCGCGCTGCGCGTCGCCGCCGGGCTCGGATTCGCCGTGATCTACGTGCCGTTGCTGCTCGTGGTCGTCAACTCCCTGAACCCCGACCGCAGCGCCGGCTGGCCGCCGCCGAGTCTCACCACGCACTGGTGGTCCGTCGCCTGGCACAACTCCGGTGCGCGCGCGGCTCTTTGGGTCTCGGTGAAGGCCGGACTTGGGGCGAGTGCGATCGCCCTGGTCCTCGGGACGCTGATCGCCTTCGCCGTCGCCCGGCACCGGTTCTTCGGCCGCGACACCATCTCCTTCGTGGTCGTCCTGCCGATCGCCCTGCCCGGCATTGTCACGGGCATCGCCCTCAACTCGGCGTTCAGCACGGTGCTCGCGCCCCTCGGGGTCGGCCTCGGACTGTTCACGGTGATCGTCGGGCACGCCACCTTCTGCATCGTCGTGGTCTTCAACAACGTGGTCGCGCGGCTGCGTCGCACCTCCGGGTCGTACGAGGAGGCGGCGATGGATCTGGGGGCGGACACCTTCCGTGCCTTCGTCGACGTGACCTTTCCCCTGGTGCGGTCGGCGTTGCTGGCCGGTGGGCTGCTGGCCTTCGCGCTCTCCTTCGACGAGATCGTGGTCACCACCTTCACCGCGGGACCGGGGATCGAGACGCTGCCGATCTGGATCTTCGAGAACATGACCCGGCCGCAGCAGGCGCCGGTGGTGAACGTGGTGGCGGCGGTGCTGGTGCTGGTGTCGGTCGTACCCATCTATGCGGCTCAGCGGCTGGCGGGGGACACGGCTGGGGGGAGTCGGGTCTGAGGGACGCGCACCATTCCCCCCGCCCAGTGGTATGTGACATAGTACTGGCGTGAGCCAGCCACTGACCTGCGATGTCGTGGTCGTCGGCGCCGGCATGACGGGCGCCGCATGTGCCCTGTACGCGGCCCGAGCGGGCCTGGACGTCGTCGTGGTGGACCGCGGTCCGGTGGCCGGCGGCACCACCGGCGCGGGGGAGGGCAACCTCCTCGTCTCCGACAAGGAGCCCGGACCGGAGCTGGACCTGGCCCTCCTCTCGCTCCGCCTCTGGGGTCAACTCGCCGAGGAACTGGGCCGGTTGATCGAGTACGAGGCCAAGGGTGGCGTAGTGGTGGCCACGTCCCCCGGCGGCCTCACCGCCCTGGAGCGCTTCGCCGCCGGACAGCGCGCGGCCGGGGTCGTCGCGCAGCCGGTCGCGGGCGGCGACCTCTACGACCTCGAACCCCACCTCGCCCCGGGCCTGCCCGGTGCCGTGCACTACCCCCAGGACTGCCAGGTCATGCCCGCCCTGGCCGCCGCCCATCTGCTGCGGGCCTCGGGCGCCCGCCTGTACACCGGCCGGACCGTGACGGACGTACTGCGCCGCCCCGACGGCACGGTCCTCGGCGTCCGCACCGACCGGGGCGACATCCACGCCCCCTCCCTCGTCAACGCGGCCGGCACCTGGGGAGCCGATATCGCCGCCCTGGCCGGCACCACCCTGCCCGTCCTCCCGCGCCGCGGCTTCGTCCTCGTCACCGAGCCCCTTCCGCGCCGGGTCCGGCACAAGGTGTACGCCGCCGACTACGTGGCCGACGTGGCCAGCGACTCGGCCGCGCTGCAGACCTCGCCGGTCGTGGAGGGAACGGCGGCGGGACCCATCCTGATCGGCGCGAGCCGCGAACGCGTCGGCTTCGACCGGTCGTTCTCCCTCCCCGCCCTGCGCTCCCTCGCCGCCGGCGCGACCCGGCTGTTCCCCTTCCTCGCCGAGGTCCGGGCCCTGCGCGCCTACACCGGGTTCCGCCCCTACATGCCCGACCATCTGCCCGCCATCGGCCCCGACCCGCGCGTCCCCGGCCTCTTCCAGGCCTGCGGTCACGAGGGCGCCGGCATCGGCCTGTCCACAGCCACCGGACATCTGATCGCGCAGGTCCTGACCGCGAAGACCCCCGACCTGGACCTCGCGCCGTTCCGGCCCGACCGCTTCGCCGAGGAGGCCCCGTGAGCTCGCCGCTCGACCTGGCCGACGCCCGCCCGGGGCCGCCCTTCACGGTCACCCTCGACGGCCGGGAGATCGAGGCCCTGCCCGGCCAGACCGTCGCCGCCGCGCTGTGGACGGCGGGCATCACCGCCTGGCGCGCCACCCGCGGCGACGGCCGCCCACGCGGCGTCTTCTGCGGGATCGGCGTCTGCTTCGACTGCCTGGTGACCGTCAACGACCGCCCCAACCAACGGGCTTGTCTGGTGCCGGTGGCTCCGGGCGACGTGATCCGTACCCAGGAGGGGACCGGCCACGATGACTGACCGACCGCACCTCGCGGTGATCGGCGCGGGCCCCGCGGGCCTCGCCGCGACCCTGGCCGCCGCGCACGGAGTCCGGGTCACGCTGATCGACTCGGCCGCGGAGGCGGGCGGCCAGTTCTACCGCCAGCCGGCCCGCGAACTGCGCGCCCGCCACCCCCAGGCCCTGCACCACCAGTGGCGCACCTGGGAGGGACTGAGGGACGGACTGCGCGGCCGGATCGGAGCGGGCCACGTACGGCACTTGACGGACCATCACGTCTGGTTCGTCGAGCGGCTGACCGAAGGTTTCGCCGTGCACGCGCTGCTCGGCCCCGAGCAGGAGGACCCCGTCACCGTCCGCGCGGACGCCGTGCTCCTCGCCACCGGCGGGTACGAGCAGGTGCTGCCCTTCCCCGGCTGGACCCTTCCCGGCGTCGTCACCGCGGGCGGCGCGCAGGCCATGCTGAAGGGCACACTGGCCGTCCCGGGCCGGGTCGCCGTGGTCGCCGGGACCGGACCCCTCCTTTTGCCGGTCGCCACCGGACTCGCCGACGCGGGGACGGAGGTGGCGGCACTCGTGGAGTCCGCCGACCCTCGGACGTTCGTACGACGGCCCCGTGCGCTGGCGACCCAGCCCGGCAAGGTCGCCGAAGGCGCGCTGTACGCGAGCCGGTTGCTCCGGCGCCGGGTACGCCCGCTCTTCCGGCATGCCGTGGTCGAGGCGCACGGCACCGACCGGGTGGAGGGCGTCACCGTCGCCGCCCTCGACGCGACGGGGCGTGTCCGACCCGGCACCGCACGCCGCATCGCCTGCGACACCCTCGCCGTCAGCCACGGCCTGCTCCCGCACACCGACCTCGCGGAGAGCCTCGGGTGCCGTCTCGACGGCAACAGCGTCCACGTCGACGACGAGCAACGCACCGACGTCCCCGGCGTCTGGGCGGCGGGGGAGGCCACCGGCGTCGGCGGCTCCGCGCTCGCGCTCGTCGAGGGACACGTCGCGGGAGCCTCGGCCGCCGCACGCCTGACCGGCACCGAGCCCGCCCCGGACGTCGCAGCCCTCAAGTCCCGCAGGAAACTACGGCAGTTCGCGGCAGTGCTGGACGACGTGTACCGGCCGCCCGAGCACTGGATGGACCAGGTCACCGACGACACCGTGGTCTGCCGCTGCGAGGAGGTGACCGCCGGCGCCGTCCGCGAGGCCGTCGGCGATCTGGGCGCGGGCGATCCGCGCACCGTGAAACTGCTGACCCGGGCCGGCATGGGCTGGTGCCAGGGCCGGGTGTGCGGACCTGCGGTCGCCGGACTCGCGGGCTGCGAACTCACCCCGTCCAGAAGGCCGTTCGCCAGGCCCGTGCCGCTCGGCGTCCTGGCCCGCGAACCCGACCACCCCACCGAGGAAGGGCCCTCATGACCGACCACCGCCCCTGGCGCGGCGTCCTCGTCGCCACGGCGCTCCCGCTCACCGACGACCTGACGGTCGACTACGACAAGTACGCCGAACACTGCGCGTGGCTCGTCGAGAACGGCTGCGACGGTGTCGTCCCCAACGGCTCGCTCGGCGAGTACCAGGTGCTCACGCCCGAGGAGCGCGCCAAGGTCGTGGAGACCGCCGTGGCCGCGATCGGCGGCGCACGTGTGATGCCCGGTGTGGCCGCCTACGGCTCGGCGGAGTCACGGCGCTGGGCCGAGCAGGCCCGTGACGCCGGCTGTGCCTCCGTGATGCTGCTGCCGCCCAACGCCTACCGCGCCGACGAACGTTCGGTGCTCGCCCATTACGCCGAGGTCGCGAAGGCGGGCGTGCCGATCGTGGCGTACAACAACCCGATCGACACCAAGGTCGACCTCGTCCCGGAGCTGCTCGCGAAACTGCACGGCGAGGGGTACGTCCAGGCCGTCAAGGAGTTCTCCGGCGATGTCCGCCGGGCCTGGCGGCTGGCCGAACTCGCCCCGGAACTCGACCTGTTGATCGGCGCCGACGACGTCCTGCTGGAGCTCGCGATCGCCGGCGCCAAGGGCTGGGTGGCGGGCTACCCCAACGCGCTGCCCGCCGCGAGCACCCAGCTGTACCGGGCGGCCGTCGACGGCGACCTGGCCACCGCCAAGAAGCTCTACGAGCAGCTGCACCCGCTGCTGCGCTGGGACTCCCGGGTCGAGTTCGTGCAGGCCATCAAGATGTCGATGGACATCGTCGGCCGGTACGGCGGCCCGGTGCGGCCGCCACGCATGCCGCTGCTGCCCGAGCAGGAGACCGAGGTCCGGGCCGCCACCGAGCAGGCTGTCGCCGCAGGCCTGGCGTAGGGAGACGTCATGCGCAGCAAACTCGTCCTGCATGCCGTCGACTCGCACACCGAGGGCATGCCCACCCGCGTGATCACGGGCGGGATCGGCACCATCCCCGGCGCCACCATGAACGAGCGGCGGCTGTACTTCCGCGAACACCGCGACGAGATCAAGCAGTTGCTGATGAACGAGCCGCGCGGCCACTCCGCGATGAGCGGCGCGATCCTCCAGCCGCCGACCCGGCCGGACTGCGACTGGGGCGTGGTCTACATCGAGGTCTCCGGCTATCTGCCGATGTGCGGACACGGCACGATCGGAGTCGCGACGGTCCTGGTGGAGACGGGCATGGTCGAGGTCGTCGAGCCGGTGACCACGATCCGCCTCGACACCCCGGCGGGGCTGGTGATCGCCGAGGTGGCGGTGGAGGGAGGAGCGGCGAAGGCGGTGACGCTGCGGAACGTGCCGTCGTTCGCGGTGGGGCTGGACCGGAAGGTGGAGTTGCCTGACGGGTCAGTGGAATATGACATGGCATACGGCGGGAACTTCTACGCCATCCTCCCCATCGACCAGCTCGGCCTCCCCTTCGACCGCGCCCACAAGGACGCCATCCTCGCCGCCGGTCTGGAACTCATGGACGCCATCAACGCCGCCGACGAACCCGTCCACCCCGAGGACCCCTCCATCCGGGGCTGCCACCACGTCCACCTCTACGCCCCGGGCTCCGACGCCCGTCACTCGCGGCACGCGATGGTCATCCACCCCGGCTGGTTCGACCGCTCACCCTGCGGCACCGGCACCAGCGCACGCATGGCGCAGCTGCACGCGCGCGGCGAACTGCCCCTGCACACCGAGTTCGTCAACGAGTCGTTCATCGGCACCCGCTTCACCGGCCGGCTGCTGGGCACCACCGAGGTGGCCGGCCGTCCGGCCGTCCTGCCCAGCTTCACCGGCCGCGCCTGGATCACCGGAACCGCCCAGTACCTGCTGGACCCGGAAGACCCCTTCCCCGCGGGATTCGTGCTGTAGGCGAGCCCCATAATGTCCGGTGACCCGAGGAGGACGATCACCATGGCCCCGCAGCGCAGCCGCCCCGCCCTGCCGTCGCTCGGCGGCAGGAAGCCCAACTTCCGGGAGAAGGTCGTGGACGTGCTGCGTGCCGCCCTGATCTCGGGTGAACTCCGCCCCGGCCAGGTGTACTCGGCGCCGGCTCTCGCCCCGCGTCTCGGTGTCTCGGCGACCCCGGTGCGCGAGGCGATGCTGGAGCTGGTGAAGGAGGGCATGGTCGAGATCGTCCCCAACAAGGGCTTCCGGGTCACCGAGGTCTCCGACAAGCAGCTCGACGAGTACACCCACGTCCGGTCCCTGATCGAGATCCCGGTGACGGTCGGCCTGGCGACCACCGCCGAGCCGGCCGACGTCGAGGCACTCCGCCCCGAGGCGATGGAGATCGTCACCTCCGCCACCAAGGGCGACCTCATCGCCTACGTCGAGGCCGACCTGCGGTTCCATCTGGGACTGCTGGCGCTGGCGGGGAACGACCATCTTGTGGAAGTCGTACGGGACTTGCGGCAGCGTTCGCGCCTGTACGGGCTGACGGCTCTCGTCGAGGCGGGACGGCTGGAGGCCTCCGCGCAGGAGCACCTCGAACTCCTCGACGCCCTGCTCGCCCGGGACCCCGAGCGCACCCGTGAGGTGATGACCCGTCACCTCGGACACGTCCGGGGCCTGTGGGCCGCCCACTGAGCCGCTGTCGCCGGCAGGCGGCCCGGCTACGCAAGCCATTTGCGTTCCTTGCGCTATTCTTGCGTTCATGACGCGACGACTTGCTGAGGTGGCGAAGAAGGTCGGGGTCAGCGAGGCCACGGTCAGCCGGGTACTCAACGGCAAACCGGGTGTCTCCGAGGCCACCCGGCAGGCGGTGCTCAGCGCCCTGGACGTCCTCGGCTACGAGCGGCCCACCCAGCTGCGGGGTGAGCGTGCCCGGCTCGTCGGTCTCGTCCTGCCCGAGCTGCAGAACCCCATCTTCCCGGCCTTCGCCGAGGTGATCGGCGGGGCGCTCGCCCAGCTGGGCCTCACGCCGGTGCTGTGCACCCAGACCAAGGGCGGTGTGTCCGAGGCCGACTACGTGGACCTGCTGCTGCAACAGCAGGTCTCCGGCGTCGTCTTCGCCGGCGGCCTGTACGCCCAAGCCGACGCCCCGCACGACCACTACCGCCGGCTCGCCGAGCGCAACATCCCGGTGGTGCTGGTCAACGCGTCCATCGACGACCTCGGCTTCCCGGGCGTCTCCTGCGACGACGCCGTGGCCGTGGAACAGGCCTGGCGGCATCTCGCCTCGCTCGGGCACGCGCGGATCGGGCTGGTGCTGGGGCCCGCCGACCATGTGCCGTCGGCCCGCAAACTGGCCGCCGCCCAGGCCCTCGGCGACCTCCCCGAGGAGCATGTCGCACGGGCCATGTTCTCCATCGAGGGCGGTCACGCGGCCGCATCCCGGCTGATCGACCGCGGTGTCACCGGCTTCATCTGCGCCAGCGACCCGCTCGCCCTCGGTGTCATCCGGGCCGCCCGCCGCAAGGGGCTGGACGTGCCGGGCCGCATCTCCGTCGTCGGTTACGACGACTCCGCGCTGATGAACTGCACCGAGCCGCCCCTGACCACCGTCCGCCAGCCGATCGAGGCCATGGGGCGCGCTGCCGTGGAGCTGCTGAACGCGCAGGTCGGCGGCGGTTCCGTACCCGCCGAAGAGCTGTTGTTCGAGCCGGAGTTGGTGGTGCGCGGCTCGACCGCGCAAGCTCCTCGTCCCTGAGATCCCATCAGCTGTCGAATAATTACAGATTCTGCGCGACATCTTGCGGAGGGATGTCGGCGGTGCTTGAGTGTGCGGCGCCCACCGCTCCTGCCACGAGGGGTCCACCGATGAGAAGCACCGGGTTCCGCCGTACGTTCGTCGCGCTCAGCGTCTGTTCCTCACTCGCCCTCGCCGCCACCGCCTGCGGGTCCGGTGACGACGGCACGGCGAGCGGGAAGACCCGCATCACCGTCAACTGCGAGCCGCCCAAGAGCGCCAAGGTCGACCGCGGCTTCTTCGAGCAGGACGTCGCGTCCTTCGAGAAGCGGCACCCGGACATCGACGTCGTCGCGCACGACGCGTTCCCCTGCCAGGACCCCAAGACCTTCGACGCCAAGCTCGCCGGCGGGCAGATGGAGGACGTCTTCTACACGTACTTCACCGACGCCAGGCACGTCGTCGACATCCGTCAGGCGGCCGATCTCACGCCGTACATCAAGGAGTTGAAGAGCTACGACTCCATCCAGAAGCAGCTGCGCGACATCTACACCGTCGACGGGAAGATCTACGGCGTCCCCCGCACCGGCTACTCGATGGGCCTGATCTACAACCGCAAGCTCTTCCAGAAGGCCGGCCTGGACCCCGACCGGCCGCCCGCCACCTGGGACGAGGTCCGCGCCGACGGCAAGAAGATCGCGGCCCTCGGCGACGGCACCGTCGGATACGCCGACTACAGCGCCCAGAACCAGGGCGGCTGGCACTTCACCGCCGAGCTCTACTCCCAGGGCGGCGACGTCGTCAGCGCCGACGGCAAGAAGGCCACCATCGACACCCCCGAGGGACACGCCGTCCTGCAGAACCTGCACGACATGCGCTGGACCGACGACTCGATGGGCAGCAAGCAGCTCCTGGTCATCAACGACGTGCAGCAGATGATGGGTTCGGGCAAGCTCGGCATGTACCTCTCCGCCCCGGACAACATCCCGATCCTCGTGAAGGAGAAGGGCGGCAACTACAAGGACCTCGCGCTCGGTCCGATGCCCGGCGGCAAGGGCACGCTCATCGGCGGCGACGGCTACATGTTCAACAAGCACGACACGCCCGCCCAGATCCGCGCAGGCCTGAAGTGGCTCGACCACATGTTCCTCACCCCGGGCACCGGCTTCCTCGGCGACTACGCCCGCGCCAAGAAGGCGAACGCCCCCGTCGGACTGCCCGAGCCGCGCCTGTTCACCGGCGCCGCCGACGCCAAGGACCAGCAGGTCAAGAAGGCCAACGCCAATGTCCCGGTGGCGAATTACCAGGCCTTCCTCGACGG
The DNA here is from genome assembly GCF_040612015.1 of Streptomyces sp. NPDC006476. Lineage (NCBI taxonomy): Bacteria > Bacillati > Actinomycetota > Actinomycetes > Kitasatosporales > Streptomycetaceae > Streptomyces > Streptomyces sp. NPDC006476. Next base: position 8,771 of record NZ_JBEXPK010000001.1, on the reverse strand, counting down.
CAACCACAGCCTTCAGCTGAAGATCGAGCCGCCGGACGCCCAGCAGATCTACTCCGTCCTCGACTCCGCCGTCTCCGCCGTCCTCACCAAGAAGGATGCCGACATCGACCAGCTCCTCAAGGACGCCTCCGGCAAGATCGACGGCATCCTGGCCCGGGGCTGACGGCCATGACGAAGACGGCCGAGCGGCAGCGGACCAGGACGGCCGTCGCCCCCACGGTCCCGGCGCCGTCCCCGGCAGGGGACCGGGGACGGCGCCGCCTCGCCGACCAGGCGCGCGCCTACGCCTTCCTCCTCGGCGGCCTGATCTGCTTCGCCCTTTTCTCCTGGTACCCGGCGATCCGTGCCGTCGTGATCGCCTTCCAGAAGTACACGCCGGGCTCGTCGCCGGAATGGGTCGGCACCGCCAACTTCACCCGCGTCTGGCACGACCCCGAATTCTCCGCGGCCTGGCGCAACACCCTGACCTTCACGCTCCTCGCCCTGCTGATCGGCTTCGCGATCCCCTTCGTGATGGCCCTCGTCCTCAACGAACTCCGGCACGCGAGGGCGTTCTTCAGGATCGTGGTCTATCTGCCGGTGATGATCCCGCCGGTGGTCAGCGCCCTGCTGTGGAAGTGGTTCTACGACCCCGGAGCCGGCCTCGCCAACGAGGCGCTGCGCTTCCTGCACCTGCCCACCTCGAACTGGTCCAACGGCGCCGACACCGCGCTGGTCTCCCTGGTCCTCGTCGCCACCTGGGCCAACATGGGCGGCACGGTCCTGATCTACCTCGCCGCCCTGCAGTCCATCCCCGGCGAGCTGTACGAGGCGGCCGAGCTGGACGGAGCCAACCTGCTGCAGCGCGTACGGCACGTGACGATCCCTCAGACGCGTTTCGTGATCCTGATGCTGATGCTCCTTCAGATCATCGCCACCATGCAGGTCTTCACCGAACCGTTCGTGATCACCGGTGGCGGCCCCGAGAACGCCACCGTCACCGTGCTCTACCTGATCTACAAGTACGCCTTCCTCTACAACGACTTCGGCGGTGCCTGCGCCCTCAGCGTCATGCTCCTGGCGCTGCTCGGCGCCTTCTCCGCCGTCTACCTGCGCCTGACCCGCTCCGGGGAGGAGGACGCGTGAGCACCCGGACCCTGATCTCCCCGGCGACCCTGGCCCGCCCCCGCGGCAAGGCCCTCTACTGGACGGTCTTCACCGCCGTCGTCCTGCTCTTCGCCCTCGCCTTCCTCTTCCCCGTGTACTGGATGGTGACCGGCGCGATGAAGTCGCCGGACGAGATCGCGCGGACCCCACCGACCCTCGTCCCCGACCACTGGCACCTCGGCGGCTACACCGACGCCTGGGACCTGATGCAGCTCCCGCGGCACCTGTGGAACACGGTCGTCCAGGCGGCCGGCGCCTGGGCCTGCCAGCTGGTGTTCTGCACCGCGGCCGCCTACGCCCTCTCCCGGCTCCGGCCCGCCTTCGGCAGGCTGATCCTCGGCGGCATCCTCGCCACCCTCATGGTCCCGGCGCAGGCCCTGGTCGTACCGAAGTACCTCACCGCGGCGGACCTGGGACTGCTCAACAAACCCCTCGCCATCTGGCTGCCGGCCGTCGCCAACGCCTTCAACCTCTATCTGCTCAAACGGTTCTTCGACCAGCTACCGCGCGATGTGCTGGAGGCCGCCGAGATGGACGGCGCCGGAAAATTGCGCACGCTCTGGTCGATCGTGCTGCCCATGTCCCGGCCGGTGCTGGGGGTGGTCTCGATCTTCGCGCTCGTCGCCGTCTGGCAGGACTTCCTCTGGCCGCTGATGGTCTTCTCCGACACCGACAAGCAGCCCATCAGCGTGGCCCTCGTCCAGCTGTCGCAGAACATCCAGCTCACCGTGCTCATCGCCGCGATGGTCATCGCCAGCATCCCGATGGTCGCGCTCTTCCTGGTCTTCCAGCGGCACATCATCGCCGGGATCAGCGCGGGCGGCACCAAGGGCTGACGCCCTCCCTCCGACAGAAAGGCACGCACCGTGGGACCGTCCCGCCATGCCCGCAAGGAGTGGTGGCGCTCCGCCGTCATCTACCAGGTCTACGTCCGCAGCTTCGCCGACGGCGACGGCGACGGCACCGGCGACCTCGCGGGCGTCCGCGCCAGACTGCCGTACCTCGCCGAACTCGGCGTGGACGCCCTGTGGTTCAACCCCTGGTATCAGTCGCCGATGAAGGACGGCGGCTACGACGTCGCCGACTACCGCGCCGTCGACCCGGCCTTCGGCACCCTCGCCGAGGCCGAGAAGCTGATCGCCGAGGCCCGGGAACTCGGCATCCGCACCATCGTCGACATCGTGCCCAACCATGTCTCCGACCAGCACCCGTGGTTCCGGGCCGCGCTCGCCGCCGGACCCGGCAGCCCCGAACGCGAGCTGTTCCACTTCCGGCGCGGACGCGGCGAGCACGGCGAACTGCCGCCCAACGACTGGCCGTCGCAGTTCGTCGGCTCCACCGAGCCGGTGTGGAAGCGGCTGCCCGACGGCGACTGGTACCTCCACCTGTTCACACCCGAGCAGCCGGACCTCAACTGGGCCCATCCGGCCGTCCGACAGGAGCACGAGGACATCCTGCGCTTCTGGTTCGAGCGGGGTGTCGCGGGCGTCCGCATCGACTCCGCCGCCCTGCTCGCCAAGGACCCCGACCTCCCCGACCTCGCCGACGCCCCCGACCCCCACCCCTTCGTCGACCGCGACGACCTCCACGACATCTACCGCTCCTGGCGGGCGGTCGCCGACGAGTACGACGGCATGTTCGTCGGCGAGGTGTGGCTCCCCGACGCCGAACGCTTCGCCCGCTACCTCCGCCCCGACGAACTGCACACGGCCTTCAACTTCTCCTTCCTGTCCTGCCCTTGGGACGCCGGCCGGCTGCGCACGGCCATCGACACGACCCTCGCCGAGCACGCCCCCGTCGGCGCCCCCGCCACCTGGGTGCTCTGCAACCACGACGTCACCCGCACGGTCACCCGCTACGGCCGCACGCACACCGGCTTCGACTTCGCCACGAAGGCCTTCGGCACCCCCACCGACCTCGCCCTCGGCACCCGGCGCGCCCGCGCGGCGGCCCTGCTCTCGCTCGCCCTCCCCGGCTCCGTCTACCTCTACCAGGGCGAGGAACTGGGCCTGCCCGAGGCCGACATCCCCCGCGACCGCATCGAGGACCCGATGTACTTCCGCTCCGGCGGCACGGACCCGGGGCGCGACGGGTGCCGGGTGCCGCTGCCGTGGGCGGCCGAGGCGCCGTACGCCGGATTCGGCGGGGAGCCCTGGCTGCCGCAGCCCGCCGACTGGCCCGAGTACGCGGCCGACCGCCAGGCCGCCGACCCCACCTCGATGCTGAGCCTGTACCGGGCCGCGATCGGGCTCCGGCCGGCGTTCGGCGACGGCCCGCTCACCTGGCTGCCCGCGCCCGAGGGCGTTCTCGCCTTCGCCCGCGCGGAGGGCGCCCTGTGCGTCGTGAACCTCGCCGACGACAGCGCCGTCCTCCCGCCCCACACCGAACTCCTGTTGAGCAGCGGCCCGTTGGACGCGGACGGCCGGCTGCCCACGGACACGGCGGTCTGGCTGCGCGGCTGAGACCGCACCCCGCTGTCCCCGCACCCCCACCCCGAAGGGATCGGCACATGTCCAGGTCCAGATCTGTCAGGCGCATGCCAGCGATCGGGGCGGTCGTCGCCCTCGCGGCCGGCACGCTCGTCACCCTCGCTCCGGCCGCCCACGCGGCCGCCGGCGCCACCCTGCCCTTCACCTCCGTCGAGGCCGAGTCCGCGACGACCACGGGTTCGAGGATCGGCCCCGACTACACCCAGGGCACCCTCGCTTCCGAGGCCTCGGGGCGCCAGGCCGTGCGTCTCACCTCCGGCCAGCGCGTCGAGTTCACCGTGCCGCGCGCGGCCAACGCCGTGAACCTCGCCTACAGCGTCCCCGACGGCCAGTCCGGTTCGCTCGACGTGTACGTCAACGGCACCAAGCTCGCCAAGACGCTCCCGGTGACCTCCAAGTACTCGTACATCGACACGGGTTGGATCCCGGGCGCCAAGACGCACCACTTCTTCGACAACGCCCGCATGCTGCTCGGCCAGAACCTCCAGCCGGGCGACAAGGTCGCCTTCCAGTCGACTGGCACACAAGTCACCGTCGATGTGGCCGACTTCGAGCAGGTCGGCGCCGCGGCCACCCAGCCCGCGGGCTCCGTCTCGGTCACCTCCAAGGGCGCCGACCCCAGCGGCAACGGCGACTCCACCCAGGCATTCCGGGACGCGATCACCGCCGCCCAGGGGGGAGTGGTCTGGATCCCGCCCGGCGACTACAGGCTGACGTCCTCGCTCAGCGGCGTCCAGAACGTCACCCTGCAGGGCGCCGGCAGCTGGTACTCCGTGGTCCACACCTCGCGCTTCATCGACCAGTCCAGCTCCTCCGGCAACGTCCGCATCAAGGACTTCACCGTCATCGGCGAGGTGACCGAGCGGGTCGACTCCAACCCGGACAACTTCGTCAACGGCTCGCTGGGGCCGAACAGTTCGGTCTCCGGGATGTGGATCCAGCACATGAAGGTCGGCCTGTGGCTGACGGGGAACAACGACAACCTCGTCATCGAGAACAGCCGCATCCTCGACACCACCGCCGACGGCATCAACCTCAACGGCACCGCGAAGGGCGTCCGCGTCCGGAACAACTTCCTGCGCAACCAGGGCGACGACGCGCTCGCCATGTGGTCGCTGTACTCGCCCGACACCGACTCCAGCTTCGAGAACAACACCGTCTCGCAGCCGAACCTCGCCAACGGCATCGCGATCTACGGCGGCACCGACATCGCGGTCAGGAACAACCTGGTCTACGACACCAACGCCCTCGGCAGCGGCATCGCGATCTCCAACCAGAAGTTCCTGGACCCCTTCTCCCCGCTCGCCGGCACGATCACGGTCGACGGCAACACCCTCGTCCGCACCGGCGCCATGAACCCCAACTGGAGCCACCCCATGGGCGCGTTGCGCGTCGACTCCTACGACAGCGCCGTCAATGCCACGGTGAACATCTCCAACACCACCGTCACCGACAGCCCGTACAGCGCCTTCGAGTTCGTGTCGGGCGGCGGACAGGGCTACCCGGTCAGGAACGTCACCGTGGACGGCGCGACCGTGCGGGGCACCGGTACGGTCGTCGTCCAGGCGGAGGCCCAGGGCTCGGCCACCTTCCGCAACGTCACGGCGACGGGCGTCGGCGCCGCGGGAATCTACAACTGCCCCTACCCGGCGAACTCCGGCACCTTCGTCCTCACCGACGGCGGCGGCAACTCCGGCTGGAGCAGCACCTGGGCGGACTGCTCGACCTGGCCGCAGCCCGGCCAGGGCAACCCCGACCCCGACCCGAACCGCAACCTGGCCAAGGGTCGTCCGGCCGGCGCGACCGGCTCACAGGACGTCTACACACCCGGCAAGGCCGTCGACGGCGACGCGAACAGCTACTGGGAGTCGACCAACAACGCCTTCCCGCAGTCCTGGACCGTCGACCTGGGCTCCTCCTACGCGGTCCGCCGACTGGTGCTGAAGCTGCCGCCGTCCTCCGCCTGGGGCGCGCGCACCCAGACCATCACCGTGCTCGGCAGCACCGACGGTTCGGCCTACTCGACCGTCCTCGGCGCCACCGGCTACCGCTTCGACCCGGCGACCGGCAACACGGCGACCGTCGCCCTGCCGAGCGGTACGAACCTGCGCTGGCTCAGGTTGTCGGTGAGCGCCAACACCGGCTGGCCCGCCGGGCAGTTCAGTGAGGTGGAGGCGTATCTGACGTCGTGAGCACGTCCTTCGCACCCCCGCGCTTCGCCGCCTGGATCTGCTCGTCCACAGGGGTCCGCGGCTCGGCGAAGCGCGGGGGCGGCGCTTCCTTTCGGCGGTGGCGGTCAGAGGTCGAGCACCAGCCGCCTTCCCCGGCAGCGCGAGACGCAGATCATCATGGTCTCCCCGCTCTCCCGCTCCTCCTCCGTGAGCACGGAGTCCCGGTGGTCCGGGGTGCCCTCCAGCACGTCGGTCTCGCAGGTGCCGCATGTGCCCTCGGTGCAGGAGAACAGCACCTCGACCCCGGCGGCCCGGACGGCGTCCAGCACGGAGACGTCCGGGGCGACGGTCACCGTACGCCCGCTCTGCGCCAGCTCCACCTCGAACTCGCTGTTCTCACCGGCCGGTTGGTCCTTCGGCGAGAACCGCTCCACCCGCAGCCGGTCGGCCGGGCAGCGCTCCTCGACCGCGTCCAGCAGCGGCCCGGGACCACAGCAGTACACGAGCGTGCCCTCGGGGAGGTCGGCCAGCACGGAGGCGAGATCCAGCAGCCCCGTCTCGTCCTGCGGGGCGACGGTCACCCGGTCGCCGTACCGCGCCAACTCCTCGGTGAACGCGATGGAGTCACGGGTCCGTCCGCCGTACAGCAGGCTCCACTCGGCGCCCGCCGCCTCCGCCGCGGCCAGCATCGGCAGGATCGGGGTGATGCCGATCCCGCCCGCGACGAAGCGGTAGCGGGGCGCCGGCTCCAGCCGGAAGTGGTTGCGCGGGCCGCGCACCCGGACCTTGTCGCCCTGCCCCACCTGCTCGTGCACATGGGCGGATCCGCCACGTCCGTCCGGCTCCCGCAGCACGGCGATCCGCCACGCCGAACGGTCCGCGGGATCCCCGCACAGCGAGTACTGCCGCTCCAGCCCGGGGCCGAGCACCACGTCGACATGGGCGCCCGCCTCCCAGGCCGGCAGATCCTCGCCGAGCGGGTGGCGCAGGGTGAGGGCGAGCACGCCGTCGGCCGCGAACTCCCTGCGGTCGACGACGAGTTCGGCTTCGTACACGGTCATGAGTCGCTGCTCTCCTGGGGCCGGTGACCTTCGGGATGGGCGAGCATCCACTCCCACATCTCGACCGGGTCCTGGGCGGTGTGCTCGGCGCCGCAGTGACAGGTGCCGTGCAGCACGTCGGTGCCCGGCATCCAGTCGATGCGGTAGATCTCCCCGGTGGCGCCGGTGCTCACAGGACCTTCTCCACGGGCTTGTCGCCCTCCTCGACCAGGCGGGCGAGGATGCGGCGGGCGGCGAGACCGCCGGTGTCGATGTTGATGCTCAGCTCCTGGTAGCCGGTGCGCTCGGTGCCGAGCGTCCTCTGCAGCAGGTTGAGCGCGTCGACGTCCTGCATCACCACGGTGTGGTTGTTGCCCCGCAGGAACTCGGTGACCTCGGCGTCCTCGGTCGCCCAGTCCCGCGAGACCATCCAGAAGTCGTACACGTGCCCGTCGGAGGACGGGGTGATGGCGTACGTGATCTCGGTGTGGAAGCCGTTCGGGTCACTGCCGTCGGCCTCGGGCACCACGCCCACCGGGGCGATCCGGCTGTGCAGCAGGTACAGGCAGGGAGCGTGGTACTCGATGTCCTGCCACCGCGTGATCCGCCCCTCGATACCCGTCGACTTCGCGTAGAACGGCGGGCACGCGGCGTCGTCCATGTGCCGGCTCACCCGCACGATGCCGGCGCCCTCGTCGACCTCGGTGGTGATCGGGGTCTCGGCGACCTCGGGGGTGCCGATGTAACCGCCGTGCAGATACGTCTCGTGGGAGAGGTCGAGGAGGTTGTCGACCAGCAGGCCGTAGTCGGCGTCGATCGGCTCCATGCCGCGGACGGTGACCCAGCCGGGGGAGTCGAGGTGCTTGGCGCGCGGGATGGTCTGCGGGTCGGCGAGCTGCGGGTCGCCGATCCACACCCACACCAGCGAGTCCTGCTCGACGACGGGGTAGGAGGCGACGCGGGCGGTGCGCGGTATCCGCTTCTGCCCCGGCACGTAGACGCAGGTGCCGGTGGTGTCGTACGTGAACCCGTGGTACCCGCACACGATCCGGTCGCCGTCCAGCCGGCTCGGCTTCTCGTGCAACGGGAACCGCCGGTGCACACAGCGGTCCGCGAGCGCGACGGGCGCCCCGTCCTCCTCGGTCCGGTAGAAGACGAGCGGCTCCCCGAGAATGGTCCGCCCGAGCAGCTCCTCCCGCCCGACCTCATGACTGTAGGCGGCGACGTACCACTGGTTCCTGGCGAAGGCGGTCGTGTGCGGCATGGATGCGGCTCCCGTCTCTGGGTGATGGCCACATCGTCGGGACGGGCCGCCCGGGGGCGCAACACGGCTTCCGCGTCACGGAAGAGTGCTTGGAAAGCGCCTGGTGAGAGCGGTCATGGCGGGGGCCGTGGTGCCGTTGTCGGGCCTGCGGGTGGGGCCACCGGAAGCAGGAAGTAGCAGCCCTTGTGGTCGTCGTCGCGCACGACGGGGTGAACAGCGAAGCCGAGCCGCAGCTTGAGGTGGTGATTTCCCGTGTTCTCGCCGGCGCTGTGCGATCTGATCTGGTGGCATCCTTTCGCACCCGCCGCCTCGATGACCGCGCGCTGCAGGGCCGTACCCACGCCCGTCCGGCGCGACCGCTCCCGCTAATGAGGGCCCTCCTCGGGTGGAAAGCGTTTTCCGACGCCCCGCACCGGTCGGCCGGCTGCGGCTGGCCCATGGCGTCAGTCGGAAAGACTCCGCATCCGGTCCCACCACTCGTCTGTGAACTGCGGTCTTCCGGGTACTCGCGCGCCAGTGAAAAGGGCCGGACTCCCGGCCCCAGGACGAGAGCGACGGGAGGTGACGGCCGTGTCGAGCACCCAGCGATCCGCGCCCGGGCCGGACCACGGCGCGCACCCCTCCGGCCAGGAGCCGGTGAGCGAGCTGGTGCAACGGGCCT